>JAHIPL010000004.1 GCA_018894615.1 Acidobacteriota bacterium | reverse complement strand
TGTCATCTGGCACACGCAGGGCAGCGGGAAAAGCCTGCTGATGGCGTTTTTTGCGGGGAAAGTGATCCGTCATCCGGCGATGGAAAATCCCACTTTGCTCGTCATCACGGACCGGAACGATCTCGACGACCAGCTTTTCGGCACATTTTCCTCCTGCCGGGATCTATTGAGGCAGACTCCGGTTCAGGCGGAAAACCGGGAACATTTGAAGGAGCTTCTTCAGGTGCGGTCGGGGGGTGTTGTTTTTACGACGATTCAGAAGTTTTTGCCTGAAACCAAGGGGGCGCAGTATCCCAGGCTGTCGGACCGACGGAATATCGTGGTCATTGCCGACGAAGCGCACCGCAGCCAGTACGACTTTATCGACGGTTTCGCCCGGCACATGCATGACGCCCTCCCCAATGCCTCCTTTATCGGATTCACGGGCACACCGATCGAGCGTGAGGACCGGAGCACGCCGGCGGTTTTTGGAGATTATATCGACAAATACGACATCCTGAGGGCGGTCGAGGATAAGTTCACGGTTCCTATTTATTATGAAGGCCGCCTGGCCAAGATCGATCTCATAGAAGAGGAAAAACCGAAAATCGATCCGGAGTTTGAAGAGATCACCGAGGGAGAAGAGGAATCCGAAAAGCAGAAACTGCGCACCAAGTGGGCCGCACTCGAGGCCATGGTGGGAACGGAAAAGAGGGTTGCTCTTGTCGCCGAAGATTTGGTGAATCATTTTGATGATCGGTTCAGGGCCATGGACGGCAAAGCCATGGTCGTCTGCATGAGCCGCCGGATCTGTGTTGACATGTACAACGCCATCATCAAGTTAAGACCGGATTGGCACAGCGAGGAGGACGGCAAGGGTGTGGTGAAGATCGTCATGTCCGGGTCCGCATCCGATCGGATTGAATGGCAGCCCCATCTCCGAAACAAACCGGGGCGGGAGGCTTTGGCCAAGCGATTCAAAGACACCGGCGATTCCATGAAGATGGTGATTGTTCGGGATATGTGGCTGACCGGTTTCGACTGCCCGTCGCTTCACACGATGTATGTGGATAAACCAATGCGGGGCCACGGCCTGATGCAGGCGATCGCCCGGGTGAACCGGGTTTTTAAGGATAAGCCGGGTGGCTTGGTTGTGGACTATTTGGGGCTGGCCGATCAACTCAAGCGTGCCCTTGCCGATTACACGGAGGCGGGAGGAAGAGGGGATGCGGCCCTGGACCAGAAAGAAGCTGTCGCGGTCATGCTGGAGAAGTATGACATCGTTCAATCTATGTATCACGGCTTTGATTATGTTTCCTTGCTGCGGGCGGAACCGGCGAAACGTCTATCGGGTCTTGCGGCCGCCATGGAGCACATCCTACAGCTTGAGGACGGGAAAAAGCGCTATCTGGATGAAGTGACGGCTTTGTCAAGGGCGTTTGCGTTGGCTGTGCCCCATGACGAGGCGATAAAGATCCGGGATGAGGTGGGTTTCTTCCAAGAGGTCCGGGCGGGGTTGGCGAAAGCAACGGTTGAGGGTGAGGGGAAAACACCCGAAGATATGGAGACGGCGATCCGGCAGCTTGTTTCGAGGGCGGTTTCATCCGATGAGGTTGTTGATATTTTTGCGGCGGCTGGGTTGAAAAGACCGGATATTTCCATTCTGTCGGATGACTTTTTAGCGGACGTCCGCCGGCTGCCGTATAAGAATCTTGCCGTTGAGTTGTTGAGAAAGTTATTGAACGACGAGATCAAAACGAAATCCCGAAAGAACGTCGTTCAGGCGCGATCGTTTGCGGAGATGCTGGAGGAGTCGGTCCGGAAATACCGAAATCGGGCGATCGAGGCGGCGCAGATCATCGAGGAACTGATTGAACTGGCGAAGGAAATGCGCGATGCTCAGAAGCGGGGAGAGACACTTGGTCTGACGGATGATGAAGTGGCCTTTTATGATGCGCTTGAGGTAAACGACAGCGCGGTGCAGGTGCTGGGGGATGAGACGCTTAAGACCATCGCCCAGGAGCTGGTGGATGCGGTGCGGCGGAGTGTGACGATTGACTGGCATGTGAGGGAGAATGCGAGGGCTAAAATTAGGGTGATCGTGAAAAAGATTTTGCGAAAGTATGGATATCCCCCCGACAAACAGGAAAAAGCCACCCAAACCGTTCTCGAACAGGCTGAGGTTTTGTGTCAGGAATGGATGAGCGCTTAGAAATATTAATAATGGCTGCATTTAAAGGATGGAAAAAGAGTACTGCGGCCAGGTGTGCCGTCGAAGTGCTGTTTGTCGCTTCAATATTCATTGTCTGCGTGCAGGCGGGGGATGGCTTCAGGCACTGTATCAAGGTCATTGATGGGGACACCATCGTCCTGGACGGGGATGAGACCGTGCGGCTGCTTGGGATCGATACGCCGGAGCTGGATCATCCCAACGATTCCGTTCGACAGTTCGCGCAGGAAGCGAAAGATTATGTCAAATCCCTGGTGCTTGACCGGAATGTCCGTTTGGAGCATGAATGGGAGCGACGGGATGAGTACGGCCGCACCCTGGCCTATGTTTTTCTCCCCGATGGACGCTTGCTCAATGCCGAAATCCTCAAAAACGGCTACGGGTTCGTCTACACGCGCAAGGTCTACAGCCGAACCGAGGAGTTTCGCGGCCTGGAACGGGATGCCAGGGAGGCCGGTATCGGTCTCTGGGGCCGTCCGGAATTTGACGAGGCCGAGGACGTTCCCCTCATTTCGTGGGATGAAGCGGACAAGCACTACGGCGAGAACTGCGAAGTTCAGGGCACGGTCATCGCCGCGCGGAACACCGGGCGTGTCTGCTTTCTCAATTTCCACGAGGACTGGGAAAACCACTTCACCGCTGTCATCTTCGCCCGGGATTTCGACAAATTCCCCACCCGTCCTGAGAAGTATTATCTCAACCGAGAAGTACGAGTCCGCGGCCGTATTCGGAAATACCGGGGAAAACCTGAAATAATCTGCACATCCTCCGACCAGATCACTGTCGTCCGCTGATTTTATTCACTTACCGTTTTCTTGCCTCCTGAAAAATGGTAAGGTAAAGAGCGTCAGGAAAAGCATTGAACATCGCCGATATTTTGTCCACTCACCTCGAGGATCGGCCTACACGGGAAAAAATCTTTTTTGTCCCGAGTTTCAGTATTGGGCGGCAGATCGGAGAAGGGCTGGTGCGAGCCGGGCGAAACTGGATTAATCTTCGATTCGTCACGACCGGGACCCTGGCGGACGAGATCGCCGGACTCACTCTCGTTGCACGCGGGCTTCGCCGCCTGTCGGGCACGCGGCCGCGCATTTTTCTTCACCGCTCCTTCGACGAGCTCCGCCGGGCCGGAAAACTCCCCTATTTCGGGCGTCTCGAACTTCGGCCCGGTTTGATCACGGCGATCTCCCACTCCCTACAGGACCTGCGCATGGCCGGGCTTTCGAGCGCGGATCTCAAGGCTGCGCTGTTCATTGATCGGCGGAGAGGAGAAGAGCTCCGTCTTTTCCTCGAGCGTTACGAGGACATGCTGGAGGTGTCCGGTTCATTCGATGGGGCCGGGTTGCTGCAGGAGGCCGTTTTCCTTGCCCCCGGATATGCCTCCAAACGGGATGCGCGGTATTTCTGCCTGGAAACCCACATCCTCACCGAAATCGAAAAAGATCTGATCACGGCCCTGGCCGGTGATGCCGTCATCCTCGTCCAGCGGGGGCATGTGACCAAAACTCCTCCCCCGCG
>JAHIPL010000198.1 GCA_018894615.1 Acidobacteriota bacterium | reverse complement strand
TCCGACCGGACCTATCCCTCGCTTACAGGAACGGACGTGCCGCGGGATTTTGTAGAGCTCCCCTCTCAGATCATGGAAAACTGGGGCGGCCATCCCGAGGTGCTGAAAATGTACGCCCGCCACTATAAAACCGGGGAGCCCATTCCCGACGATCTGCTGGAAAAGGTCAGGAAATCCAAACTCTTCAACCGTGGATTCGCAGAAACCGAATACCTGGCCGCCTGTTATCTGGACATGGACTGGCATACTCTGAAATCGCCGGAGGAAAAGGACTGCCTTACGTTCGAAAAGGCCTCCCTTGACAGGATCGGCCTCATCCCCGAGATCATCGTCCGCTACCGGACTCCCTACTTCCGTCACATCTTTGCCGGAGGGTATTCGGCCGGGTACTACAGCTATGTCTGGGCCGAGGTGCTGGACGCTGATGCTTTCGAGGCCTTCAAGGAAAAGGGCCTCTTCGATCGCGAGACGGCCGGAAAATTCAGGGAGCATGTGCTCTCCGCCGGAGGAACGGATGATCCTATGGCCCTTTACAAACGCTTCCGGGGCGCCGAACCCAAAGTGGATGCCGTCCTCAAGAGAAAAGGATTTCTGAAGTAAAACGGAGATTGTTGCGGTTTGTCGAGCCGTCCTCCCTTAAGGGAGCCGGAATAAACAGGTTTGAATCTGCCGATTGAGATGTGTTAGAATTGATGGGATTTTAACAGAACGATTGAAGGCATCGACTTTTAGGAACGGGGGAGGGGCGATCGGTGAAAATTGAATCCTTGCATTCATGATTCAAAAAAAATTGCACAAGTCCAACCGGTTTTTCACTTTCCGGTCGACGAAATATCAAATTTCCGTCCTTCCTAGACAGCCCGTTTATTGTCGGGCCGCCTCATTCTTCAGGAAGGGATGCGGGCAGGATGGAAAGGAATCCAGCTCTTATCTCCAAGAGGGGTGGGTGATCGCCAATCACATCCTGGTTTCTTTCCATGTCGCCTTTATTTCCTCCGTGCTGGCACTTCCCTCCGTTGAGATTATTAAGGGCGAAGTGTTGAAGTTCATCTTTTTCAGTCCCGAGACACTGATCTCTGCCCTGTTCATGTTCACGAGCTTTCACTCGGGGATTGCCCTCCATGAAATGGGGCATTTTCTTACGGCATCCCGTTTGATGGCCCTCAATGAACAGGCGCAAAAAGCCTCTGAAAAAAGTTTGCGCGGACCTTTGATACGGAGGATTTTGGGACTCGTCCGGATCTTTTTGAAGGCTCCTTACGGAAGGGCTGTCGGAATCAAGAAGGAAGGTCTCAACTACTACCCGGACTCGCCTTATAATTTCGCCGTCGCCGCGGCCGGTCCCAGGATGAGCCGTAATGTGGCGTTGATAACCCTGCTCCCTGCTCTCGTTACATTGACTCTTGGGCTTGTTTTTGACTCCACGATTGCGATCTACATCGGCCGCCTTTTCCTCGGCGTCGGAATCGTGTCCTTCCTGGATTTTAAGTTCGCCGATCCCGGCAAATACAAGGAGTTTTGCAGACGCGAACGCCTGGCGCAGGAGAAAGCCGCATCGCTGGACAAAGGTGCCGCTTGGTGGGGAAGAGTGCAGGCGGTTCGCGAACGCCTGCTGTCGGAACGGATTCAGCGGATCACCCATCCTCGATTGGGTGTCATTTCCACGCCATGGCAGTTTCGCAACTGTGGGATGGGCGGCCGGCACACGGAGAAAGAATATCCGGAGTCCAATATCAGCATGCAGGAAGCGATGTTCCTGATTCTCGGCGCCCGCGACTATCAGGAGGCTCAGGAGATGACCGTTCGGCTCCAGAACCGATTGAAAGAGATCATTGAAAAAGCTGAGGGATGCCGCGTCATGGGAATCGGTCTTGAGGGGGGGTTGGCTCCCTACATCGAGCGCGGTGCCTTTGCCGTACCGGAGCTTCGCCTCTGGGCCATGATGAAGCAGACCATCGAGGAATGCGGGTACCGCCCGGGAACCGATGTGGCGATCGCTCTTGATCCGGCCATGTCCGAACTGGAGATCGCCTACCGGAGGGAGTTTAAGGTCGCCGACAGCGTGGGGATGTACCTTTTCTGGCGGGACAAGGCGCAGACCGTGATGGATCGGGACGGTGTTCTTGATGTTTACCTCAAAGCCATCCGGGAATATGACATTCCCATCCTCTCCATCGAGGATGGATTTTCGGAGAATGATTTCCAAGGGTGGGAAAAGCTGATGTCCACTCTGGGTGATCGCCTCCTCGTGATCGGAGATGACCTTGTGACGACCAATGATGCGACCATCGAAATGGCCGCATCCAAGGGTCTTGTCAACACGGTTTTGATCAAGGCCAACCAGATCGGAACCCTGTATGAGACTCTCCTGGCCATGCTGGTGGCTCTGGGTAAGGGCATGGAGCTGGTCGTCTCACACCGCTCCAAAAGCCCCAATGACGACATGGAAGCGCACATCGCCCTCGCTGTTAATGCTCTCGGCCTGAAGGCCGGAGGAGGCGCCAATACGGAGCGGCTGATGAAATATCACGCCGTCACCGAGGTCATGCAGAGCGACCTGGACGGCGGTGGTTTGAGCGCACCAGACGTGGACAGTGCGTCCGTGGTGAGGCGGATCTACGCTTACGAGGAACCCACCAATGCCGGCATACCCACAGTCGGCGCTTCGGTTGAATTTTCACTCCCGAAGGCCGGAGTATCCCTGAAATTCAAGGGCGCGACTCCCCTTGGTACCTCGGCAGGAACAGGCGAGGCGATCCATCTTGTGGACCATGTTTTCGAAAAGGCGGAACATCACGAGGTTTTCGACAAGCACCCTGAACTGTTTAAAGAAAGCGAACCGGGAGTGTTTGCTTTTAAGGCGGATGTGCGTAAATCCCAGATCGACCAGCTGGAAAACGAGGAGCTGACGGACCTTTTTAACCGGACGCAAAGATATAACGGAATGGGATGTCTTAATGCTGTGGAGAACGTCAATACGGTGATTGCGCCCGCCTTTACGGGCAGAGTGGCTGCCGGGCTTACCATCAAGGATGTGGACCGGACCCTCCTTTCTCTCGAATGCCGTGTCGCAGAGAGGCGTGGGAAAGTGGACGGCGCATCCACTCCGGAGGAATTGATACGGGTGATGCAGCGAAAGCAGAACCTGGGGATGAACGCTGTTCTTTCCGTATCACTCGCCATAACCCGGGGGCTGGCGCATCTCAAGGGACAGACACTTTTTGAGCTGCTGCGTGAAGAAATGTTGACCATCATCGAAAAACTGGCCCGCGAGAACGGAGTCGAACTGTCCGGAAGCCGATTTTCAGACTATGTGGATGCCCTTGTCAAAGTGAACCGTATCTGCGAAAAACAAGGGAAGGAATTTCACGTCGTGCTGCGGGCTCTGACCGAAATCTATCCCAGGAGGGAAGGGATAAAGGCATCGGTATCGACCGCTCCCCTCCCATGTTCGGTCAAAGAGGCGCCGGCGGCGGCCGGCCCTGAGCATCCTGCTCCATCCGCGGCAGCGGGTGATTTGGATCCGGAAGAAGAGGCACTCTTGGCTGATGTCAACCAAAGCTTCTTTCAGGCGTTCCGAGACGATTCGAAGAAGACATCACGCCACCAAGCCCTGCTTGAATACATCAGGGTTAAGAACAAGATTGCCCATCGAATAAAGCGCTTCGGAATCGTCAATAACAGAATCTTTGTCTCTCCCGATGAGATGTTTATTCCCTATCTTGTTCTGGATACACTCCTTGTCCAAAGGATCAGGGACAATGTCACGGAGACGGTGTTTAAAACGTTCTGGCTCAAAGGAAAAATCCTCACCGATTCATATTTAAAACACGCAGCAGGCGTCGGAGGCACTCTCATCGATTTGGAGAACGAGCTTTGCGGCCTTGAGGAAGGGTATGCTCTTCCGACACGGATTTTACGCATAAGGGATTTGATCGAACAGCTCCGGACCATCAATGAAAGCGCCAATCGTGTTGAGTCCGTCTGTGTTCTGCGCACACTGATTGCCTGGTTGAGTCTTTTTTCGTTTAAGAAACAGCTCAATGCGAAAAATCTTCAGTCCGAGATGTACAGCCTCTCCCAGGAAATGGTCCGATTCATCAATTCACCTTTATCGGACCGCGTGCCTTTTTTGGTCCGTGTTTTTATCCGGGACATCGCCGCCGTCGTCACACGACCCAAGCTCATCGACCGGCTTTGGAACGACACAATCGATCTGGCGGAAATCCATATTCGAGGCAGCGCCATTATCAATGAGCTTCGTCGGAGCACCCATCATTCCATAGGAAGAGCCACTTTGACCTTGGCCAGAGCTTACAGGACCTATCTGGAAACCGGAGATGGAGGTGAGCTGGAGCGGATGAGAATTGGCAAAATTGCGCCGGCGGACGAAAGGGCCCGGAAGGA
This sequence comes from Acidobacteriota bacterium, assembly GCA_018894615.1. Lineage (GTDB taxonomy): Bacteria > Acidobacteriota > Aminicenantia > Aminicenantales > Aminicenantaceae > JAHIPL01. Next base: position 184 of record JAHIPL010000198.1, on the reverse strand, counting down.
AGAGAATCCAAAGCAGGTTGTCGGCCGTGTTGTCGAGGATCTGCAGCGCCTTCTGGGGAATTCGGAGACGGTCGGCCGCATCCGAGAGTGGATGGATGTGTTTGATGACACTCTGGTTCGTTGTGAATTCGGCAGCAGCCTCACTGAGGAGAGGCAGGCCGTACTCGAAGGAATACGGGGTGGA
>JAHIPL010000197.1 GCA_018894615.1 Acidobacteriota bacterium | reverse complement strand
GCGGGAGGAAACGGCATAAACCCTGTTTTCATCCCGGGGATCGACGCGCATGTCGGTGTAGTAAAAACCACGGGACACGAGTTCGACATCGGTGGACACCCGGCTGAAGGAGACACCCCCGTCCTCCGATCGATAGAGGGTTCCCTCCTTGGATTCGGTCATAACATAGACGACGGACGGATTGCTCGGGGCGACCTTGACGGACATGCGGCCGACAAGAGAGGGAAGGCCCCGTGTCACCTTGCTCCAGGTCAGACCGCCGTCAACGGAGCGGAAAAGCCCGCCTTCCTCATCTCCACTCGTAAACGTCCAGGGTTTGCGTTCAAATCTCCACAGGGCGGCGAACACGATGTTGGGATTTTCCGGATTGATGTCCATGTCGGCCACACCGTGACGCTCGTCCAGGTAGAGCACCTTGTTCCAGGTCACGCCGCCGTCCCTGGACATATACACTCCCCGTTCGGCGTTCGGCCCGTAGGCATGTCCCAGCGCTCCAACAAAAAGAGTGCGGACATCTCTGGGATTGATGACGATGCGGGAGATGTGCAGGGTGTCTTCGAGCCCGAGATGTCGCCATGTTTTACCGCCGTCCGTCGATTTGTAGACTCCGTTCCCGAACGAGACGCTGTTGCGGACATTGGACTCCCCTGTTCCGACATAGACGACATCGGGATTTCCGGGCTCGAGTGCAATATCGCCGATGGAGGCGATGGGCTGTTTGTCAAAAATGGGGGTCCATTGGGTGCCGGCATTTATCGTTTTCCAGACACCGCCCGAAGCCGAACCGACATAAACGACATTGGGGTTTCCGGGAACGCCCTCCACAGAGGAAACACGCCCCACCATATAGGCCGGGCCGATGTTCCGCCACTTCAGGTTCGAGAAGAGAGCGGTCGGATTTATGTTTTCACTCTGAGCGCCGGGTAAAACCGTCGAACCCAGTACAACCGCCGCACACACAATCCATCCGAAGTTCCTCTTCATGCATCCTCCTCAGGGCAATTCGTCTTTTCGACCGATCGTTGAGAGCCCCAAAAATTGAGAAAATGGGGAAAATGGATGATATAACAGACAATTAAAAAACTCAAACCCCGTTCTCCCTTAATTATGAACTGAGAGCACTTTTATCGACCACAGAAATCCGACAGAATTCCCTCGTGTAAAATCATCCCTACTCGTTCCTTACTCATTTGAATGGGAAGAACGGTTTTCTCAGTCCCGACATTTTTTCAGCCTAAAAACCAGATAAACAGGATTGTTCTGATAGAGCCCGTCCATGGCCCATCCCGTCGGAGCAAGAATGTCCTGAATTCCTTCCTTTCCTAAAAACCGCAGGGCCGCTCCCGATGTTTCCGCCATGGCCGTGATGGTCGGATCGATCCGTCCCCTGTCGAGAAGGGCACTGCCGACTGCGATCGTCGAACCGGACGAATGATCATTCAGGGTTTTCAGCACGGCATGGATGTCTTCATCCTGCCCGTATTCAAACAGCCCGCCTTCAGACGAACAGACGACGATGTCATTCCCCCTGGAGATCAGAAGGTTGGTCAGTTCAGCCGTTTCCGACCAGGCTGTGCGATGAAACTGATAAGTCAGGTCAAGCTTTTGGAAGGCACATCCCGGCTCCTTCAGTGCTTTCACGCTTTTTTCCGCAAAACGGGAGCTTAGGGCATCGATCTCGAAAAGATGAATCTCGATTCTTCGATCCATCAGAAGGGACGGATCCTCTTCCTGAATAAGCCGAAGTGTGTTGATGCTGTCGGATGCCGCTCCGCCGGCGATATTGATCAGGCACAGGCGATCACCCGGTCGGACCCGCAGTTGAGGGGAAAGGGCCTCCGTCTGAAGCCGGCACAGATCCCTCAGTCGCATCCGTGCCGCAATTCCGCTCACTCCCATGGTCGCCATGCGGTCGATTTTCCGCTCTTCCCCGCCTCCGATGAGCTGCGGTCCCAACTTCAGCATATAAGTGCCCATTCCGCTGAGATAGGCGGCAGGTGTCTCGTAAAAATGGGTTCCGAAGATGTAGGAATGGTCGGCGATCATTTTTTTCTGAGCGTCGGGCATCATTTTCATCATCGCCGCCGCCTGAGGGGATTTTTCACACAGTTCCGTAAGGATTTTTTCATCGATGGACGACTCAAACAGCGGGTGGGTGATATCGAGAACAGGTAGTTCCAGGCCCGTGTCCGAGAACACATAACTCAAACCGGATACCTTGTTCGGCTCCGGAATCCTCTGATATTTTTCTCTGGAATCGTTCATCGTTTTCCTCCTTCCCCCAATCGACCGCTTCATTCATCAATTATTTTTCATCAAACGGAGGTGCTCCGAAAAGAAACGGAGTCGGTATTTCCCTTGAATTCATTATAGAGGCAAATCTACACCCGGGGCAAGGATTTCCGCCCACTGCTTCTTCTCTTGACAAAATCAGAGGTATTTATTACGAAATATATACGGCTTCCAAAATCGACTTCCAGAGAAGGCGAAAAATATAACGTATCTTCACATGTCTTTATGGTCTATCCTTTCCTGATTTTTTCAGGATAGGGGGCGTTGATATCACAGGCGAAAACGAACCCGGGGTTGGGCACCTGATCAGGCCCGGCGAAGGCGGCCGCGGGATCATGGGCGGCCAGTCCGATCATGTGATTGTAGCCTCCGTAGCGGATAATGCAGCAGAGTTTAGGAGACGCAGGATCGATTTCCCGAACAGTCCCGGGTCGGCGGTGAAGACAAGCACACCACAGAGAATAAATGCGGTCAGACGAGGTTTCATGACATATTTTCCTATGCAGAGATCCTTTTTTATAGGTTATTTCCGCGGACGGCCAATGTCAAAATATTGAGAGGATGTTTTTCGCTAATGTCCCCGTCTCGGGCATATAGGGAGAGGTTCATCAAAAACGAAATCCGACATGTGGGCTTCCACACATTCTGCCGGATTACAGCAGGTGTAACAGACCCGTTTAAAGGCCCTGTATCCGGTGAGAGACACCTCATTCGAAAGAAAATCTGATTTTACCGGTTCATCTTTCATCAGATCCGTACTCAGGTATTTTTTATTGTCATCGGGGAAAACGGTGACGATCACAGCCTCAGTCCCCATTTCATTCTGGACTTTCAGAGCCCCCAAAAAATTTGCTCCCGATGAAATTCCAACCCCGATTCCCAAGCTTGAGGCCAGTTTTTGGGCCATAAGAATCGCATCCCCGTCATCGACGGCAACAATATCATCAAGGGAGGATAAATCGAGGATGGGAGGGATAAATTCATCCGAAATTCCTTGAATTCGATGGGCTCCCACCTTTTGGCCAGTGGAAAGAGTCGGAGAATTGGCCGGCTCAAGAGGGAAGATTCTGATGTCGGGATTCTTTTCTTTCAGAAAACGTCCGACCCCCATAATTGTCCCACCTGTTCCCACACCGGCCACAAAAGCGTCCGGCCTCAGGGAGCGGAAGCTCAGCTG
>JAHIPL010000196.1 GCA_018894615.1 Acidobacteriota bacterium | reverse complement strand
TAAAAGCACCTTTTGGGTTTCACCTACTGGGTGAAACTTTTTATGTTTTTGCATGCCTCTATTATACCGATTCTTCAGGTGTAGTAGAGGCTTATATTTTGCTATCCCTTATGATCATCGCGGCTTACCCGATTATTCGGGCGAACTCTAAACGATTGCATTTAAAACCAGAATCTTTTAAATTAAAGAAAATATGCCGGTTCGTCTTGTCTAGTTTAATCCAGATTATTTGAATCTGCTCATGTTATTTTAATCAGTATGCCATCCAGGAGAGCGATTATGAGGAAAACGACAAGGGCACTTAAAGGATATGGACATCACCTGCTTTTTGGAATGTCCATTCTGTCGCTGGTTGCCCTTTTGATGTGGTGGACCATTTTTATCCGGACATCCATCCAAAACGAGAAAAGCCAGCAATATAAAATTCTCGAACTAGAAGTAACCATTCTGTGTCAGACCGTTGCAGCAGAGAAGGAATTCAAGCCTGATATCGGAATATGTGATCATGATCAGCGATTTGAAATTCTTAAAGAACGTCCAGACAATGCTCCTTTTGTAAAATCCTTGGAGCCCCGATGGCCCGACTTTTGGGTGAGGCCGCGCGTAGAAATCGTCGACCACATTGAACAGGAATATCGCAGCAAAAATTTTATGCTCCTGGGTGAATCAGGATTTCTAATTCTTGTTATACTGGTAAGCAGTGGATTCCTTTACCGATCCATTCAAGTGGAGCGGAGGACAGCCCTAGAGGTTACAGAATTTTGGGAACGGGCCGCTCATGAGATCAAAACGCCCATCACAGGGATCAAAGCCTTTCTTCAGAATCTCAGGTCTCAATCGAGATTCGAAGAAATCGCTCCCTACGTAAATCTGGCGCTCAAACAGGTGGTAAGACAGGAAAAACTGGCAGAAAACATACTTTCAGGCCACCGTTTGAAAAGCCGAGAACCACTGAAGCTACAACCGGTGAACCTGCCCCGGTTTCTGGAGGAGTATTTCCAAAAAAGTGCTGTGTCCCTCACCGATTCAGAGCTAAGGCTTGATACGGGAGCGGTTAAGGACTTGAAAGTCCGAGCAGACGTCCATACCCTCAAAGTAATCCTCGACAACCTCACGGACAACGCCGTCAAATATGCCGGCCCTCATCTTGTTTTGAGAGTTTCTGTGAAGATGGCCGGCCGGGAGGTTCTGGTGGAAGTTCAGGACAATGGACCAGGATTCGATCCACGCAAATCGGAAGCTCTGTTCCGTGCCTTTGAACTTCTGGCTTCGGAACTTCCAGTCAAGCGGCGGGGAACAGGGATGGGACTCCATATCTCCCGTGCCATGGCCCGTGAGATGGGAGGGAATCTTCTCGCGTTAAGTGAGGGGAAGGGGCAAGGGGCGGTCTTCCGGCTCATTCTCCTAAAGGCAAAAAAATAATGCCAGCCCGAATTGCGTTGATCGAGGATGATGACCTGATTCGATCAATGATTCAGCTTCAGCTGCAACGAAATGGATTCGATGTCCAGGCATTTTCTTCTGCAGAGGATGCACCTATTGCTTTCGAAGACGTGTTCGATCTGATTATTCTGGACATCCTGCTACCGGGACAGACAGGTGAACAGTACCTTAAAGCACTCCGGAAAAAAGGGGATGATACTCCCGTTCTTATGCTTACCGTCAAGAACGATATCCACACCCGAATCCATACGCTGGATACCGGGGCTGATGATTACATGAGCAAACCCTTCAACTTCGAGGAGTTGCTTGCCAGGGTCAAAGCGCTCATCCGAAGAAGTCAAGCCAGGCGACGAACTCCTTCCATTGGTTTTATCACCATCAACCGCTTCCGATTGGATATTTCCACCCGAAAGTGCACAAGCAATTTAGGTGATCAGGTTCTATCCGAAAAGGAGGTCATACTCCTGAAATTTATGGTGGAAAACGCCAACGAAACCTTCTATCGAGCAGACATCCTGGAGGAGGTCTGGGGAATGGATGTTGCACCTACTCCCCGGACGGTTGACAACTTCATTCTCAAATTTCGCAGGCTTTTTGAGGATTCTCCCGAAAAACCGAAGCATTTTCTAACCGTAAGAGGCCATGGCTATCGCTACGAACCTTAAAAAGATCGGATCAAGCTCTCCAGCTTAAACATATTTTTTCGAGTTCCCCATTTCATGACATTTCCATGACAAAGTAACACTCCCAGCACCCAAATCTTCTGCTATAATTTCCGTTTATACAAACTCAACTCAATCAGGAAAACATGTTATGACATCTATCGAACGATTTCTAAAAGCCGTCCGTTTCGAGGACGTCGACAGACCGCCCGTGTGGATGATGAGACAAGCAGGGCGCACATTGCCTGAATACCGCAGTTTAAGGGAAAAACACTCATTCTGGGAACTCTGCAGGACTCCCGAATTGGCGGCAGAGGTCACGTTGCAGCCCCTCAACAGATTCCAACTTGATGCAGCGGTTATCTTCAGCGATATCTTGGTCGTCCCAGCTGCGCTCGGCATGAAGGTTTCCTTTTCTCCCCGACTGGAGATCTCCCCTGCTATCAGCGATTTTGAGGGGATCGAGAGGCTGAATGTGGACGACATCTGCCAAAGATTGGATTATGTGGCTGCCGTCGTAAAGAGGGTCTTCAAGGATACCAACGGGAAGACCGCAGTTCTGGGATTCTCGGGGGCTCCATTTACCCTGTCGAGTTATATGATCGAAGGTGGAAGCAGTCGGCATTTTATTAAAGTCAGAGAAATGATGTACGGGGATACTTCAAACTTTATGACCCTTCAGGAGAAATTGACGCATGTGATATCGGAATACCTTATCCTCCAGGCAGAAGCTTCGGCAACCGCCGTTCAACTTTTTGATACGTGGGCGGGTGAGCTCAGCCCTCGGGATTTTGAGACTTTTGTTCAGCCTTTTGTCCAACAAATCATTCAAACAGTCAAGAAAAAAACAGATATTCCCATCATATATTACGTCAACGGCATCGGGAGCCACCTTTCTTCCGCCGCCTCATCCGGTGCGGATGTTCTTGGCGTAGATTGGAGAATTTCTTTATCGGAGGTCCGCAGGAGATTAGGAGAGCGTGCGGTGGTTCAGGGGAATTTGGATCCTGCCGTGCTCTTTGCTCCTCAAGAGGAAATCCGCAGACGCGTCAACGATTTATTGCATGAAACCGGCGGCCAGGGTCATATCGTCAATCTCGGACACGGCCTCATCCCCGAAACCCATCTTTCAGGAATCGAAACCTTCATCAAATCCGTTATCGAATGGCGGAAATAGGACAAATCCAGTGGCAGGAAGAAAAGACTTGAATCCCATGGACATTCCACACTCTCTCTTAGCCAAACACAACCGAAGCGGACCGCGCTACACAAGTTATCCTACTGCCCCTCAATTCACCGACAACATTGATCTGGAGGCAGTTCGATCCATATGGACGGATGCTAACCGATCAAACGCAGGCCTTTCCCTATACACACATTTTCCCTTCTGCCGCAGCCGGTGTTTATACTGCGGATGCTTCACGGAAGTTCATCATCGGCTCGATACCGGCAGGGTCTATCTCTCCGCCCTTAAAAAAGAGGCTTCGAAACTGCTTCGTGATTTTGCTTCCAACCGCCGGGTTCACCAACTGGCTCTCGGCGGAGGGACGCCGACTTATTTGGGACATGAGCAGTTGGCGGATTATATCAATTTCCTCAGATCTGCCGTCAAATTTGCATCTGATGCCGAACTTTCTGTTGAAGTCGACCCCCGGAGTGTCGATGAGCATTATTTGGATTCGCTGGTTGAGACGGGATTCAACCGGTTCAGCTTTGGTGTGCAGGATCTCGATCCCAAGGTGCAAGACATCATTCAAAGGCCCCTTGAAGAACAGCATCTTCACAAGCTTTTGACTCATCTCAGATCCAGGAAAAGGGAAGCATTCAACCTGGATTTGATTTACGGCCTGCCAGGTCAAAACATCACATCCTTCTCCGAAACTGTAAGAAAAATAGCGGCGTTGCGTCCTTCACGAATAGCTCTTTTCGGGTATGCCCATGTACCCTGGGTTAGCCCCCACCAAAAAGCCCTCGAAAAATACTCCATTCCCAATCCCAATGAACGGATGAGTCTTTTCGGAACCGCCTTTGAGGTTCTTATTGGGGCCGGTTACAAACATATAGGCATGGACCATTTTGCCCTGCCCGAAGATGAACTCTTTAGAGCGCTGCAGAGCCGGACACTGACGCGAAATTTCATGGGATACACCACAAAAAAAGGCCTGGATCTGATGGGAATTGGGGCCTCGTCCATCAGCTCTGTCGGGCGGACCTATGTTCAGAACGGCAAGGACATATTGGCCTACAACAAAAGAAAAGACGGCTTCCATTGGGAAAAAGGAATCATTCTCGACGAGGAGGACCTACTCCGGAGGGAGATCATTCTCGATCTTTTCTGCAATTTTTATCTGGATCAGTCAGCCATTGAAAATAAGTGGGGAGTCTCTTTCTCCCGTCAATTCGCCCAGGAGCTCCATGACCTCGGCCCCATGGCCGACGATGGTCTCATAAGCATGGGACAGCATAGCCTGGAAGTGACACCCTTAGGGCGTTTCTTTATTCGAAACATCTGCATGGTATTCGATAAATACATCAAATCTGAATATACGGAGGGCCGCTATTCAAAAACCATTTAGGCGGAATACAAGATGAGCATCCACGATGCAAACAAACCCAAACAGGGGGTTCTTCTTTTAAACATGGGCGGTCCTGCCGGCCCTGACGAAATCGGGGATTATCTTTACCGTCTTTTTTGCGATCCACATATCCTTCCTTTGCCTGCTCTTCTGCGAAAAGCACTGGCCCGCCTGATCGCTTTTTTCCGAACTGGAAAGACTTCCCATCGCTATGCCGTCATTGGTGGCGCCTCACCCCTTCTTGCGGAAACAGAGAAACAGCGTGCCGCGCTCGAAGAGTCTTTGTCAATGCCCGTAGCCATCGGCATGCGATACAGCCGTCCTTTCATCCAAGATGGCGTTTCATCCTTGAAGGATAGAGGCGTTAACCATCTCGTTCTTCTGCCCCTCTATCCGCAGTTTTCTTCAACAACGACCCAATCCGCTCTGAACTATTTCAATCAATATGCCCAGTGGGAAGGACCCGCTCTCATCATCGAAAGTCATTTTGACCACCCAGGATTCATTTCCACCCACAGTCGGATGCTGTCCAAACGCTTGGATGAGGGATCCAGTGCGATGAATACGGCGGTTGTCTTTGTTGCCCACTCCATTCCGCTCAGCAGGGTCAGGAAAGGCGATCCCTATGTCAGCCAAGTGGAATCCACAGTTGCTCTGATTTCCAAAACCATCGATTCAGGGATTTTTACACGGACGGCCTATCAAAGCCGGCTGGGCCCAGTTAAGTGGCAGAGTCCCACACTGGATGACGTGTTGGAAGAACTGATCGATAAGGGAATCTCACGAATCATCGTCCATCCGGTGAGTTTCGCGGCGGAAAACTTAGAAACTCTCTTTGACCTTGATATTGAATTCAGACAGAAATGCCGGGACAGGGGCTTGGAGTATATCCGCGTTCCCGCACCCGGTACAGATCACCAATACATCGAAGCTCTGTCCTCAGCCGTTGAGGATGGGACTCATCAATGGGAGCTAGAAAATGCATGATGTCATTATTGTCGGAGGCGGCATTTCCGGGATGACGGCGGCTTTTCTTTTGCAAAAGAGCGGTCGTGATGTGCTTGTCCTGGAAGAAAAAAGCGAACCCGGCGGCCATATCCGGACTTTGTCGGAAAAAGGTGTGCGCATGGAAACGGGACCGCATAGCTTTATGGGCTCATCGGAATTCACCTGGAAGCTCGTCGAGGATCTCGAAATGGGAGAAAGCGTGATGCCAGCCTCCCCATCCTCAAAAAACCGCTATATCTTTCGGAACGAAAGTCTGACCCCGCTCCCGATGGGTCTGTCTTCCTTCATCCGCACCCCGCTGCTGAGCTGGCCCGCTAAGTTACGCCTGATGATGGAGCCCTTCATTCCCAACGGTGCTCAAGAAGACGATACAGCCTGGGACTTTTTCTGCCGGCGTTTTGGACGCGAGGCTGCCAATTTTATCATGTCTCCATTTGTGTCGGGCGTCTATGCTGGAGATGTCAAGATGCTGGGAGCCCGGGCGGCATTTCCAAAATTCTGGAACTTTGAAAAAGACAGCGGTTCTATGATTTGGGGGGCGGTTAAATATATGCGGAATAAAAAGCGGCGTTTGAAGAGGGAAGGCATCGAGCCGAAAAAGGGCCTTTTCAGCTTTAATGGAGGGCTGGGAAATATCACCCAAATCCTTGCAGAACGATTAAGATCGGGTATTCTTTTGGAGAAATCGGTAACCGGTGTTCACAAAGTCGAAAATGGCTATAAAGTGGAAAGCGGTGGAGAGAGTTGGAAAGCTCGAGCTGTCGTCCTCGCCACTCCTCCCTCTACGACGGCATCTCTATTGGAAGGTTCTCTGAATGGGATGACAGATGACTTAAAAAAGATTCCGATGTCTCCCGTCGCTTTAATCCATTGGAGGGCAAGGGAAGACAATCACACTTTTCCCGATGGATTCGGTTTTCTCATGCCCAGATTGTTCGAGTACAGGGTGTTAGGAACATTATTTCCCTCCCGCCTGTTTCCCAACCGGGTCTCCGACGGATGGCAGCTTTTCGCCAGCTTTTACGGAGGAATGACCGATCCGGGTGCGGTTGATTTGAGTGATGACGCCCTGATTGAACTCCTTTTGGATGAGCACCGCCGCATTTTCCACACCACTCTCGACGGAGTGGAAATCCTGCGCATCCTCCGCTATCCCGCGGCCATTCCGCAGCTCCTGCCCGATCATCCGGAAAGGATCATGCAATTCAGAGAAATTCTGAAAAAGAAAATGCCTGGAATCGATCTTGCCGGAAATTATCTAACTGGAGTTGGCATAGAGCACGCCATCGAAAGCGGTTATGCCGCCTATGACCGAATCCACGAATTCCTTGCCAATTAAAACGATGACCGGCAAACTGGAAACAAAAAACCAACCTGAGATTCCGCTGGTGATTGTGGGATACGATTTCAGCATCTCATCCAGCGCTCTGAGGGAAAAACTTGCCATTTCTAAGGAGGATCGGGAATATCTGTTGACATCCATCCGCAGGATGGATCCATCGGCCGGGCTGCTTGTCTTAGAGACCTGCAACAGAATGGAATGGATCGTTTCCACCCAGATGCCGGAGTGGGTTGCAGAAATTCTGAAAGCGCAGATGCTGCGTTTCCTTCAAAATTCAGGATTAAATGGGACTGATCCCATTCCCGATCCGAAACAATATAAAGAACGAGAGGCGCTGATTCATGTGATTCGAGTGGTATCAGGCTTGGAGTCACTGGCAGTGGGCGAAGCCCAGATCGCTGGTCAGTTTCAGAAGGCTATCCAGAGGGCCCAGCAAGAAAAAACATCGAACATCATCATTAACCGCCTAGCCCATGTTGCGGGGCGTACGGCCAGATACGGATATGAGCTCGGGATCCGATCCAATTTCAAAACAGGAATACATGGATTGGTTGCAGACCATATCGAAAGCTATTTCGGCCCAGAAATAAAAGACCGGACCATTCTTGTCGCAGGTATGGGAGAGATCGGCAAGAAAACAGCATCTCTGATCGAAGAGAAATTCAAGTGTCGTGTCATCCGTTTCAACCGGACGGTGAAATCCCAACATCAGCACGAATGGGTTTCACTTGAGAAGCTCTTAGAATTTATTCCCTCAGCCGATGCACTGGTCGCCGCCACAGGGGCTCCTTCACCAGTGATTACAGAGAATGAAGTGGGCCAGAGAAGACAGGGGACGCTTTTGATTATGGATATCGGCATTCCGCGCCAGGTGTCGGAATCTGCGCAATCTCTTCCCTTAGTCGAATACCGCAATATCGATCATCTGCAATCCTGCCTGGCACACGGGGAAAATCCAAAAGACACGACTCTCTTTCAGGAAAAAATCGCGAAGGAAACCGAACTGTTCCGGCAGTACTGCCGAAGCCGCGACATGACCTCTTTTCTCTCCACCATTCAAACTTTGAGGCAAAATTTCATTCACAACAAAATCCCCGACTTCTTTGCCACCGAGCTTTCTGAGTTGAATGGAAAAAGCCGGAATATGGTCGAGAATGCAATGAAGCAGATGGTGAACGAATGGTCATCAAATATGTTCAATGCCTTCCATAAAGCCATGGAATTCTTCTGGAGCAGGAATGGAAATGAAAAGTAAGCCTTATATCATCGGAACACGTGGAAGTGACCTGGCCCTCTGGCAGGCAAACACAGTCGCTGTTCGCCTCAATTTAAATACGGAGATCAAGATCGTGAAGACATCCGGAGATCTTTTTCATGACATTCCACTGCAGGGTCAGACGGAAACCGGATTTTTCACGAAGGAACTCGAAAACAGGCTCCTCAATAAAGATATTGACATCGCCGTTCATTCTTTGAAAGATCTTCCCACCCGCATCCATCCGCGGTTGTCCCTAGCCGCCTATCTGTCTCGCGGATCGGTGCCGGACCTTATGCTCGTTCATCCCGACTGGCATGATCCCAGTTTTCTTCTTCCCGTAGGAATGGATTGCCGGGTTGGGGCCACATCCCTCCGCCGACAGGCATTGCTCCACCTCTATGCCCCACAGGCAAAACCGGATTTTCTGCGAGGAAATGTTCCCATACGGATTCGAAAGTGCAAGGAGGGACAGTATGGAGCCATCGTGTTGGCTCAAGCCGGCCTGGAACGGCTGGAGCTGGATCCGTCACCCCTCCATGTCTACCGTTTGGATCCGAAGATCTGGCTCCCCGCCCCGGGTCAGGGTGTTATTGCCGTGCAGGTGCGGAAGGATGATCCGGATCTTTTGCAAGCGGCGGCCCAGATTGATGATCTGAAAACAAGGGCGGCCGCCGAAATCGAACGCCGACTTCTATTCAATTTCGAAGGCGGGTGCCATGTTGCCTTCGGTGTCTTTGCCTTCATGGAAAATTCGGGTTGGTGCGCAAATATCGGATTGGACCAACCCGGAAAAGGCTGGGTGCAGACTTCAATCTCTGACCGCAGTGACGAGCAGATAAAACAGATCATGCCCGAAGATCTCACAGATTTGCGTGCCGTTAAAATCAAGGAAAGAGAAAGCTTATGCCGGAAACTCCAATAGTTATTTTGACCAGGGAAAAAGATGACAACCGTCCACTTGCCGTCCATTTAACTAAAAATGGATTCAAGTATGTGGAGTACCCCTGCATCAAAACGGTTCCGGCACCGGTATCTGCCGTTTCTTCGTCACTAAAAAAGAGTTGGGGACGGACCGATGTGGCCATTTTCACCAGTAGGCGCGCAGTCACGGCGCTTGAAAATTTCGGGATAAAATATGATGAAGGTAACCCTCGTATCGCATGCGTGGGGCGCAGCACGGCTGAAGCGGCCCAATGGCGCCTTGGCCAAAAGGCCTGGCTGGTGGCCGATCCTCCCACTGCAGAGGCTCTGGCATTGAAGCTGGTCGATAAATGTCGGCCGGAGGAAAGGTTGATTCATTTCAGAGGCAGCCGGACCACGGGAAGATTGAAATCCATCGTATCCCGTCATGGATATCATTTGGAAGAGATCGTCGTCTATCGACACCAAAATTTATCAAATGAACCTCTCCAGATCAAAGGGCCGGGAATTGCGGTCCTGGCGAGCCCCTCGGCCGCTACGTGTTTTCTGGAACACAATCTCAATCTTAAAACGAAGCTGGCCTTTCTGGCAATCGGCCCCACAACAGCCGACTATCTGAAAAGCCTCGGCCTCTCTGGTATTTATCAAGCGAAAAAACCCGATGCGGACTCCCTTCTTGCCGAAATCATCGAAATCACCCAAAGTCATCATTTCCAGAAAGAGAACGGATAAAAACAGCAGTAAAGGAGATTCACAATGAAGAGAAACAGTAAAAATTCCGAAGCCTTATTTTTCAAGGCATCGAATCTCATTCCAGGCGGTGTAAACAGTCCCGTCCGCTCCTTTCAGCAGGTCGGGGGACGGCCTGTCTATTTCGAGAAAGCAAGCGGCGCCGAATTTGTAGATGCCGATGGAAACCAATACACAGATTACTGTCAATCATGGGGCCCGCTCATCTTGGGTCATGCCCGCCTTGAAGTTGTTGAAGCAGTTCAGAAAGCAGCCCGGTCGGGACTTTCCTTCGGGGCTTGTCACCGGGGAGAAATTGAGTTTGCCGAACTAGTCCTTAGTGCCTTTCCTGGATTCAATCGAATCCGGGTCATGAGTTCTGGAACAGAAGCGGTGATGACAGCCCTTCGATTGGCCAGAGGCGTCACGGGACGTGATCTTGTCGTCAAGTTCATTGGCGGATATCACGGTCATTCTGACGGAATGCTGGTCAAAGCCGGTTCTGGTCTAGCCACCCAAGCCGTCGCCAGCTCTCATGGGATTCCAGGAACTATCGCTAAAACAACGCTTGTGGCACCTCTGGACGATGAGGAGGCGGTGTATGCCTTGTTTGATAAGTTCGGAGAGAGAATCGCCGCCGTGGTGATCGAACCACTGCCAGCAAATAACGGCCTTCTGATTCAGAGAAACAATTTTCTTCAGTTATTGAGAGAGCTCAGCGCAAAGCACGGCAGCCTCCTTATTTTTGACGAGGTGATTTCAGGATTCCGGCTCCATTTCGGTGCCTATTGGCAGATGATAGACGTCGTCCCTGACCTGTTCACTCTCGGAAAGATCATTGGAGGCGGCATGCCGGTTGGAGCAGTCGTGGGAACGGAAAGGATTTTGGACAACCTTGCTCCTTTGGGTAAAGTATATCAGGCCGGCACATTAAGCGGAAATCCTGTGGCCCTGGCTGCCGGCCGTGCAACACTCGAAGTCCTTTTAAAAGACTCCCCCTACGAATATCTTGAAAAATTGGGGAGACGTTTCGTTAACCGGCTGCAAGAAAGCGGACTTCCCTATGCCCGGGCACAATTACTGGGCTCGATTATCTGGCTCTACCTTGATAAAGGAGAATTTCCCCGGCAGTCGTCTGACATATCCAACCCCGCCATGAAACGGTTCGTCCAGATCTATGGGGGGCTTCTCGAGAGAGGACAGTACTTGCCCCCTTCCTCGTATGAGGTTCTTTTTCTGAGCAGTGCTCACACCTCGGAAAATGTGGATATCTTGGCCAATACCCTCGTGGATCAGATTAAAGAGAAACTTTCATGAATAGGATTCTGGTTGTCGAAGATGAAGAACTTATTCGGACGATGGTAGAGATTAATCTCGAAAGCCAAAAATTTAAGGTCCGAAGCTGTGAATCCGCCGAAGACATGATGGAGATACTGGAGGAGGAGACCTTCGATGTGATTCTTCTCGACATTTTTCTTCCGGGAATGAATGGTGACGAGGCTCTCAGGGAAATCAGGAAAAAATCAATCCAGACTCCTGTGATTATGGTTACAGCGAAAAGCAACCTGCAAACAAAATTGGACAGCTTTGAGCACGGGGCAGACGACTACATATCAAAGCCCTTTGACGTTCAGGAGTTGCAGGCCAGAGTCAAGGCTCTTATTCGCCGACATAAACCCGAAATTACGGCGAAAAATTAAAATAAGGAGAAATCATATGACCTTTCCAAACATCAGAATGAGAAGATTGAGGGAAAATTCCCGTGTTCGTGATCTGGTTCGCGAAACAAAAGTGGATCTTGACGACCTCATCATGCCAATGTTTGTAGTGGAAGGCCTGAAAAAAAAAGAGGAAATATCTTCCATGCCCGGCCAGTTTCGTTTTTCCATTCCGGAATTAGTGGATGAGTGCATGCGGATCCATGACTTGGGCATAAAAGCTGTCATTCTTTTTGGAATTCCGGCACACAAGGATGAAAAAGGTTCCGGCGCATGGATTGAGGATGGGATTATCCAGAAAGCCATGTCCCAGATTAAAAAAAGCGTCCCTGATCTTCTTCTTATCGGCGATGTCTGTCTCTGCGAGTACACCTCTCACGGGCACTGCGGCTGGATCGAAAACGGCCGCCTGATCAACGACGCCACTCTAGACCTGCTGTCCAAGACGGCATTGTCACAGGTCGAAGCTGGGGCTGATATGGTAGCACCTTCGGATATGATGGACGGCAGGGTAGGAGCCATTCGACAAATCCTGGATGAAAACGGCCATTTTCACATCCCCATCATGTCTTATGCGGCTAAATATTTCTCCGCGTTTTACGGTCCCTTTCGTGAAGCAGCGGAAAGCGCCCCCCAGTTCGGTGACCGCAGTTCATACCAGATGGATCCTGCCAATGTGGATGAAGCGGTGCGGGAGGTGGAACTCGACCTAGCCGAAGGAGCGGATATTGTCATGGTTAAACCCGCTCTGCCCTATCTCGATGTCGTCCGCACTATCAAGGAAACCTTCAGAGTGCCCACAGCCGCCTATAACGTCAGCGGAGAATATTCTCTAATCAAAGCCGCCGCCGCCAAAGGATGGGTGGATGAAAAAAGAATCATTCTGGAAACATTGACATCCATCAAACGGGCGGGAGCGGATATGATCCTCACCTACTTTGCTTCGGATTTTGCCACATGGAAAAATAAAACATAAAAAGGAATCACTGTTAATAGCACCCTGAGGACACTGTCGTTAAATACCAGTTTCCGTTCTTGCGAGATTCTAGATTTTGTTTAAGTCATAGAATCATTCGTGTCATGAAATTCCGTAAGTGATTGTAAAATAGGTGTTTTCTTAAAAGAATGATTTTATCCGTAAATGCTGCTTGATCCATCATTCATGGCCACTCCTTCCTGATTGACAGAAAGATTGACAGAAAGGTGACCGTATCATAAAATTGGGTTCAAATCGATTACAGCAAGTTCCTTTCATATCTTAGTGATAATACTTAAGTTACAAGGATTCTAAATCCCAACGTTGGGACAGCAGTGTTGTGATATAAAGAAATTTGCAGCAAGGGGAGGACGTACGGCCGGTCCGGTACTGTCGATTCATTTCTCCGGAAAACCTGGAATGAAGCAAGAAACGCGGGACTTTTTGAATGGATTATGGAAATTTGCCGTCCGGATATGGAACATAAGATGGAGAATCGTACTTTTTATCGTGTTGTTGTGGTTTTTTGATTTTTGCAATAAATTCTCAAAGTCATTAGAGATATTTGATTAGAGGAACCGGATATTAAGGAGGAAGAGGATCCATGCCTAAAGACACCATAAAGTGCCCCAAGTGCGGAGAGGTCATTAAGATTTCTGAGGCCATTGCGGATGAGATCGAGGTGCAACTGAGGGAGGATTACGAAAAAGACAAGGTCAAGTGGCGTGAGTCGGAGCTGAAAAAACTGGCGGACAAGATCAGGCGGGAGGCGGACGAGGCGGCGAACGAAAAGCTGGCGGCCGTCGAGGAGAAGCTGGAGCGGGAACGAAGGACGATCAACGCCGACAGGAAAAAGGCCGAGGAGTCCATGCGCAGGGAAGTTTCGGATTTGCAGGCGCAGGTCGAGGAGAAAGC
>JAHIPL010000195.1 GCA_018894615.1 Acidobacteriota bacterium | reverse complement strand
GGTCTGACGGTAAATTGATCAATCGATTTCGAAGGAGAGGGAGGAACGGTTTCCGCCTCCTTGGTGTCGACATCAGCCGTATCACGGCCGCCAATCAGTTCTCCTTCACCGACGCGGCCCGTCGCGCCTGGCCTTGGATGCATAAATCATGACATTTTGACAACACCGTATGTGTTTGATATATATCCGGCGTTGTGGGAAATGAGGCCTGATGTCCAAAAAGAAACCTCCCTCTGCGGCTAAATCCCTCGCCATCGACTACTTCCGGGACCACGTCTCCTCCGGGAAGGCCGCCTTCTTTAAAAAATACGGCATGGATTTTGTAATGGGACGGAGGGAAGGCCCGTATATCTGTGACATCGACGGGGAAAAGCGCCTCTTCAACCTTCACTGCAACGGCGGAGTGTTCAACCTGGGCCATAGGAACAGGGAACTGATTGCGGTTCTTAAAGAGTCCCTTGACGACCTGGACATCGGCAACCACCACCTGATGAGCGCGGAGCGGGCGGGGTTGGCCGCCATGCTGTCATCCCTCATGCCGGGCGATCTGGATTATGTCGTATTCGGCTCCGGGGGGGGCGAGGCTGTGGATCTGGCGTTTAAGGTGGCGCGAGCCTATTCGGGGAGATCAAAGATTATCTCCACCCTGGGCGGCTATCACGGCCACACCGGGCTGGCGCTGGCAGCGGGCGATGCCAAATACCGGGATCCGTTCGGCCCGCAGCTGCCTGATTTTACACAGGTCCCCTTCGGCGATATCGACGCGCTCCGGAAAGCGGCCGATGCCTCAACCACCGCCGTCATTCTGGAAACCGTTCCGGCCACCCTGGGCATAGTGGTTCCGTCAAAGGACTATATCCAGGCTGTCAGGGACATCTGCTCCCAAACCGACGCCCTCCTGATCATGGACGAGGTGCAGACCGGACTGGGCCGCACGGGCAGACTCTGGGGATTCGAACATTTCAATATCGTGCCGGACATCGTGGTTCTGGGAAAGGGTTTGTCGGGCGGTCTTTATCCCATCTCCGCCACCATTCTTCGAAAGCCGCTCGAATCCGTGTTTCACGATGATCCCTTCATTCACATTTCCACCTTCGGGGGGGCGGAGACGGGCTGCCGAGTGGCGAAACGGGTTCTTGAAATCTCCTCCTCTGCGGAGTTTCTGGAGCATGTCAATCACCTCGCCCGGCTGTTCGCCGACGGTGTGGACGCCCTCCGTCAGCAGCACGGACGTTTTCTTCTGGGGCTGCGTCAGCTGGGGCTGATGATGGGCCTCGCACTCAATGACCAGCTCTGCGGCCCCCTGCTCACCAAAACAGCCTACGACCATGGTCTGCTTCTCATCTACGCCAACAACGATCCTTCCGTCTGTCAGTTCCTTCCCCCTCTGGTGATGAAGGACGGAGACGTCAGCACGGTGCTGGACCGGCTGGACGAGGCTCTGTCTTCGGCGCGCCGGCTGAAGCCATTATTAAAACTGAAAACATTTTTTGAATCGGAGAGAAAGAACAATAAACCATCCAAGCGATAGCACCCTCATTCTGGACCGGGACATGTTGACCGTGTTTGAACAGGGCCTCCGGCCGCACCGTCCCGAAGCCTCCGATCCGCCTCCCGTTATTTTGGGGTATGGTGAAATCTCATCCATTTTTCAAATTGGAAACAAGGATTTAATCGCCTACAAGCGCATGCCGCTGTTCCGTGACGTCTCCTCCGCCGAAACCTATATCGGCCAATACAGGGAGTACTGCGAACTGCTGCGGGAAGCGGGATTGCACCTGCCCGAAGACGGTACAGCGATTGTGGATATCCCGGGACGGCCGGTGGTGCTCTACATCGGACAAAGGCTTCTGCCGCCGGAACGCTTCGGCCACAAATTGATCCACACCCTTGATCCGGCCGCCGCCCGTCTGCTTATCGAAAAAGCGGCCGCCGCCATCAATCGGATCTGGGAATTCAATAAAGAATCAAAACCGGCTCTCGAACTGGCCATCGACGGCCAGATCTCCAACTGGGTCTGGTTGGATGACGACCCCGGCTCCCCTCTCGTCTATGTGGACACATCCACACCGCTTTTTCGAAAAAAGGGTGAGATTCAACTGGACCCCGAACTTTTCCTGCAGAGCGCTCCTTCCTTTCTGCGGTGGATCATCCGGCGGCTTTTTCTCGAGGATGTGATGACCCGTTATTTTATCGCCAGGCAGGTCTACACCGATCTCGCGGCCAATCTCTACAAAGAGCAGCGGCCGGAACTCATCCCGGGAGCTCTTGAGGGCATCAACCGCTTTCTTCCGAAAGATGAAGCACCTCTGACGGCCAAAGAGGTGGAGAAATATTACAAAGAGGACAAAACCATCTGGAAGGTTTTTCTTGCCTTTCGCCGGTTCGACCGCTGGCTCAAAACAAAAATTTCGCGGCGGCGATATGAATTTATCCTTCCTGGAAAAATAAAGAGGTGAACCGTGTGTGATACCTTTGTCGCTGTGTCATCTGCAACCGTTGGAGGCGCGGTCGTGTTCGGCAAAAACTCCGACCGGGAACCCGACGAAGCCCAGGCCCTGGAATACCATCCCCCCCGAAAATATCAAAAAGGGACCGATCTGAGAGCTACTTACATATCCATTCCCCAGGCACAGAAGACACACGGTGCGCTGCTCTGCCGCCCCTTCTGGATGTGGGGCTCGGAAATCGGAGCCAACGACAAAGGGGTCGTGATCGGCAACGAAGCGGTCTGGACAAAGATGCCTCTGAGTAAAAAAGGAGGGCTGACCGGCATGGATCTGCTTCGGCTGGCCCTGGAACGGGGAGGAACGGCCCAGGATGCGCTGCAGGTGATCGTTCAACTTCTGGCC
>JAHIPL010000194.1 GCA_018894615.1 Acidobacteriota bacterium | reverse complement strand
GCGAAAAGCTCTTTCCAGCGATTATTTTTGCTCGGAGGAGCCGCCGCTTTTTTGGGTGTTTTCCCGGACGGATTGGTTGCTGATTTAAACAGATTGAGGCCTTTGAATGTGATTCCGTTCATGTTGTTTTCAGTTTTTTTGCTTCCGCTTTTTCATAGGCTTTGATGATTTTCCGCACCAGCGGATGGCGGACGACATCTTTGTCGTTGAAGCGGATAAATGTGATCTCCTCGATGCCCTTTAGAATCTGCATGGCATGAAGAACGCCGGATTTTTCGGGCTGGGGAAGATCGATCTGAGTGATATCGGCGGTGACGATCAGTTTGGATCCGGCTCCCGGCCGCGTCAGGAGCATTTTCATCTGCTCTTTGGTGGTGTTCTGGGCTTCGTCCAGAATGATGAAGGCGTTGTTGAGGGTGCGGCCGCGCATGAAGGCGAGGGGAGCGATTTCGATGAAGCCGCGCTCGATCAGGCGCTGCGCCTGGTCGGTGCGGGAGAGATCAAAAAGGGCATCATAGAGAGGCCGGAGATAGGGATTGATCTTTTCCTGGAGATCTCCCGGTAGGAATCCCAGCTTTTCCCCCGCTTCCACAGCTGGGCGGGTGAGGATGATGCGGCTGAAGAGTTTTTCCTGAAGCAGGGCCAGCGCCATGGCCATGGCCAGGTATGTTTTTCCGGTTCCGGCGGGCCCGATTCCGAATACAAGGTCATGGGTTTTGATGGCCTTCATGTATTCGTTCTGGTTGAGGGTTTTGGGTGTGACGGATTTGCGGGAGAAGGTCAGGGCTTCCGAGGGACGGTAGTTCTCCAGCCGGTCCGACATCCCGTTTTCGAGAAGGTCGAGGGCGATGGTGAAATCCTCCGCTTTGAGGTCACACCCTTTGTCGCCAAGTTCCAGCACTTTCTCGAAGAAATTCCGGGCGGCGGCGACTTTGTCCGGAGCGCCGTCTATCATCAGGCGGTTTCCCCGGATAAAAAGCTGCACGTCCAGGCGGTTTTCCAGTTTTTTCAGGTTGCTGTCCAGCACGCCGGAAAAGGCGCTGGTGCTCATGGTCGGGTGTTCGATTGTTTCCATATCAGAAGGGGGGTCAGAATGCGTTTCTCATCGGTCATTCATTCATAACACTAAATCCGAAGATTTGTCAAGAAAGGCTGCCTGTTACAGAAACCGCTTCTCAGGCTTTTTTGTTGCGGTGAAGTCCGGTGTCGACGGTGGCGATCATTTTTTCGAGATTCATATCGGGACTGCCGATGAATTCGTGGATGGCTCGGATGTGATTCTTCGGATCACTCATGATATCGTTATAATTGACGAAGAGAACATCGCAGTCTTTTCTTTCAACCAGGAGATTTTTGATCATGTTGTTGAGCTTGGTGAAGACGAGGCGGGTTTCATCCCGGTTGTTGTCTTCGATTTTGGTCATTTTTTCCATGGAGTCCAAAATCTCTTCGATGTTGCGCTCGGAGTAGATGATCTTGTAATTGCCATGGGGCAGGAATTTCATGCCGAAGGCCGTGATCTTGATGAACCGACCGAGGTACTCCGTGATGGAAAAGGAGCCGTTCATCAGTTTATTGATGATTTTACCGCCTTCGAGCTCGTAATAGCCCTTGGGATTGTTGGTGTCGGGAGGGCGGGTTTCATTGTCGAAGGAGGAGGGGGCGCCGCCGTTGACGATGAGCTGCATGAGCATGGATGTCCCCGAGCGCTCCAGGCCGGAGATAATGTAATTTATATTGCCGTCGAGTGTCATGATGTCATCTTACCCGATTCCCCCCCCCTGTTGCAATATTGGGGACAGGCATCTTTTTTTCAAAAATCTTTTTTCTAAGTGTATAAATCTGGGGTCAGGCCCTGACATTTTATATTTTCTTTATCACGCATCCTTGCAGAGTCTTGAGCTTATATGATTATATTGCCCGCAATGGTATCGTGTGTTCGCGTTGATGAATGGGAGGAGGATTGTATAATTCTTAGGCCTGACCCCAGAATTATACAT
>JAHIPL010000030.1 GCA_018894615.1 Acidobacteriota bacterium | reverse complement strand
GAGAAGGGCGAAATACGAGATCTGGACGGCGAATTGACCGCACCTGTCTTCGTCAAATCCCTTGAAGGTTAAGCGGATAATCCGGAAGACATGTGTTTTTTTTCTTTTCAATGGTTGAGGTGAAAAGCCGATTCACCGATCAGTATTTGCCCCACTGGACCATCAAAATGATGATCGAAATGAGCAGGGTGTAGATCACCAGGGTTTCGATCAGGACCAGGCCGAAAATGAGAAGGAAACGGATATGAGGGCCGGACCCGGGATTTCTGCTGATGCCTTCACAGGCGCTGCTGATGGCTTTCGCCTGACAGAAAGCGCCGGCTGCAGCGGCCAGGGCGATAATGGAGCCTCCGATGAGCATGGCCCACTTGAAAAGGCTGGCCTTGTTGGCGCTGATGTCGTCCTGGGCCAGAAGCGGGGCGCTCATCACGATAAGAAGAAAGAGAAAAGCTCCGAGGGCTTTCATCTTCTGATTCATGTTTTTCTCCTTTTTATACGAATATAGTTTATTCATGTTCTTCCTCATGGGCAACGGCTCCCGATATATAGATACATGAGAGGAGGACAAAAACGAAGGCCTGGATGAGGGCGGTAAAGATGGCGATCGCCATGAAGGGCAGGGGGAGGAAATAGGGGAGGATGGAGATCATGGTGAGGATGAGCAGTTCCTCGGCGAAGATGTTGCCGAAGAGACGGATGGAGAGGGAGATGGGGCGTGAAAAATGGCTGATGATCTCGATCGGGATGAGGAGAGGGGCGAGCAGGGGGATGGGGCCCATGAAGTGTTTCAGATATTTTAACAATCCCTGAGTTTTGATGCCCTGCCAGTGGTAGTAGACAAAAACGGTCAGGGCGCAGCCAAGAGTGACGTTCAGATTGCTGGTCGGGGACATGAATCCCGGAACAAGACCGATCAGGTTATTGAAAAGGACGAACAACCCGATGGTGGCGATCATGGGAACGTATTTTTTCCCTTCCTCACCGATGATGTCCACGACCTGGCCCTCAAAGATGTTGATGATCGTCTCCAGAAAACTCTGGTAGCGGGAGGGGATGGTTTTGAATCGGCGGGAGGTGAGGCCGAACAGCAGAACGATCAGGATTGAAACCAAAATGCAGACGGCGAGATAGTCGGGAAAGAGATGATTCGGATCAGCGACGGGGATGCCGAAGAGTTTCAGGAGGGCGGCGGCCGGTTTGCTGAATAACTTGTTAAACAGCTCGACGGTGAACAGACTGTGTGCTAACGCTTCCATGGCTGCATTTTCATATAGGTCAAAAGGGCCTCGACGAAGAAGATGGGAAGTAGCGTTGTAAAGCCGCCGGCAAATGCCAGAATCCTCTTCGAAAAGAAGAAAATTATAATCGAAAAAAGCCCGAGAATCAACAGCAGACGGAGAGCATAACCCGCAGCCGCGAAAACGAGAGCTTTCTTTTTCTCCCTGTTAAGGAAATGGGTCACCGCTATCTTCATCCAGATAAAATTGAGAGCGGCGAATCCTCCGCCCGCCAGGAAAAGCAGGGCCGCCTGCCAGTCAAAAATCAGACCGACCGGAAGTGCGAGCAAGGCCGCAAGGGCGACGATTTCCAGCGGAATCCGCTTGAGAGTCCGTTCTTCGTTGTTCATATCCGTGAGTTCTGCCATATTGATGTCCGATTCAATCAATCCGCGGGGCGGTTTTCTGGGACATCGGTTTCCGTTCCCTCAGGCTGTTCGATGCTGTCGGGGCCGCCGTATTTGCTCAAGCCCCGTAAAAGGGACATCAGCCCCGAGGCGATCCCGAGCAGCAGAAATATCAGCAGGAGCCAGGGATGGGTTCCGAGCCACTTGTCAAGAAAATAACCGAAAAAAAGGCCGACGGCGATGGATGAAGGCAGCATGAGCGCCAGGGAGCTCAACTCCGCGACCTTTCGAAATCCTTCTCCCGGGAATAGTTTTAGGGGCATGTGCCTTGTTTTCCACAGCCGAGCGGTGCTTCAAACCGATTCTCTATTATGGGACCATTCTCATTTATGTCAATAGAGAAAACGTCTATTTTTTAATCACCTTCCGCAGGGGTCTTGTTATAAGGCTGAAAATTTCGCTGACCCCGCTGCATCATGATGTCCTCCTTCCTGTGGATACTATAAAAACGTGTCCTATCCATGTCAAGCGGTTGACGGGGCAGTGAATCTGATCGGAGCCGGGCCGTGTATCATTGAAGCGCATCCAAACAGAGGAGGCGTGAGTTGTAAAACCCCAGGGCTTATGCTACATTTTCGCATGATGTATAAATCTCGTTTTTCCTTTAGACGGCTCGTTTTTTTCTTCGCGTTATCACAGTTTTTCCTTCCTCTCGTTGCTCAAATTGGATCAGGTGGAATATCCGTTAAAGCAAAAAGTTGGCGAAGGGACGAAAATAGAATTATTGCTTGGGGAAATGTCGAGATATTGTATAAAAATATAAAAATGTTTGCCGAGTATGTTCAGGTCAATGTCGAGACAAAAGATGTTCATGCTGCGGGAAAAATCATTATCCATCTTCCCTCGGAAGTCATTCAAATGAATACCGCCCAGTTCAATCTCGAATCTTATATCGGAGAAATGGACGATGTGAAAGGAATGATTCAACCGTC
>JAHIPL010000193.1 GCA_018894615.1 Acidobacteriota bacterium | reverse complement strand
GGCGCCCTCCGGTGAGCGGTAAGGATTGAGCCCGATCATACGGACCGCCCCCCGGATCGCAAGCACACGCTGAGTCGGATTTCCGGGTGTCTCCGCAACGGCCATCACATCAAAGAAGGGTGTGTCGTTCGGCCACCCGCATAGAGCGCGGACGGCGGTTTCCCTCAGAACGGGTTCACCGTCCGTCAACGCTTGACGCAGAAGAGGAAGCTTGCTGTCGTCTCCGATTTTTCCAAGAACTTCGAGAAGCGTCTCCCGGTCACCCGTTTTTTCCGCCTGGATGAATCGCTTGGCGACGAGGTCGCCTTTTTGCAGGGGATCGGATTCCTGCCCGGCGATAAGAGCGATCACTCCGCCCAGGTTGCCTCTGTCCGCGTCGTTTTCATATTCGAGCAGAATATCAAGCAGCTTCGGCAGATCGGAGGGAAGGCAGAGCATCCGGCAGGCCCGGACGGCTTCCCGTCGAAGGGAGGGGTCCGGCGATCTGAGAAACAGAAAAGCGGCCGGTTTGCCCTCATAAATCCGCCTTCCGGAAAGAGCACGCAGCAGTTCCTCCTGCAGCAGCACCGCGTCCTTGTTTTCCATCAGGCCTTTCCATACGGTCCGGTCGACCGCTTCGCCGGGAATGGAGATCAGGCAGCGGCGGGCCTCGGCTTGAATCTCTCCCCGGGATTCGGCCGCGAGAGCGGCGACAAGGAAAACCGTGTCCGGTCCGCCGGTCACGGAAAGAGTTCTCAGGGCCTGAATACGGACGGCGGGCTCTGTTTGTGACAGTGCTTTTTCGGCCAGAGAGCGGATGTCATTTACCGGAAATGCGGTCAATCCGGCTAGAAATTGAACCTGCTGCCCGGCCGCCATTTCGGAAAAGAAAGGAAGGATTCCGGAGACGGTTTCGGCCGTGAACAACTGCGGCACCAGATCCAGTGCGGGGCTCGAAAAAACAGCGTCACGGTCTCCCAGCGTCCGGGCGATGTGTTCTCTCGCTTTTTCAACAGGGAGTGACAGCATCCATTCTCTGAATGCGGCCCGGCGGACCGGTGAGGGCATGGTTTCGTTCATCAGCAGCGAGAAAAGGGATTCGCTGTCTCCTCCCGAGCGGGAATGCAGCAGAGTCGTTTCCAAAAGGGCACCGGCCGCCTCTGTGTGCCGGACATCGTCAGCTGTCCGGAGAAAAGAGGCCAGCGCCTTCGCCGAATCGGTCGTACCGATGTGTCCGAGGGCCGTGATGGCGGTTGTGACAACGGTTGGATCCCTGTCCGTCAATCCCTTCTGGAGCTGGGGCACGGCTTCGTTCATTCGCCTGGCACCGATGGAAGAGAAGAGGCCGGCCAGCCTTGTTCCTTCGGCACCCTGTGCGGCATCGAGAAGGGCCCAGGCCGCTTCCGGTCCCTCAATCTTCTCCAGGGCGTAGCGGGCGGCATCGGCTGTCCGGCTCTCTGCGAGAAGGTTTTTTAAGGCGGGGACGGAATCCGCCGTCCCGATCATCCGCAGATGACGGCAGACGGCCATTGTTGCCGCATGTGTCGACTTTTCGGCTAAAAAGGTGGCTAGTCTCAGCTCACACGTCTTCCGGGCCATCGGATCCTGCCGCAGGGCGTCGACGGCTTCGCGGAGGGACATCATCCATTCGTCGTTTGTCCCCTCCTCATAGGATCGAATTTTTAAAAGGATTTCATCCAGCTGAGCGGTGGAGTTAACCCCTGTTTGAAGACCGCTGATAGTTGTCCCGTTTCCTGCCGCCGCCGGGGATGGGAATCCGGCCAGAGCAAGGCAGAGAAAAAAGACGGGAAATCTAAGGCTTCTTTTTATGGTTTTTATTGATGGTGTCTTCATCTTATGCCTCTATTTCACGATATTGGGCCAGGGGCTGCGGTAGGACCGTGCCAGCAGACGGGTGGCTTCAGGATCGTCGAGAATAGTTTCGGTCGCGGGATCAAATCGGATACCTCTCTCCAGTTTGATGGCGATGACACAGAGATGTCCGACGCTGGCTGAGCGGTGGGCGATCTCCGCGGGGGTGATGGTCTCCTGCCGGCTTTTGACAGAGTCGAGGAAGTTCCGGTAATGGTCCCGGCTGTGGATGAGGCGGATCTCGTTGGGGCCGAATACCTCTTCCATGAGAAAGGCCGGGTGGGTTCGGAATTTTCCGCGGTCCACATACACCCAGCCGTATTCCCCGATCCATTTGGTGCCCATCGCAATATCCGAATGGCCGCCGGCGAGGGTGATGGGCAGCCCGTCGGCGTAGGTTGCCGTCAGCCGGTAACGGGTCGGGCTGTTCCAGATGCCGGCGCGGGTGTATTCGCCCATGCCTTCCACTCTGACCGGGCCCGTC
>JAHIPL010000192.1 GCA_018894615.1 Acidobacteriota bacterium | reverse complement strand
TGTGGAGAGGTTTCATTATCTGGCTGCTCCTTTTTCTCGGGATGAACATGGGAATGGCCCAGGAACGATCAAAAACAATCCATGTTTCGCGCCTCAGTCATCCACCGAAAATAGACGGGGTCCTCGACGATGCCTGTTGGCGCAATATGGAGCCTTCTTCGGGATTTTTTCAATTTGACCCCAAAAACGGAGTGCCCGCTTCGGAGGAAACGAAGGTCTGGGCCGCCTACGATCAAAAATACATCTACTTCGCTTTTTACATGAAGGATTCCCTGCCGAAAAAGATTTGGGCGGAGCTCACACCAAGGAACGCCTACGAAAACAACGACTCCATAACGCTCCTTCTTGACACCTACAATGACAAGCGCACCAGCATCAGTTTCACCGTCAACCCCAAGGGCGTTCAGAAAAATTCCGTTGAAACCATCTGGAAATCCGGAGCGGCCGTTCTCGATGACGGGTGGTCGGCGGAAATGGCCATCCCCTTCAAATCTCTGCGCTTTTCTCCCGAGGAGATCCAGACATGGGGTGTCAACTTTGAACGCTATATCCACCGTCTGAATGAGAAGGATTACTGGACGGATGTGATGAAGCGCGATCTTCCTCTCCTCCACCAGACAGGTGAACTGACGGGTCTATCGGGCATCAAACCGGGTTACAACCTGGAGTTTTTCCCATACGCCGGATTCCGGTCATCCCGCTGGGACGAAAAAAAGGACGACAAGGTGGCGGCCGGTGTGGACGTGAAGTACGGTATCCTGCCCAATCTGATCCTGGATTTTACAGCCAGTCCGGATTTCAGCGAGGTCGAATCCGATCCCTTCATCTATCAGCGAACTCCCTTCGAAAATTATTTTGATGAAAACCGCCCCTTTTTTCAGGAAGGAAGCCAGTATTTCAGGCTGGCCACGGAAAGAGGTTTTTTCTGGAGTCCGGATATCAACCTCTTCTATTCACGACGAATCGACAAACCGAAAATCGCAGCCAAGATATCGGGTAAAACAGGAGGTTACTCCTTCGGCATCCTGGGAGCGGTAAATGATACGGAAGACGGAGACAACCTCTACACCGTTTTTCGCGTGCAAAAGGACATCCTTAAAAACTCCCAGATTGGATTTTATTATGCCGGCAGCAGTACCGAAGATGACTACAACCGGAACTTCGCGGTCGACTACAATTTCAATTTTGGGGGTTTCTACTACATTCGGGGAACCAGCGCCTTGACATATAACAAGGGGGAAAAACAATCCGACAACGGGGTCCATGTCATCCAGTTTGAAAGGGATGCGGATGCCGGGCTTCAGATGACATTCAATTTTCAGCGGATCGAGGAAAACGTCGATGTCCGCACGGGTTTCATTAATAAAACGGACAATCAATCCACGGAATTCAGCTCCGGCTGGGCGTGGCGATTCAATCAGGGAGCCCTCAAGAGGTTTAGCCTTGATTTTTATGGGAGACTCAACCAGGACACCCACGGGAACACGACGGGATATTCAGCCGATGTGACCTATTGGATGGAGTTTCTGGCCCAGTTCATGATCCACGGTGGCCTGTCGTTCGGAAAGAGCAAATACCAGGTTTTGGACGCTGACGAACGACTGGCCTGGACAGACGAATACATTCCCACCTTTGGAGGGGATTTTTTTGATTTCCGCTGGGAGCGCGGGGGATTTCTCAAGGGCGCCAGCATCGAATACGGCACGGAAAAAATGGGTATCTACAACGAGAATTTCAGTGCGGTCGAACCGGGCCGAGAAACACGCCTCGAAGCGGAAGTGGAACTCCGCCCCTTCAGCAGCTTTGAGTGGGCCGTCACCACCAACTGGATCCGGCAAACCCTGGACGGGACCGGGGAGAAGGTCTTTGACGGGATGACCTACGCCACCTCCCTTCATTACCAACTGACGCGTCAGCTCTTCATGACGACCCGGCTGCTGGGCGAAACACGGCACAACCAGTACAACTTCGATTTTCTGATCGGATATTACTTCGGCGCTGGAAATATCATTCAGCTGAGTTATAAAAACAGCCGGCGCAAGGAAGAATTCGTCAGGGAAAGCGGCCATTCCATCACCCTCAAGATTTCCTACCTCTTTCGGCTCTAGAGAATCACCTCAGCTGGATCGCTTCATGGATTCATCCGCATCCCGGTCCGGTGCCGCGCCTAGATGTATTCGATCGTACTTGGCGGTTTCGGAGTTAGGTCATAGACCACTTTAATCACACCCGGGACTTCGGTTGTGATCCGGTTGACCAGTCTTCCGAGCACGTCATAGGGGATCTCCGTGACTTCAGCGGTCCGGGCGTCGGTGCTTTCGATGCAGCGCACGGCGATAATACTTCCGTAATTGCGTCCTTCGGCGTTTTCCTCCCCTTTCATGGTGGCCTGGTCCTTCAACAGAACGGCAAGGCATTGAAAGGGTTTCAACGGCATCAGCTCCTCCTCCACGATGTTGTTGGCCAAACGGACCGTCTCGACACGTTCCCGCGTCACTTCTCCGACTACACGTCCGGTCAGACCGGGACCCAGAAAGGGCATGGTGTTGAATCGGGTTTCCGGCATGCCCAATGCCCGCCCGACCTCGCGCACCTCCCATTTCACCAAATCAATCAGAGGCTCCACCGTTTTAAATCCGTACTTTTCCTCGGGATCGATGCCGATCTGGGAGAGGATGTTGTGCTGCGTTTTGATTCCAGCTTGTGTTTCCTCCACGTCCGGCTTGATGGTGCCCTGCATGAGGTATCGGGTCCCGCTTTCACGTACGATTTCTCCCAGCACCCTGTAGAAGGTGTCCCTGAAGATCTTGCGTTTGGTTTCTCCGTCCTCTTCCCCCTTGAGCGCCGAGAAAAACCGGTCGGAGACGTCTCTCACTTCGACATGGATGCCGATGCCGGCAAAGCTGGACTGAATGGTCTCCGGTTCATTGAGCCGCATCAT
>JAHIPL010000191.1 GCA_018894615.1 Acidobacteriota bacterium | reverse complement strand
TTGAGCGTCGAGCCGCTTGAGACGCTGAGGTACATCGATTTTCTGAGCCCGGACGGAGTCATTGTTACCAGCCGTTCTCCCCATGTCAATATTCCCGATTATCCGGACCTGGAGGAGGTGCTGCGGATCGTGCGGAAGGCGTCAAAATCCGTGATCGTCGACTCGAAGGCTCTGGCCGAGGAAGCCGGCGCCTCCCGGGCCCAGAACATGGTCATGCTGGGTGCGGCCTCACCTTTTCTCAGGCTAAGTGTGGAAAGTCTTCGCACCCATATCCGGGCCCTCTTTCTCTCCCGCGGCGAAAAACTGGTCGACATCAACCTCAAAGCCTTCACCCTCGGTCAACAATCGGGACCATCTCAAAGGAAATGAAATAATTGCGATATAACGGTTTGAGGCATCAAATCCGGCCTTAAACGTCTTTTTTTTGATTCATTGACAGGGAGCCGACAATGGAGATCGACAGGAAACGTATCGAGGCCATTTTTAGGGAAGCCGTCGGCGGCCGTCTGCTCGAGCACCAGGTCTACGGTCTTCTCGAAGCAATGGGGATTCCTACGCCCCGGTTTTTTTTCATTCCACGCGGAGAGGCCGTGACAAAGGAAGACCTTACGTCTATCCCCTCGGAACAGGTTGTGATCAAGGTTGTTTCCCCCGTGATCATCCATAAATCCGATGTCGGCGGAGTCCGGTTCGCGGCCAATACGGTGGACGATGTCCAACGTGTGATCATTGAGATGGCGAACGAAATCCCGGCCCGTTTTGAGGAATGGAGCGAAACCTCCTCAAACAAACCGCAAGCGGAAATACAGGGATTCCTGATCTGCGAGGCGGTCCGTTTTGAAGATGTCGGTTTCGGCAGTGAAATTCTTATCGGTCTTCGAACCACAAGGGAGTTCGGACCGGTCCTGACGGTGGGATTGGGAGGCCTGGATGTTGAATACCTGACCGACCGCCTCAAGGAACGGCAGGCTGTCACCATCGCCTCCCCGTTTCTTGTTGCGCGGGAGGATCTGCCCGCTCTCCTGGAGCCGCTCGCTTTTTATCAAAAACTGACCCGTTCCTACCGGGGCCGGGACGCGGTTCTCTCACCTGACACGCTCACGGATGTCTGTTCGCGCTTCCTTCAACTGGGTGCCGTTTTTTCCTCCACCTCCGACTCGACGGATTTTGTAATCGAGGAATTTGAAGTGAATCCCTTCGTCATATCCGGTGGCGCGCTTTTTCCCCTTGACGGCGTTTGCCGTATCTCCCGCCGCAGCCGTAATGAGATGTCCCGCCCCTTTGCCGGCATCCGTTATCTTCTGGAGCCGCAGACCATCGGCATCATCGGCGTATCGGAGAAAATGAATATAGGCCACATCATTCTCAACAATATTCTGAACAACGGTTTTCCCGCTGAAAACATCACCGTCGTCAAGCCGGAGGCCGATTCCATCGAAGGCTGCCGCTGTGTCCCGACGGTTTCCGATCTTCCGTCCGCCGTGGACATGTTCGTTCTGACGGTTTCGGCCGAGCAGAGCCACGCGGTGATGAAGGAGCTTGTCGATTTTGAAAAGGCCCGGTCCGTGATCATCATCGCCGGAGGAATCGGTGAAAAGGAAGGGACGGAAAACCTGGAGAAACAGATTCAGGATCTTCTGGCCGGCGGACGCAGGGACGGAAAACTGACGCCGGTCGTCAACGGAGGGAACTGCCTCGGCCTGTATTCCCGCCCCGGGCGGTATGACACGACCTTCGTCCCCCAGCACAAGCTTTATCAACTGCCGCGTAAGGGAACGCGGAAAGAGAAACTGGCCATCATCAGTCAGAGCGGCGCCTACATGATTTCCAGGATGAGCCGTATCCCGTTCATCGATCCGGTCTATGCGGTCTCCATCGGCAATCAGATCGACCTGACCCTGTCCGATTATCTGAACTATCTCAAGGAAAGTGACGATATCGAGGTTTTCGCCGTTTACGCCGAAGGATTTCCGCCCGGAGACGGGCTGGCCTTCGCCCGGGCGGTCAAGGACATTGTTTCCAGAGGAAAAACCGTTCTTGTCTACAAATCGGGACGGTCGGCGGAGGGGAGGGCGGCGACGGCCAGTCACACTGCTTCCGTCGCCGGGGATTATCGCGTCAGCCGCTCACTGCTTGAACAGGCGGGAGCCATCGTTGCCGAAGATATCTTTGAATTCGAAACGACGCTCAAGAATCTCCTTTTTCTGTCCGGGAAAACGGTGGGCGGCAACCGGATCGGGCTGATCAGCAACGCCGGCTTTGAATGCGTGATCATGTCCGACAACCTCAAAAACGACCACAACCTGGAACTGGCGCGGTTCTCGGAGGAGACGAACAACCGCCTGCGTCTGATCATGCAGCCTCTGGGGATCGACAGGCTTCAGGATATTCACAACCCGCTGGATATCACGCCCGTTGCCAGTGATGAGGTTTTTTGCCTGGCAGCGGAGGCGATTCTGGATGATCCCCAGGTCGACTGTGCCGTCATCTCGCCCCTGCCGATGTCCCCCGCCATGAATACGCTGGCGCCCTCGTCCCATCACAGGGAGGATTTGAACAGGCCGGGGAGCACGGCCCATCGGCTGGTGGAGCTCTTCAAAAAGACAAAAAAACCGTTTGTAGTGAGTGTCGACAGCGGAGAAATTTATCGGCCCTTTTCCGAACTCCTGGAGTCAAACGGTGTGCCGACGTTCAGCCACTGCGATTGGGCCGTCCGTTTTCTTCGAAAGTACGTCAACCGGCCTTGACCTGAATGCGTCCGCTCAGCGCTCGCCGAATATTTTTGTGCCGATGCGGACGATATTGGCCCCCTCCTCGATCGCAACCTGATAGGAGTTGGTCATTCCCATGGACAGGAATTCCATTTCCACCCGGGGAATGCCGGCTGCTTTGATTTTCTCAAAGAGTTTTCGTGTTTCGATGAAATAGGGCCGCGCATCCTCCGGATCTCCCGTGAAGGGCCCCATGGTCATCAGCCCCTTGATGTGGATGTTCTGGAGTCGGGCGATTTTCCGAATGAGCTCTTCCGCCTCTTCGGGGAGGACTCCCGCCTTCTGCGGCTCCCGTCCGCTGTTGATCTCGATCAGGACGTTCATGATCCGGGCCGCCCGGCCTGCGCGTTTTTCGATTTCCTCCGCCAGTTCAAATGAATCGACCGTTTCGATCATGTCGAAAATCTTGACCGCTTTTTGGACCTTGTTCTTCTGCAGCTGGCCGATAAAATGCCAGCGCACCCGGTGGCCGACGGCGCGGTAGGCCTCTTCCGCTTCCTGAACGTAGTTCTCTCCGACGACCTGAATCCCGGCCTCGGCCGCCTGAAGAATTTCGGCCGGGGTCCGTGCTTTGGCCGCGGCGACCAGCGTGACGTTCGCAGGCAGTTCTTTCAGCAGGGTTTTTACATTATCATTTATCATGGCTGTTTACTCCCTCCCTAAATTAATCCATCCCACCTTAAATTTCAAGAAACAAAAATGTGGAATGTGCAGACCTGACCCCAATTTGCTATAATGCTTTTTTGTTTCAGAGAAAGGTGAAACATGCCGCGAATGGAGAAATACATGACAGCAATCAAATCCTTCACCCTGATCGACGAACCCGGCCCTCTTCTAAAAGAAAGAAAAGGGGGCGGGATCAACCTTATTCTCACCGCCCTTATCGTCGAAGCCGGCCGGATGCTGGACGAAGGAATGGATATCCCCACCATCGAAGCCGCCGGAAAAAAGGCGTTTCTTCAAAACAAAGGATTTCTTCAGCAGGCGGACGAACAGGGACTCGAAACAGCCGTTTCCCATATGGAATATCTGGCGGACGATTCGGACGGTCAGGATCCCTTTTTTCTCATTTACCTTAACTTTTTTTCTCCGCCGCGGAGTTTCGTGAAGGGGCCGGAGAGTGTGAAACCGCCCGGCGTTGTTGAGGCAAACCTCCTGGTGCCTGAGCCGGATTCCCTTCCCGGACCGAGCGAATTGTTTGTCTTTGAGCTCCTGACCAAAAGATTTCAGGCCGTGTCCTTTATGGTCGCCGTCGAGCTCATTGAATCCGGTGTGGCCGACCTTCAGGACCTGGACCGGTACTGCCGCATGGATCTCGGCTGGAAAGAGGGGCCTTTCATCATGATGAACCGGATCGGCATTGAGGAATCCCTGCAGATGGTGGTGGAAAAGATGCAGCTGTCCCATCGTCAGGAAATCAACTTTCCCATTCCCAAAACCATGCTCGA
>JAHIPL010000190.1 GCA_018894615.1 Acidobacteriota bacterium | reverse complement strand
GCGGCGGGGTGGACAATATCTTTCCCCATCACGAAAATGAAATCGCCCAGTCCGAAGCCTATCACGGCCATCCTTTCGTCAATTACTGGCTTCACTGCCATCATCTGATCGTGGACGGCGAAA
Source organism: Acidobacteriota bacterium (assembly GCA_018894615.1). Taxonomy (GTDB): domain Bacteria; phylum Acidobacteriota; class Aminicenantia; order Aminicenantales; family Aminicenantaceae; genus JAHIPL01. The sequence goes on along the minus strand of JAHIPL010000190.1, from coordinate 7,707 downwards.
AAATGTCCAAATCCAAGGGGAATTTCTACACCCTCTGCGACATTCTCGACAGAGGGAACGATCCCGCCGCCGTTCGCTTTCTTCTCCTCTCCACGCACTACAGAAAACAGCTCAATTTCACCTGGGACGCCCTGAACCAGGCCGCCTCCTCCCTCCAGCGCATCAGGGATTTTGTTCACATTCTTCGGACGGAAACATTTCCCGAAGGAAAAACCGAGATCGCGTCCGCTCTGGCGACGCGTATGTCGGACAAATTTCAAAAAGGGCTTGCGGACGACCTCAACATGTCCGTGGCCTTGACCGCCCTCTTCGAGATGATAAAAAAAGTCAACATCCTGATATCAAAAAAGGAAATCAGGGAGGACGATGCGGGGCAAATTCTTCAGGCCGTTCAACGCGTAGACGGTGTCGTTGGAATTCTGCCCCTGGAATCGGAAGAGGACTTGGTTGCGGACATCCTGGCCCTCATCGAGGAGCGGCAGAAAGCCCGTTCCAATAAAAATTTCGCCCTCTCCGACCGGATCCGCGATGAACTGCTCGCAAGAGGTATCGCCCTGGAAGACACACGAGACGGTGTCCGCTGGAAAAAAATCTGATTATTGTGAGACATTACGGCCGTGTTTCCCGTCTTTACAACGAACCGAGAACACAGGACGGGACACATGAATGGGACGACGGATCCTCCGCAGGTTCTGGGCAGCCGAGGTGAACGAATCGCCACCGCATTTTTACGCCGTAAAGGGTATCAGATCCTGGAGACGGGATTTCGTTTCGGACGGGGCGAGATCGACATCATCGCCCGGGACGGCGAATACCTGGTTTTTGTGGAGGTTAAAACCCGCAGCGATCTTCACTACGGCGGTGCCGAAGAGGCCGTCGACAAAGAAAAAAGATGCCAAATCCGTAAAGTGGCCCTTGGCTACCTGTACCGGCTGCACGGGGCTCTTCCCTTCTGCCGCTTTGATGTGGTGGCCGTATCATCCGATTCGAGATCGAACCGGTACAATGTCCGTCATTTTCCCAATGCGTTCGAGTGAGGGCAGCGGCCGGACAGACAAAAAAGAACGCGGGTGTTCTCGTCAAAATCGGTAGGTGAAACCCAAACGGATACTGCGCCCTGGTTCATAGACGGAATCCGGATCCGTGCGCGCATAATAAAGTTGATTCAGCAGATTGGATATGTTGAGAAAAAACCGGAGAGACGGATTGAAAATATAGGCGGCCCGCAGCTGGAGATGCACGAAACCCGGAATGACCGTTTCCGCCGGCCCTGGAGTCGTTTTTTTCCATTGTGCCGTCATAAATGCACCGAGTGAGAACCGTCCGAACCAGGCCTGAGTCCCGCCGAACAACCGGTCCGAGGGAAGATCGTTGAGAGGCTCACCCGTGACGGCACTTTTTCCCTTATAATGGAAGTAATTTCCGAATAATCTCCATCCCGGACGGAAAGAATATTCCATCTCCAGTTCGAATCCGGAAATTCGCCCCCTGTCGACATTGCCGTAAGTGTACACATCCGGCAGGACAAGATAGCGCTCAATCAGGTTATCGATTTCATAAATAAAAGCGGAGGCTCCGATAAATATCCGTTCATCGAAAAAGCGAATCCCTCCGTCCGCATTCAAACTGCGTTCCGGTTTGAGGCCCGGTTGGGAGATGATCATTCCCCGTCCCGTGATACCCGTATAAAACAGCTCACTCAAGCTCGGCGCACGGTAAGCGCTCGAAACATTGGCAAATACGATCAAATTGGATGTCAACTTGATCGATCCGCCCATAAATCCGGTCACGGCATCATACTGACTGGATTCGTTCTTTTTCCCTCCGGAGAGAGCCTCCAGTTTCAATGTGTCATATCGAACGCCTCCGATCAGATCAACATTTTTGAGGCCGGTGTAATCCACGGACATAAAAAAGCCGAGGTCCCCCCGCCGGCCATCACGGTAGGGCCATTCCTCCGTTTGTTCGGACACGGCTCCCGATTCGATCAACTCCCGTGTTCGTCCGTAGGCATGGACTCCTTTTCTTCCGAAGTAATCCAATCCCGCCGAAAAATTAAGATCGTTCCAATTGTTGTTGTAGGACAGGAAAAAACCGTAATCATCTCCTTCCGTCCGGCTGAATTCCTCTTTTGTCCTGTAGTCCATAAGCGTATCTTTATGCGTTTCGAGAAACTGGGAATTGAAGAACGCCTGAAAGTCGATCTCCCCTTTTCCGCTCAGATCTTTTTCGATCCAGTGCAGCTGAACAAAATTTTCGTTCTCCCGTGGATACCATGTCGGTTTGTCGGCGCTGGAGGCGTTGGCCTTGCCGATGTCCCGACCTCTTGCACCAAGAAAACTAAGCACGATATTTCTTTTTTGAGTTTCGTGAACAATTTTACCCAGAAGACTGCCCTGCGTGTACTGCGATTGAAGGACCGTTTCTTCTGGAGACAAATAGGCGGCGGCGTCATCGAACTGGAACGACATCAGAAATCCCGTGTTCCTGCGGCTGCCCTCAAGCTGTAGTCCCAGGCCCTTTTTATCGTTCACAGAGCCGTATTCAGCATGCACGGTGCCCCTGATGCGGCCGTCCATCACGGGTTTTTTTGTCCGCAAATGGATGACTCCGCCGATGGCGTCCGAACCGTAAAAGACCGAAGAAGCGCTTCGCAGCACTTCGATGGTCTCGATATCCCGCGCATTGACAAAGGAGGCGCTTGGCCCTGTTCGCCGTTCACTCGTCAGACGGGCGCTGTCGAGAAGGATCACAATCCGTCCGCGCGCCAGTCCCCGGATATTGGGAACCAGGGAAAATCCTCCCGCTCCCATATTGGAGACACCCGGCACTTCCTGCAGGCCATCGGCGATATTGATCGGCATGCTTTCCTCCAGGTTTTCACTGGCGACGACACTTTGAGCCACCGGAATGCTCGTCGATGCTTCGGGATAGCGGAAGGCCGTGACGGTCACTTCTTCTCTGGGACGGAAAATAGGTTTGAGAACGATTCGCATCTTGTCCGTCATGTCGGCGGAAGTGAGGGTCACGACCTTCTCTATGAAGTCCGGATGAATGATTTCCAGTGAAATTCTGGGTCTGTTCGGCACCTGGAGGGAAAAAGAACCATCCTTTCCGGATACGGTTTTGATCTGGCTCGGTCGATGCAGAATGACGGCGCCGGCGATTGGCTCATTTTGAGCCGTAACGAGGTGTCCCGTCAGCTGCAGGTCCTCAGAGGCTTGAACGGTGGAAAAAATGAGAAGAATAAAAACAACCAAAGTGATGGATGATTTTTTATTCATCTGGGATCAAGACTCCATATGAATGGTTTATAGGCAAATCCTCACCCTCCGGCCAGCCGGCATCGGCCGTCAGAAGGAGAACCTCCCCTTTTCCTGATCCTTCCCTGTAAATCCGACCGATTGTTTTCTTTAGAACGGGATGGACCAGTGAAGGCGAAATTTCCAGAAGGGGGCGAAGAACAAAATTTCTCAAATGAAGGCGGGGGTGCGGAACGGTCAGGGAATTCGTCCGAATGATTCGGTCGCCGGCGAACAAGATGTCGATGTCTAGGATTCTGGGGCCCTTCTCTATCGATCTCCGTCGGCCCATGCTCCGTTCAATCTCCTGAGTCACCTCGAGAAGTTTTGACGCGGACAGCGCTGATTCCGTTTTTAACACACAGTTATAAAAATGCGGCTGGTCGGTGACGCCCAGAGGCTCGGTTTTGTAGAGGGATGACCTCTTCAAGATGGAAACGCCCCGTTCGCCGAGAAGACAAACCGCATTTACTAGATTACCGGCCCGGTCTCCTCGATTACTCCCTAAACCCAAATAATAAAACACCACTTGTCCTCTACACATGATCCTTCCGGAAACAGATTATTATATGTTCGAATGCCCCGGACCTCAATTGATAAATTGAAGAGAACGCCATTTTGCATTTTTCACCTGAATTTGTCATCATACGGGAGATGCAAAAAGTCGAAAATTGGCGGATCAGAGAACTTTCTCTGTCCGTCAATCGTCTGATCGAGCTTCTTCGATCCGGCGGCCATGTGGAATGGGCCAATGTTTTCACCCACTATCGGATGGAGCTTGAAAACCTCATGGTGATAGCCCCTCTGCGTGAAACGGGTCTCAAACAGATGATTTTTAATCTCAAGAACTGCTTCACCGGACTGAGTTCCTTCCTCAATCTCGAACTTCAGCATGAAAAAGTCGAGATCGAGCAGCGCCTCAACAGGGACTTCATCGATGAGCGGGCCCACCTTTTTGATCTTCTTCTGGAAATGGAGGATCGGAACCGGGATTACACCCACTGAAACATCAAAGCTGCAGCAGCCCGAAATTTTTGATGACGCGAAGAACGGACAGCGTCACCCAGAGATGGTCTTCCAGACCGGACTTCTTCATACCCGACTGCCAGTATCCCTGACCGTTCTGATTTTCCATGAGCCACTGGAACGCCTTTTTGATGCCGTCATCCGACAGGTTGAAACCGATCCTGGACAGTGAATCGAGGCTGCTCAGGATATCGGTCGCCCAGAAGGGATAGGTCAGCTCCTGCCAGTAAATAGCCTGCTGCCTGTCCTGATAGAGATCCGGCTTGAAAAAACGGGAGATCAAAAGGTCGCCCGCCCGCCGTGCTTCCTTGCTTTTTTTCCAGGTCGGTGAGGCAGCCATGGCCCGCAGGACCATACCGGTCACGAGGTGGGAGGAAGGCATCTGAGAATCCGGCTTCACCGGATCCAAAGTCAGCTGGGCTTCATAGTTGTAGCGTTTTTTCAACTCGTGCTTATTGATGGTTCTGTAGGGGATGAGCCATCCGCCGTCATCCTGCTTGTTTTTCATGAACCACTTGAACCCGGCCTGCACTCGTTTATCTCCGTGATATCCGAGATGACAGAGAATTTCAATAATCAGGGCCTGATAGGTCGGAGCGTATTCATTGAGATAGGCGCCGCGAAAATCGCCTTCCTTGGACTGGGTCGAAAAAATAAAGTCCACGGCTTTTTCCACGCCTTCATCCTCTTTCATGCAACCGTAGGAATACAGTTGATAAACACTGCGGATGGTGTCGACAATGTAGTAGGTTTTTTCCCAGCGCGGGTCCCGATCTTCCTTCTTTTTCGACCAGCCTCCATTGGGTTTCTGGCTTTCCAGAATGCGAATCCGTTTGGCGAATTTCTGCAGATTTTTGGACTCCCTGTCGACAGGAACTTCGAGGATGTCCTTTTTAAGCCAGTACAGAATAGGAAGATTGCCACGGGCCAATAGAAACTCGATCGCTTTATTTGTGTTTGACTTCATGGTGCGAGCTCTGTTTAGTTCAGGTTACCTTTTTTACCGTCGATCCCGACAGGACGTCGTTTTTTCACCAATCGCCGCATCTCCGTCCTATCTCTTTCTGTTTGAATGGATTATTTTAATCGAAATAGCGAACCGCTGTCAATTTATCATTGATTTTGCAGGGCTATTTACGTACCATGGTTGACTCCTTTCAGGAGTGAAAGAACAGGAGAGACATGATGGATCAAATCATTTATCTGGACAACGGCGCCACATCTTTTCCAAAACCGGAGGAAGTTTACCTTTACATGGATTATTTTTACCGCAATTATGGCGTCAACCCAGGTCGATCGGGATATGATCTCTGTATGGAAACGGGTGAAGTCGTCGAAAACACACGAAAAATGATGACGAAATTTTTCAACGGAACGGATCCCAACCGACTTGTTTTCTCCTACAATTCAACGGACGCTCTCAATCTGATCATGTTCGGCCTTCTTCAGCCGGGCGACCATGCCGTCAGCACCACGGTTGAGCACAATTCCGTTCTGCGTCCGCTTTATCATCTTCAGAGGGACGGTGTTGAAGTGGAGTTCGTTCCATTTGACGCCTCAGGTTTTGTCGATCCGGACGAGATTGAAAAAAGAATCAAAAAAAACACAAAACTGGTCATCGTCAATCACGCCTCAAATGTCATCGGAACCATTCAGCCCGTCGGTGAAATCGGGCGCCGATGCCGTAAGCACGGTGTTGTATTCGCCATCGACGCATCCCAGTCGGCGGGCAAGATTCCGATTGACATGGAGGCCATGAACATCGATATCGTCGCCTTCACCGGCCACAAGTCCCTTCTCGGCCCGACAGGCATCGGCGGAATGTACGTTCGGGAGGGAATCGACATCCGGCACACAAGGGCCGGCGGAACGGGTGTCCGCTCGGCTGTAAAATACCATCTCGATGAATACCCCTACCGGATGGAATACGGCACCCACAACGTAGTCGGCATCGCCGGTTTGAATGCCGGAATCAAATGGATCCTCGATAAAGGGATGGGCGCCCTTCACGAACACGAGATGAAGCTGACCGACATGCTTAGGAAAGGCCTCAAGGATGTAGACGGGGTCACGCTTTACGTTCAGGACGACCTGACCGATCACATCAGCGTCTTTCTCTTCAATGTGGACGGAATGGAAGCCATGAACACCGGCACCATCCTGGATGTGGATTACAACATCGCCTGCCGGACGGGACTGCACTGCGCTCCCCTTGTTCACGAGCAGCTGGGTTTGACGGAGAAACACGGTGGTGTCCGTTTCGGTATCGGGCCCTTTAACACGGAAGAGCACATTCAAACCGCGATTCAGGCCGTCCGGGACATCGCGGCTATGCAGAAGAAATAGATACCTTTTAATCCCTGGTCGGAAGGACCATCGTTTCGGAAACGAGGTCGAGGATCTGAACCACTTTCATGTTCAACTTGTAGTGCTTGATCACATCCTCGAGTCCGTCGATGCAGTTGTGACAGATGGTGCACACCCGTTTCGCACCTGTTGCGAGCAGCTGATCGGCTTTCAGCTGCGCCACTTCCATGCGAAGCGGTTTATACTCCGCCATTGAAAGAAGGCCGCTCCCCCCCGTACAGCAGTAATTGTTTTTTCCGTGTGGTTGCATCTCCCTGAAATCCGTGCACACCCTTCTCAGAATCCACCGCGGCGCCTCGACAAGGTCGCCGGATCTGGCGATATTGCAGGAATCGTGGAAGGTGACCGCCTCCCGGTTTTTTTCGGGATCGACCTGAATTGCCCCTGTTTTCATGTAGCGGATCAGGGTCAGGATGACGGATTCCGTGGGAATTTTTTGTTGGATATCGGCCCAGTTGTATCCCTCCCATCGTGTCGATCGGTACCCGTGGCCGCATTCGGAAATAACGATCCGCCCGGCATTGAGTCGTTCAGCGGCCCTGTACACATTTTCAGCCACATAAGCGCCGAGCCTGTCGTCCCCGGAAAAAAGCCCGAAGTTCGTCTGATCCCATCCCCAGCTGGGCATGGTCCATTTTTCTCCGGCATAATGAAAGATTTTGGCGGCATTGGCGATGGAACGGGGATCAAATTTCACTTCCCGCGGATTGATGGTGTACATGACGTCACAATCCTTCCTATCCACAGGGATGGTGATGTTCGGATTATCCAGTTCATCCCTGAGCTCGTCCTGCATCCACTCCAGGGTTTCCAGGTAATCCTCTTCGGTGACGGCCATCTGGTTTCCGGTTTCCCACTGATCCCGGCTGACATTAAACACGCCCTCGGGAACGATTCCCAGTTCCGTGAGCAGTCCCCGGGTGAACCGGACGAGAAGAGCCGTATCCACGCCCATGGGACAGTTGAGGGTGCAGCGCCGGCAGGCGGAACATGTACCGAAGACGATATTTTT
>JAHIPL010000189.1 GCA_018894615.1 Acidobacteriota bacterium | reverse complement strand
ATGAGTCAGAAGGGTTGTTTTTCCCGATTGGCGGGGTCCGGTTAAAACGACGGCGGGGAATTCACGGATGGCCTTTTTAATGACGGGTTCGATGGATCTTCGAATATATGTCCAGGGCATTGAGACCACCTATGTGCAATTATGCATTTATTGTGCATAATTGCAAGTATTTTTTTGATCATCTTGACGTCTTCCAAAAGGCGCTTTGATAAAAATGTGGAATGTGTTGACCTGACCCCGATGTATAATATCGGGGTCAGGCCTCGATATTATACACATGTATAATATCGAGGCCTGACCCCATAGTTTTAACCAAAGAACCTTCCGGCGGAGACGCGAAAAACGCTGGAATCGCCTTTTTTTAATACCTTCGCTTCGCGGCAGACCTGAACGACCGGGATGTTTCCAAGACTTTCCGCCTGTCTGTAATGGTGACCATCCACCGGGCCGTCCTTCCACTTGGCTTCGAGCAGGCACCAGGGCTTGTCATCCTTCACGATCAGAAAATCCGTTTCTTTCCCGTCTCTCGTCCGGATATAAGAGAGCTCAAAATCACCCAATCCCTTATCCCGCCACAGCGCCGTCAGCGTTTTGAGCTCGACGGCCACATAGTTTTCAAAACGCACCGCCGGATCCGAACAGCGGGTCCAGTCCAAAAAATACGCTTTCGGCTCCTTGGTCAAAGCCCGGGCCACATTGCGGTGGAAGGGAGGGATAAGAAAAACAACAAAAGTCAGCTGCAGAGCTCTCAAGGCATTCCGAGCGGCCGTGTAGCTGACATTCAGGTCCTCCCGCAAGGCGTTTAGAGAAAGAGGTGAACCGATTCGCGCCGGAAGCTGCCGGATCAGTCGAGCGATATTTTCAATATCGAAAATCCGCGTCAGGTCACGGACATCTTCACGCAGGATCTGATCAACCATATTTGACTGCCAGCGGCGGAAAAACCGGGCACGGGCTGTAGTGAATGGCTCCGGAAATCCGCTGTATTCGAGAAGGTGGTCTAGGGCGTCCTGTTGGTCCGATGCCCGACCAAGCCGTCGCTGTATAAAATTCAAGGCCGATTCATCGCTTAACGGATGCGGCAAAGATCGCGCGGCCGCCTCTGACAAACATAGAGGGAACAGTTGAAACATGAAGTACCTGCCCGTCAGAGCATCCCCTGACTTTCTGAACATGTCGAGGCGGGCACTTCCCGTAACGACAAAACGGGCCTCGTTTTCGAACTTATCGAAATAATCCTTGAGAATGTTTTTCCATTTCGGCATTTTGTGGATTTCATCCAGACACACCCAGGGAAGGCGCGTTTTTTTTTGGGAATCATAGACCTCCGTCTCAAAAAAGTAGGGATCATCGATGTATTGATCCCGGATCCGGCGTAAATCCCAGTTGAAATAGAGGTGTGAATGGCCGCGCCTTTCCAGAAAATGACGGACAAGTGTTGTTTTACCGACCTGCCTGGGTCCGGAAATAAAACGCATCTGCCGGCCGAATTCCTCATCAAAACAGATCCCCTCCAAATGCCGCTTGATCATGTGACTATTTTAATGGATGAGATAAATTTGTCAAGGCATTATTATTTATGCAGATAAATTTGCCGCTATCTTTTGGCTTTCCGGTCATTCATCCTTTACCAGATGAATAAGTCCGCCCTTCTGTTTTTTTCTCATTTGGATTAAACTGCGGGAATATCATGGTTGACAGACATATTTAGATGGAGGAGCGGCTGCGATGATAAACCTCAAGGACAGACTTTCGCACTTGACCTACAAGGATGCCTGCAAACTATTGGGACCACAAGGAGAGCATCTCATCAAGATCGGAGGCGCCTACGAGATCGATATCAGTTCACAGATTATTTTGAAAAGGGACGTCTTCCGCCTGAACCTGGGGACAACCGCCGTCTCCATCTCCTTGGAACCGGCGAAACCATTGCACCTGAACCTCCAATGCACCGCTTGCCTGAACTCATGCGAACATCTCGGAGCCGCCCTTTCCTTAATCCTCGAAGAAAAAACCTCCCTCGGCCTGGCCGCCCCGCCCCCCGAAAGAGTCCCCATCGAAAGCCTCTCTGAAAAAGAACTCACCGCACAATCACTCGAAGAAAGGGCGGAAAAAGCCCGGACCGAAAAGATGCGCTATAAATCCTTTGATCCGGACAACCTGTGGACGGATTATCTCGTCACCAACACCGCCTCCGGCCGAAGCTACCGCGTCGCTTTGCGGGGCCTCCTACGAGGGGAATCCTACTGCTCCTGCCCGGATTTTCGAAAAAATACACTGGGCACGTGCAAACACATCCTTTTTCTCCTGGAAAAACTGAAATCCAGCTTCAGTAAATCCGCCTGGAACACGCCCCCTCGAAGAACCGACATTTCCGTATATATTCGCTACGCCGAAGACCTGGAGCTGAGGCTGAGCCTGCCAAAAGATCTCGATGAACAGGCCGCCCAACTCCTGCGCCCTTTCAAGGGAAAACCTGTCCAGGACCTCAAGGCGCTCCTGCAACGAATCAGCATTATCGAGAATCTCGGTCACACAGTCACCATCTATCCGGACGCGGAAGAATTCATTAACAATTCCCTTTACCGTCGACGCGTAGCTTCAAAAGTCGAAGAGATCCGCAGGCATCCCCGGAATCACCCCCTGCGAAAATCCCTGTTGAAGGCCGAGCTCCTGCCCTACCAGTTGGACGGGATCGCCTTTGCCGTGGGAACGGGGAGAGCCGTCATCTCCGATGACATGGGCCTGGGTAAAACGATTCAAGCCATCGGAACGGCGGAGCTGCTGTCTCAGGATGCTCATATCTCCAAAGTCCTGATCATCTGCCCCGCCTCCTTGAAATCCCAGTGGAGGCTTGAGATCGGAAGGTTTTGTGACCGCAGCTGCCAAATCGTCCTCGGAAACGCCCGGGAGAGAACGGATCAGTATGAAGGCCCCTCCTTCTTTACCATCTGCAACTACGAGCAGGTCCTGCGGGATATTCAGCCGATCGAACAGGTCCCTTGGGATCTCATCATCCTGGACGAAGCACAGAGAATTAAAAACTGGGAATCAAAAACAAGCCGGATGATTAAATCCCTCAAATCCCCTTTTGCGCTGGTTCTGACCGGGACGCCCCTCGAAAACCGTCTCGGCGAACTTTTCTCAATCGTCGAGTTCATCGACGACCGCCGGCTCGGCCCGGCCTTTCGTTTTTTCAACAGGCACCGCGTGGTGGATCAAAAGGGAAGACCCCTCGGATACAAAAATCTGGATGAGGTTCGTAAAGCGCTCAAGCCGGTCCTCCTCCGCAGGACGAGAAAAGAGGTGCTGGAAGACCTCCCCCCACGCACAACGGAAATTATTCGGGTCCCTCCTACGGAGGAACAGATGGAGATTCACAACGGCCTGAGAAAGATCATCCAAACCATCCTCTCCAAGAAGTACTTTTCCGAGATGGACCTCCTCCGCCTTCAGAAGTTGCTTCTCATGTGCCGCATGGTCTCGAACAGCACATTTTTAGTGAACAAACAGGCTCCCGGCTATTCCAGCAAACTGGCCGAACTGGACAACCTCGTGGGGCAGCTTGCTGCGGAGGCGGATCGGAAAATCGTCTTGTTCTCGGAATGGACAACCATGCTGAATTTGATCGAGCCGCTTCTACGGAAAAGAAATCTGAATTTTGTCAGGCTCGAAGGCCGCGTGCCGCAGAAAAATCGGCAGATGCTGATCCATCAATTTCAAAAAGATCCCGAATGCCGATATTTTTTAGCGACCAATGCCGGATCAACAGGGCTTAACCTCCAGGCGGCGGACACGGTGATCAACGTCGACCTGCCCTGGAATCCCGCTGTTCTCGAGCAGAGAATAAGTCGGATTCACCGCATGGGCCAAACCCGACCGGTCCAGGTTTTTCTATTGGTCACGGAAGGGACTCTCGAAGAAAGCCTTCTGGGAACGCTTTCCGCAAAACACCAACTGTTTCAGGCAGTTCTTGACCCGGAAACCGACGTCACATCCGTTGATCTTTCCTGTGGAATCGAAGAATTAAAAAACCGCCTGGAAGTGCTCCTTGGAGAAAAACCCGATGCCCCCATCGATGAAAGCGGGCAAGACCGCATCGAAAAAGAAGCGCAGCGGCCGGCTCAAAAGCAGAATATCGCCAGGGCGGGCGGACGGTTGTTGGGGGCGGCCTTTGCCTTCGCGGGAGAGCTGTTCGCTCCCGGGGAAGAGACGGCACGAACAGAAAAGCTGGCCGGAAACGTCAAAAAAACGCTTTCCGGCCTTTTGACAAAGGAGGAGGACGGAAGCCTGAGCATGTCCTTTTCGCTTCCTGATGAAGGGGCCCTCGATCATTTTGCGAAATCCCTGGCCAGGATAATGGAGGCCGCCGGTTTTCAGGCTGTTCAGGAAGATCATCAAAATCCAGTGCCGCTTCGCTCCGAGAATCGGCCGGAATAATCAATCCCCCCTCAATGTATAATGTCGTGGCCTGACCCCGAATTATCTATTTTTGGTCATTGGCCATTGACTAAACTTAAGCGTTCGTTCATCCGTCATCCTTACAACCTACTCCACACCGGTTTCCTGGAACAGCATGAGCCGTTTTCTTTCCATCGAACATCACGGAAGAACTCAAACAGATTCTGGAATACGACGGCGGCCTGATTCTAACGCCTTCCCCGCAGATCCGCAAGCAAGGAAAGTGCACGGTCCTTCCGCTTGTGCGTTTTCTTGTGCATGTCTGCGGCGAAATCATCAAAATCTGAAAAATGTGGAATGTGCAGACCTGAAATCCCTACAAAAAGCTATTACTAATCCGGCCTTATGAAAAATCCTGCTCAAGTATTGACTTTATGTCGGCATCAAGAATCGGAATTTTGTTTTTAACAACATCCCACACAATATCATAATCAACTCCAAAGTAAGCATGAACGAGCCGATCGCGCATACCCGCCAAGGCCCGCCATTCAATCTCAGGATATTTGCTGCGCACATCATCCGGAATTTGTTTAACCGCTTCACCAATAACTTCAATACTTCTGACAAAGGCTCTCTTCAGTGTGGGATTATTTATGAAATCACATTTTTCAAGATCACTGGATTGCGAGAGAATAAAGTGGGTTTCTTCCAGAATATGCCGCAGATATTCAAGCACCGATCGAGACATACTCTACCTCAGCAAGGATGTGGGGTCCGATATAAGGGCTCAATGATTCAACGGTAACAAGATCCACCTTTTGACCAAACAACTCCTCTAAGAAGAAAGCAAGACGCATAAAATTATCAAATGTTTTTTGATGTGGTTCAAACTCAACAAGAATATCAATATCACTGTTTTTGCGCTGCTCGCCCCGCATATGCGAACCGAATAGCCCGCAACGCTTCACGCCGAATTTTTTCAACTCGCTCTGATGGGTGACGAGAATATCAATGATTTTTTGCTTCGTCATTAAAGTAAAATTTCCAAGTGGAATTCCCTTGGGGGTATTTTAACACAAGTTTTGT
>JAHIPL010000188.1 GCA_018894615.1 Acidobacteriota bacterium | reverse complement strand
TTTATTTCAATACGTTACCGTCCACTTGATTGATTTTGCGCTTTTTTTGTGCGACAATAAATGCGGTGATGCAGAAGCACATACACCCTCTTCCTTTTACACGACTTGACCTTCCAACTGTTCATCGCCGACGCACATTCGGCATGTTCTATGACCACTTCGAGGAGGCCCTTTGAAACGGAATGTTTTCGGCGTAAAGGACGACTGGCAGGATGTTCTTGATTCCGCCTACCAGGACTCCGGAAAGTCCGGCGGACATTCGTTTAAAGATCCCTCCTCCTTTCAGCGCGAAAAAAACATGCTCCCCTCAAAGGGACAGCTCAATCTCGATCCCGTTAAGCTCTACCTCCGTGAAATCGGGAAAATTCCCCTTCTGACAAAAAAAGGCGAAGTCGCCATCTGCCGCAGGATCGAAGCAGCCCGTAAAAACATCACCAAGGCTCTCATCCAGACCCGTTCTTTTTATCAAAAACTGGAGGATATGGGAGACAGCCTGAGCAGCAATGGAACCCGGATTCAAGATTGGATCGACGGAGATAAACACCCTTCAGCCAATGACGAAGAGATCTGCAGCCAAATCTGCCGGAAGATCGGAACCATCTGCGCTATGAGAGATGAACAAAATCATATTCGACCGCTCAAGATCAACAAATGGCGAAAAAACCGCCTGCAGGTGAAGATCATTCGAACTGTTCAAGACCTTCACCTCAAAGAGCATTTTTACGACAAGCTCGTTGAAGAACTGTTCAATACGATGCAGGAGATCAATCAGACTCAAGCCATCAAGGATGAGCTTGATCAAAATATCCAACTGACGCGAAGCGATCGAAAAAAAGCGGAATATAGGGCGAAACAGGCTGAAATAACGAAAATTCAGCGCCAAAAACAGAGACAGGTCGGGATTGGCGGCGTCCGGCTGAGTCAGATTATTCAGACCGTGGTTGACGAGAAAAAAATCATCCACGAGAAAAAAAAGCAGCTCACCGAGGCCAATCTGCGGCTGGTCGTTGCCATCGCAAAAAAATACAATTTTCGGGGCCTCCATCTTCTGGATCTCATACAAGAGGGAAATTCGGGACTGCTCAAGGGCGTAGACAAATTCGATTATCGAAAGGGATACAAATTTTCGACTTACGGCACCTGGTGGATTCGGCAGGCCATCACGCGGGCGCTGGCCGATCAATCCCGAACCATCCGCATTCCCGTTCACATGATCGAAACCATCAATCGGATGAACAAGGTCAGAAGAAAACTTTTCCACATGAACGGACGGGAACCCCGCTATTCCGAAATCTCGAAAGCCATGGGATTGTCCGTCATCCAGGTCAAAAAAATTCTGCACTTTTCCAAAATCCCTATCTCCCTGGAAACGCCGGTGGGCGACGATGATGACGGTTTCCTCAAGGATTTCATCGCCGACAGCAAAACCAAATCACCGGATGACGTTTATCTGAAAACGGCTGTCAAGGAAAATATCGAAGAAGCCCTTCAAACACTCAGTGAGAGGGAAGCCCGCATTCTCAAACTCAGATACGGAGTCGGAAGCGGAAACGAGCACACGCTGGAGGAAGTGGGACGGCAGTTCGGTGTCACAAGGGAGAGAATCCGCCAGATCGAAGCCAAAGCCCTTCGCAAACTGCGCAAGCCCAAACGACTGAAAAAATTAAAAAGCCTCATGGACAACGATATCTCTGATTTTTAAGGCCGCCGCGACAAAAAACGCTCCGGATTTTCCGTCATGAAAAGGATCCGTTTTTCAAAAAATCCGCCGACCGATCCCCCTCCGCTTTTTCCGCCGTCCAAATCTCTGAACATTTTCAGATATCGGGCATACGACTCCGCTCGAATCAGATGGATGAGAAAATCCGTCCCAAAAAGAATCCGGCTCAGAATGCGTTCCCTGCGTTTCGCTCCGTCCGGGAAGCCGGAACAGAATCGTGTGATGCAGGAGGCCAGGTCTTCATAAGCGCCCTTTCTGCATCCGATAAATGACAGGTCGGCGTAGACATTCTCAAAGCGGCACATCAGATCCAGAATTTGCTTGCGCCATTCATCTTTTCCGGAGCGGGCCTGCGCTCCGAAATGGGCAAAATTGACTGTCAGTCGATCGTACCGCTCAAGAACGGGAGCCCATCGGGCGGGTGACGTCCAAAGGCGGGCGTTTTCCGTATCGCTGACAATCCAGCCTCCATCCGAACAGTGGGTGGTGATGGGAATGCCCCTGGTCTGACAGAAATTGTAAAGGAAGCGGACTTTCCAGCTCTCTTCGGTCGGTTTTCCGGAACCATCATCCGGCCAGGGATCAAATCCGAGGGGCGGATAGACTTTGATCCCATGAAAAAATCCGGCGGGAATCTTTGCGGTTTCCGTGGGGGTGAGGTGACCGGGCGGATCTGCCGAGGTTGCGGACGCGGTATTGAAGTATTTGTGCAGCATTTTGGGAAGGGTGTTGAAAGCCGGAAAGGAGAAAGAAGTTTGCTTCCGCTCGAAAGCCGTTTCACAGAGGTGTTCAAGCCGTTTGCGAACACGACCGATCTCCGGATGGGCCGTGTTGGCCTGCAGGAGCCTCGTTCTTTCCTCCTCGTTCAGGTTCCGGATCAGAATGAGCGCTCGCTTTGGTTCCGGTTGAGAAGCGGCCTCCCGGACAAAAACACAAACGAACTCCAACTCAACGGGAATCACCAGATCCGACCGCACGGGCAGCCGAACGCCCAGAGGGTAGTTGCGCGTATTGAGCCCAAGAAAGGGACGGATGTCCAGAATATGAAACAGGCTGGCGCTTTTGTATGCGGAGATGCCGTTGTAGAGATCGGTCATCTGGCGAACCACCGGTTTGGCGGGCGGGGTGTCGTAATGGATTATTCCTGCAAATTCGTCAAATTCCCTGTAGCCGAAATCCATTATTAGAGGTGTGATGACCAGCTTGTCATACCGTTCGCCGCCGAAAAGGAATCCGGAGGAAAAATCGCCCCACCGGGCACCCAATTTTTTCAGCTCGATGCCCAGATCGGCCGGGTTGTCCTCCTCCGGCGGCGTCCGGCCGTCCACAGAGCGGCCCGCCTGACTCCTTTGTTCGAAGAGCCGGAGATACGGACGGACAAAGCGCCGCTCCTGTTCCGGATCGAGACGCAGCACATCCAATTCGAGATACAGGAACTGCCGTTCAATGTCGTTTTCGATGAGCGAGAGCAGATTAAAGATCGACCGGAACAGAGTTGAGGGCTCATCCGTTCGGCTCCGTCGAATCAGAAAAACGAAAAATACCACCCCCAAAATCAATCCGACCGCGGCAAAGACATACAGGGTCAATGCTGCGGATTTGAGAAGGAGGGAGGAGGAAAAGACATCCGGTCCCCAGGCATCCGCGGCGGCAGTAAAAAGCGAAACGATCGCACTCACGATAAAAAGGCCCAGAAGGCCAAATCCCGAATAAAGAAAAATTCTATAAGGTTTTTCAGCAGGGAACAGAAAGCGCCTGACGATTCGGCCATATCTGCGGTCGACGAGGTCTCTAACCCGCACTGATCCGCGCATCAGAAAACGGTTGATCACTCCCAGAAAGCCCGGATGGTGGAGAAGAAAGGCGTGGCAGTGCACATCATAAAGAAAGTTTTTCCTCTTCTTCTTCGGTTCAGCCCCCATCTTTATTTTTATAGCGTGTTTAGCGAAATGCGTCAAGGCCGACTCCATCCCTCTTTAATCGACCTTAAACTTGTGCTATTCTTTGGCCATTAATTCCTAACTCCGGAGGAGAACACATGGCTCTAACACAGGAAGACATTCTGAAAATCTTTAAAGACACGGAGGCCCTGCTCGAGGGACACTTCATTCTCACTTCGGGGCTTCACAGCCGCACCTACTTTCAATGCGCAAAAGTCTTCCAGTAT
>JAHIPL010000187.1 GCA_018894615.1 Acidobacteriota bacterium | reverse complement strand
TTTCCATGATCGGGGATGCCGTGCCCGCAAGGAGGCGGACAACGGCCTTCGGTTTTGTGTCCGTGGCCATGCTTGGCGGTCGCCTGACGGGATTTCTGATCGCGGGGGCGGCTGTCGCTAACTGGCGCTGGGCCTATTCAGTAATCGGTCTCATCAGCTTGGGTCTGGCGGCGGGGCTGCTGTTTGTGCGGGAGCCCCGTAGGGGTGCCGGCGAATCCGAGCTTCAGGACCAAATCGCCGCCGGGGCGGAGTACAGTTTCCGGATTCAGAAAAAGGACCTGCGCCGTATCTGGGACAACCGCAGCAATTTCTGGCTCATTGTTAATTTCATCGACGTCATTCCCGGGGCCATCATTGTTTTCCTTATCTTTAAATACATGCAGGATGTCCACAACATGGCCGTTTCCCCGGTCAATTTCATCATCCTGCTCGTTTTTATCGGCGGTGCGGCTGGTTCCATCCTCTTCGGCCGCCTGGGTGACTGGGGATTTCAGAAAGACAAAAGGGCTAAGGTGATCATTGCGCTCGTCTGCAACATGCTCCCCATCCTGCTTATGGTTGTGTTTCTCACCGCAAATTTCCGGATTCCGGATGGTGCGGGCCTGGCCACAACCCTGGCGGTTCCGGGAGTGTGGCTGCTGATCGCGGCAGTGGTGACGGCTGTCTTTATCAACCAGGGGGTCAATCCCAACTGGTACAGCAGCCTGACCGACGTCAATCTTCCGGAGAACCGCTCCACCATGATCGCCCTGGCCGTGGTCATGGATATGACGGGGAACGCGCTGGGGCCGCTGTTTGCCGCTTACGCGGCCACGCAGTGGGGGCTGCGGACGGCCATGTGGACCGTGCTTCTGTTCTGGCTGGCGAACGTTTTTCTGTGGCTGCCCGTCCTCAAACACATCCGGCCGGA
Organism: Acidobacteriota bacterium; assembly: GCA_018894615.1. Taxonomy (GTDB): domain Bacteria; phylum Acidobacteriota; class Aminicenantia; order Aminicenantales; family Aminicenantaceae; genus JAHIPL01. The sequence goes on along the minus strand of JAHIPL010000187.1, from coordinate 1,677 downwards.
TCTGGCCCGGATTCATGAACTGCTGCAAAAACGCGCGGGGGCCCTGGCCGGAGGGAGGGATGAAAAGGAGGAGTTCAACCGCGAGAATGGCGAATGGAAAGGATTAGTGGGAGGATTGAAGCCGGGCAGGGGAGAGAAAGGGAAATGATCTTTCTCCCTCTGTAGGCGGCGGGAGTATTACAGGATGATGAAAAGAGAATCGGGATGTCCGCAGTGAAAAATACGGCGGTGCTTTTTAATCCTTCGGCCGGCGGAGGGCGGGCCCAAAAAAGAATAGCCACGCTGAGGGATCACCTCGAACGTTTGGGAATCCCCTTCGATATTTTCGTCACGGAGAGCAGGGAGGACCTGGCGGAAAAAACGAGGCGGTTGGCGGCGGAGTACCCCCGTCTTGTCGGAGCCGGCGGGGATTCCACCTTTTTTATTATGGTCAACGCGCTGATGGGAATCGAACAACGCCCGGAACTGGGATTGATCGGCCTGGGCTCTTCCAATGACATTCCCCTGCACTTCGGTATCGAAACCATCGAGAAGGCCTGCCTGGCGCTCAAAGAAGGACGGGCGAAATCCATCGATCTTGGCTGTCTGTCCCGGGGGGATAAAATAACCTATTTTCTGGGGCAGGCCAACATCGGTCTGGGTGTCGCCGTCAATCGTTCGGTTGAAAGGCTCAAGCACCGGATCCCCTGGCTGGCACACTTTCAATCAATGGCCGGGCTGATGGGCGTCATCGGGGCCTATCGCCGAAAAGAGGCGGCCGTTTCCTTGAGGATCACCTCTAAGTTGGCGACAGAGAGGAAATCATCTTATCCTTTGAACGTTATGCCGGATGAGAACAATAAAAGTGATTCCGCTCACCATCAAACATGGGACGGGAACTGGACAGTCGCCCTTTTCAGTAACATCCGCAACTGGGCTACAGGGAAATTGATGTGCCCGGATGCAGAGGCCGATGACGGAAAGCTGGATGCCTGCCTCATCGAATCCTGTGGTCTTGGACGCCTCATCCGCATCAACAGACTGGCTTCGAGGGGCGCTTTGAGAAATGTTCCTTTGGTTCATGCCGCTCAGGCGGAATCCTTCGGCCTGTCCTCCGACACACCGTTCGCCGCACAGTTGGATGGCGAGATTCTCGGCGGTGCTCAGGCGCCCGAAATGATGCCGCAAGCCGTTGTTTATGTTATTCCCTCCGCTGTCAAGCTTGTCGTCGGCACGATGTCCATTCCTTAAAAACGCATCTCCGTCACATGATTTATGCGCATTTCCCTTTTCATTTGAATAACGGCCCGGAATTTATGGCAATAGCTGTAGGAAAGGGATACTGCGAATCAATCGACGGTGATGCTGATTTTGAGGGTGACCTGGAACCAGCGCATGTTGTGGACGGTTTTGCCGGAATGGAATGCCGTCCACTTTTTGCATTCCCTGCGGGGCTGGAATAAGATATTCCCAAACAGGAATAAGAAATTCCCGATGGAGGAAGGATGTATCAAAAAAAGACAGCCGTCTTGATTGGTTTTTTTGTTTGTACGGGGCTTGTGCTTTCCGGACAATCCGACTTCATTTCAAAAAACAAATCGGAGCAGGAGGTCCGCCTTCAGAAACGAATCGCCGCCATGAAGGCCGACCCCGCCTGCCTTTTTTATGCACGATCGGAACTTTCTTCCGATGAACAGG
>JAHIPL010000003.1 GCA_018894615.1 Acidobacteriota bacterium | reverse complement strand
CTGAATTTTCCCGGGAAAAAATAGGCGTGTCCCTGTTTTCGTTCCTGGTACCAGCCTGCACCGGCCAGGATATCGGCGCCGTAGATGGCCTTGACCGTATTCTGCACTTCGACGCCGATAGCAAGGCAGACATCCGCCGCGTCGGAGAGGACGGATTTGATTCCGGACACGAGCGCCAGCGCTCCCGAACAGCAGGCCCCTTCCACACTCGTGGCTGGTTTCCAGGCGAGGTCGAGATCGATCATGGGAACGAATCCGGGAAGGTTGGCCTGTTTGTTGAAGCGGGCTGCCATGAAGTTGCCGATGACGCTTTCATCGACCTTGCCGCCGCCCCCGATCTGATTCAGCGTTCCCTGGCCTGCTTCCTTGATGTAGTGCTCCAGTCCCGGGCGGGGTTTCTTGGGGTGGAATTCCTTTCGACCCGTTCCCATTGAGATGGTGTTGTATCCGGCACATATATAAACTTTTTTACGTGGTTTGCTCATGGTGACTCCTTCTCAGTCGAAATAGTTGTTGATGGGGCCGTAGGCGTGGAAAAAACCTGTGAGGAGAACGGTGTTGACGTCGTCCTCGGTGTGGGCCACCTTTGCGGCGACCAGTTTTTTCCCGATCGCTTTGGAGCGCTCGCCGTAGGAGCGGGCCAGCTTTCCGCCCAGCGTGTCGAGTCCGGCCAGGTCCTTGAAATAATGTTCCAGAACCGAGGTTTTGTCGGGACTGCCGATGACTCCCTTCCAGGGAACGGCCGATGCGGGCGGGGCGCCGAGACGGGCGTCCGCTTTTTCCTGAAAATCGGCGATGGGAACATACTGCCCGGACGTGACATCATACACGGCGGCCGGGCGGCCCTTTTCATATTTGAGAAAACCGTCTTTCTGGGAACCGTTAGGATTCTGACCTCCCCTGATGCCCAGCTCCATCATTTTGTCGAGAAGCGGGCTGTGAATGTCTTCATCCGCGACGGAGGGATTCATGACCTTCATGATGTACTGGCAGACATCGATGCCGACATAATCGATGAGCTGGAAAATGCCCATTGGGCGAATGAGAAAATCCTGACTGATGCTGTTCATGGTGTAGACGGCTTCGACCAAGGGCATGCCGGATGAGAGACGGTCCACCTCGCTCATGGCGTGCAGGGCGTCGCGCATGAAGTGGCCGTTGCCGATGAAGCCTGCGAAATCGTTGGAGGGGACGATGATCTTGCGCAGCTTCTTGGCGTAGGCGCGGGCGAAGTCCACGGCGTCTCCGTTCGTTCCATCGGTCGTGATGAGTTCGACAAGCTTCTGGACGACGGGGGGATTGTAAAAGTGGAAACCGAGGATGCGGCCCTGTAAATTCGCCGCTTCGTCGATCTGATGGATGGGGATGGATGAGGTGTTGGTGAAAAACCATGGTTTCAGAGAATTGTTCTGTTCAATTTCGGAGAATATTTTTATCTTGAGGGCGGGATTCTCACTGACCGCCTCAAAAACGAGGGTCGATTCATAGGCAGGCTCGAGCCGGGTGGTGGGCCGTATTTTGGCCATGATGTCATAAACATACTGGTCGATCACATCGTAGTTCTCGACAAGGTCCGTCCGGTCCTCGTACATCCGGCGAAGCTCGACCGTCTTTTTCTCGGCGAGTTTTCGAGCCTGGTCCCGGACATATTGAAGCAGTCCGTCGAGCGCCTCTTGGCTGATATCCATGGCATTGACCGTGAAGGACTTTCCTTTGTTTTCGGGTTTGAGGCTGAGGTCCGCCATTTCCGCCGCCGTGAGGAGCAGAATGCCGGAGCCCATCTTGCCTGCAGCGCCGAGCACTGTGACATTTTGAAGCCTGTCTTCGTAACTCATCTCCTTCTCCTTTGTTTTGATTAGTTCGTTGAATAGATGAATGTATCCTTGCTGAAATCAATTGGAAAAAAACATATCACACGCGGACGAGTAGGTCAATTATCACGTATAAAATTGGGGTCAGGCCACGATATTTTACATTTTTGTATAAAAACGTGGCCTGACCCCGGATTTTTACTTTAAGTAAAGCGTATGGCTGGCCGTGCCGCCTTTCTGTGAGATGACGCGAACGGAGACGGATGGGGTCCGGCCGGTTTTTTTGACCATCCATTCGGAGGTGTAAATGTCGCCGCCGGGAATATGGCCCAGGCTGATCATGGGTTTTCCCATCACGATTTCGAGGCCGTCGAGCGTCAGTTCGGCTTTGACCGTTTGGGCCGTCTCGTTGAGGAGGGCCTGTTGAGTGACGTTTGTCGGGAGGAACCCCCGGTTTTCCACTTTCAGAGTCAATTTGTAAAACCCACTTCCATGCGATTCGGCAGCGAAATCCTTGATGTGGATAAGAGGGGACTGGGCGACGAGATAGAGATTCCACCAGGTGTGTTTTTCGAGAAAGTCGTTAAAGATTTCTCCAGGGAAACACATGAGGTTGGTGTAGCTTTTTGTGCTGGAATTGTAGATTTTGTTAACGAATCCGCCGATTTCCACTTTTCCCAACTGGGGGTGATCGAAAGGTTTCCAGTCTATGAAGATTTTTCCGCCGAGTTCTTCGTCGTTCCACTTCATCATCTCTTCCTGGG
>JAHIPL010000186.1 GCA_018894615.1 Acidobacteriota bacterium | reverse complement strand
GATGGCGGCCTCCTTCTGCCCGAGCTTCATGACCGATCCCTTGCCGAACTGTTTTTCGATCTGAAGAACAGCCGCTTCGATGGCCCGTTCTTTGTTTCCCCCGTTGGTGTCTTTTTCTTGACTCATATCTTCTCCTCCGCTCTGCGTGTTCAGGCCGGTGTCCGTTACCCTACAGAAAGACGTTTGATAAACGCCTGGAATCCCACCCGGCTCATCGCGTCAAGCTGCCCGTATCCGCCAGTCGCCATTCCTCCTTGATCAGGACATAGAGATTGGCCCGCTGAATCTCTCTTTTTTTTTCGTCTTTGTATTTGATTTCAACCAGTATCCACTCTTCCATTCCCGGAAACATCATTTTCAGCTCAACTTCTTTTGGGCCGGCAAAATTTTTCCCAAGAAAAGTTTTCAGGACTTTGGTATTTTCCCCAAAATTTCGAATGGAAATCGGCAGCAGGCTCCTGGACTCTGCATCGTCCCGAAGGAATCCTTCGATAAAATTTTTAGGAGTGTAATAGGAGTCCATCTCCACCCATTCATAATCATCCGAAGCCGGCGTCCTTCCGCCTGAATTCAAACCTTTGAGGCCGAAATAGGCCCCAAGAATCAGAATGTCGACAATCAGAAAGATCAACAGATATTTGATGAATTTGTTCATTTTCGATTCCTCATCCGAGAACAAAACAGTTGACTCCGCCCCAGACGGAACGCATGCCTTTTCTGTGTCATCTTATGTGGATGTCTTCCCGTTGTCAACCGGTCTTTCCGGGCTTTTCCCTCTTAAGTCAGGCCGATAATGTCCCCCTCCTCCGTCACATCGATATTTTCAGCGGATGGGTTTTTAGGCAGGCCGGGCATGGTCATGATATCCCCGCAGTAGACAACGATGAAGCCGGCTCCGGAGCTGAGAGAAGCGTCGGTGACGATGAGCGTGAAATCTTCCGGACGGCCCAGCGCGTTGTCGTCGCCGGAAAGCGAGTATTGGGTTTTGGCGATGCAGACAGGGAGATGGCCGAAGCCGTCCTTTTCCAGGCGCTCGATTTTCCTCCGGATGATTCCTTCCATGGCCGTGGCGGCCGCACCGTATATGCGTGTGGCGATGGTTTCGATTTTTTTCAGAAGCGGCATGTCGTCCGGATACAGCAGTTGAAAATTGTGAGGGTCGGACTCGATGGCGGTCATGACCTCCCCGGCCAGCTCCTTTCCTCCCTCTCCTCCCCGGGCGAAGACATCGCTCAGGGCGACGCGGGTGTTTTCTTTTCGGCAGAGTGACTTAAGCGTCTCGATCTCCTCTTCCGTATCGGTGGGGAATCGATTGACGGCGACAACGAGAGGAACGCCGTAGGCCTTCATGTTGGCGATGTGCTTCTGGAGGTTCGGAAAGCCTTTTTCCATGGCTGTTACGTTTTCCTTCTCCAGGTCATTCCGTTTGACGCCCCCGTTGTATTTGAGGGAACGGATGGTCGCCACCAGAACACAGGCACTGGGGGGGGGGATGTGACCTGTACGAACGACAATGTCATAAAATTTCTGAGCGCCGAGGTCCGATCCAAAGCCGGATTCGGTGACGACAAAGTCGGCCACATTTAAGGCGAGACGGGTCGCAATCACGGAATTGGTCCCATGAGCGATATTGGCGAAGGGACCGCCGTGAATGAAGACCGGCGTTCCTTCAAGCGTCTGCACCAGGTTGGGGCGAATGGCATCCTTCAGCAGTGCGGTCATGGCGCCGTGGGCTTTCAGGTCACGGGCGAACACCATCTTTCCTTCCGCAGAGTAACCGACAAAAATGTTCCCCAACCGTTCTTTGAGGTCACCGATGTCCTGTGCCAGGCACAGAATGGCCATCACCTCGGAGGCGGCAGTGATGTCAAATCCCGTCTCCCGGGCGATCCCCCTCAGGGGGCCGCCGATTCCGACAACCACTTCCCGCAGCACGCGGTCGTCCATATCCATGACACGTTTCCAGCTGATTCGGCGGCTGTCCAATAGACCGCAGGGACCGTCGAAATGAATGCGGTTATCCACCATGGCCGCGAGGAGATTGTGAGCTGCCGTGACGGCGTGGATATCTCCGGTGAAGTGAAGGTTGATTTCTTCCCGCGGCATAACCTGTGCGTATCCGCCGCCCGTGGCCCCTCCTTTCATTCCAAAAACGGGTCCCAGAGAAGGCTCCCTCAGTGCAGCCGTCGCTTTTTTCCCAAGCCTGTTCAGGGCGTCGGCAAGGCCGATGGAAGTTGTGGTTTTGCCTTCACCGGCGGGCGTCGGATTCATGGCCGTGACCATGATCAGCTTCCCGGGACCGGTTTTCTTCTGCGTGATGGGGCGGGGATCGATTTTGGCTTTAAAATTTCCGTATTTTTCCAGAAGGTCTTTGTCGATGCCCAGGTTCGCGGCGATGTCCTCGATCGGTTTCATCCTGAATTGGGCGGCAATCTCTCTATCATCCATTTTTGTCCTCCTCTTTCGATCCTCTCCGCTCAAGTGTACCTGCTCGATACGTCTTTTTCAAACGGAATTCAGCGGTTCAGGCCGACTTCATAGGAATGGAGAAGTCCGGCATCGGCGAAACTGAAATAGCGATTGTTTCCGATGATGATGTGATCCAGGATCTTGATCTGCATGGTGATCCCGGCCTGAACGAGCTCCCGGGTGATGGCTTTGTCATTATCCGAGGGAGTCGGATCGCCCGATGGATGATTGTGAATAAAAATGAGGGAAGACGCATGAAGCAGAAGCGCCTGCTTGAAAATTTCCCTGGGATAAACGGCGCTGGTGTCCACTGTCCCCTCAAAAAATGTTTTTTCTTCCAGAATCTGGTTTTTGGTGTTAAGGAACAAGACCTTGAATTTTTCCTTTCGGGCATCCCGCAGGGCATGATAGAGAAAATCAAACACCTCCCGCGAGGAATTGCAGATGGGTTTTTCCATCATGCGGTCTCTGAGGAATCGTCGGGAGACTTCCCGGATAAGGAGGAGGCCGAAAATATTGTGAGGCCCGAGCCCCCGGAACTGAAGCAGTTCATGTCGGTCCGCTTCAAGAACGGCCCTCAGGGATTTGAAATGTTTGAGGAGCTCCCGGGCCTCCTGGCGGCAGTCCCGACGCGGTGTTCCCAGGGTCAGCAGAATCTCCACTATTTCATGGTCCAGAAAACCGGCCAGGCCGCCCTGAAGGAATTTCTCTCTCAACCGGTGTCTGTGTCCGCTTTGGGGAAAGTTCTGCCGGAGGGTGTTCGACATCTGCTTTTGAGTCATATCAGTATAAAGGACGCTTGCGGGGAAGATTTTTCGCACATGGAGAAAAATTGGAGGTGATTGAATGATCCCATCGGGCGAGGACTGTGATCAAAAATCAGGATGAAAACGAGAGCCGTTTCATTTGCCGGCCGATGGCCCGGGCCGCCTTCCGCCCGTCGCCCATGGCCAGGATCACCGTGGCGTTACCGCGAATGGCGTCGCCGCCGGCGTATACGCCCGGGATGGATGTCTGCAGGTCGTCATCCACCTTGATAAGGCCCCACGAGTCGATATCGAGGCCTTCCGCTCTGTTGAGGAACAGACGGTTGGGTTGAGTTCCCAGCGCCTCGATGATGGTGTCGATGGGCATGATGAATTCGCTGTTTTCGAGGGGGACGGGACGGGGCCGGCCGCTTTTATCCGGAGCGCTGAGTTTCATTCGGAGCAGCTCCACGCCGCTGACCCAGCCGTTTTCGTCCCCTAAGATCCGTTTTGGTGTCACGAGCTCTTCCAGAATGATTCCTTCTTCCAAAGCGTGTTCGATCTCTTCGATTCGAGCCGGGCTTTCCTTTTTTGTCCGCCTGTAAAGAATATGGACATGCTCGGACCCCAATCGCCGGGCGCAGCGGGCGGCGTCCATGGCCACATTTCCGGCTCCGATGATCCCGACCCGGTCACCACAGACGATGGGTGTGTCGAATTCAGCGGAGTTGTAGGATTTCATCAGGTTGCATCGAATGAGAAATTCATTGGCGGAATAAACACCCTTGAGGTTTTCCCCCTCGATCCGCATAAAGAGAGGCGCTCCCGCGCCTGACCCGATAAAGATGGCGTCAAAGCGGCGGCGGAGCTCATCGAAGGTGATGTTCTGTCCCACAAAAAAATTGAGCTGCAGATCCACTCCCAGTTCATCCAGGTAAGTGATCTCCGCATCGACGATTTCCGTCGGCAGACGAAATGCGGGGATCCCGTACTGAAGGACACCGCCCGCTTTGTGGAGGGCCTCGAACAGGGTGACCTGAAAGCCGTATTTTCGAAGGTCGACCGCACAGGTGATGCCCGCCGGACCGGCGCCGATGACGGCGATTCGCTCCGGGTTTTCCTGAATAAAGATGTCTTTCTTCAATTCCTTTTCTTTGGCCCAATCCGCGACAAAGGCCTCCAGTTTTCCGATATTGATTCCCTCTCCCGACTGGGCGAAGGGACAGACACCCTCGCACTGGGATTCCTGCGGACAGACGCGCCCGGTAATGGCCGGAAGGGAATTGTCTTCCTTGGCGATGAAAAAGGCTTTCTTAAAATCACCGACCGCGATGGCTCTGATCATATCCAGAATGCGCATGTTGATGGGGCAGTGTTTTTCACAGGGCGCTCCCTGGCACTGGAGGCAGCGCTGCGCCTCGGTGATGACCTCTTCCTCGCTGTAGCCGTGGGGGACGGAAAAAAAATTGGATTTCCGCTGCTCCGCGTCCTGCTCCCGCATGGGAATCCGCTTGCCCCCGATTTTAATCATGGATGCCCTTTTGTTTCAGAAAACAGGCGTACGCCTCTTTTTCCTTGCCCTTGAACATGTCCAGCCGGCCGATGACATCATCGAAATCGACCTTGTGGGCGTCGAATTCAGGCCCGTCGATACATGTCAGTTTCATCTCTCCGTCGATAAAAACCCGGCAGCCTCCGCACATGCCCGTTCCGTCGATCATGATGGTGTTAAGGCTGACGATGGTTTTGATTTGGAAGGGACGGGTGACATCGGCGGCCGCTTTCATCATGACCGGCGGCCCGATGACATAAACGAGGCTGATGTCCCGTCCGTCGTTGTGTTTTTTAATCGTATTTTTCAGGACATCTGTGACAAATCCCTTTTCCCCCAACGAACCGTCATCCGTGGTGACAAAGGTTTCCGCGCTCACTGCCCGGATTTTTTCCTCCAGCAGCAGAAGGGATTTTGTCCGGGCGCCGATGATGGAAAGCACGGTGTTTCCAGCCCGGCTGAGGGCCTTGATGATGGGATAGACGCAGGCGATTCCGGTTCCTCCGCCGACACATACAACACGGCCCCATTTTTGGATTTCGGTGGGATTTCCCAGAGGGCCGACCACGTTCAGCAGGACATCACCCGGATTCATCAGACTCAGTATCCTTGTTGTTTTTCCGACGACCTGGAAGATGAGGGTGATGGATGAATCATTCCGGTTGACGTCGGCTACCGTCAGCGGAATGCGTTCCCCCCTGTCATGGATCCGGATGATGACGAACTGCCCGGGAGCGAACCGCTCCGCGACATTAGGAGCCGCCACCTCAATCAGAAAATTCTCCCTGCTCAATTCACGCTTGCGGAGAATGATGTGTTTCAAGGCATGGCCTCCTCTTCCTCCTGCCGGACCCAGATAGCGAAGTCGGGGCAGACCATTTCGCACAGGCCGCATATGAGACAGGATTCGTTCTTTTCGACGACGGGATAGGCATACCCTTGTTCATTCGTGTCCCCGGACAGACGAAGGACTTCCATCTGGCAGACGGCGATACAGATGCCGCAGCCCTTGCACCGTTCCTTCAGTATTTCGATCCGGATGGTCATCGTTTGTCCTCTCCAGGCGCAGAATCCACAAACGTGCCCAGAACGATCTTTTTCCCTTCGCGCAGATCCAGTTTATTCAGGGGAGAAAAGTTTTGAATGACCGTCCTGCCGTCATAAAACTGCATGCGTTCCGCCGCATCCAGAATACGCCGCGATTCCGAATCATAAACCAGGCAGGGGGAGATGATTTCAATAACGGCCGTCCCTTTTTTTTGAAAAGCTTCCATCAAGGCGTTTTTGATCCATCCGGCCCGGAGGGGCGTCCAGCGGGCGATATATTCCGCTCCAACGGAGGAAGCGAGAAGAGGGATATTGAAGGGCAGGTCCGCGGATCCGTCAAATGATTTTCTCCGATAGGGCGTCATGGGAAATCCGTCGTCCCCGGCTGTGTTGAATATGAAATTGTTGATATAAATGATTGTCAGGCGGTGCCCGCTGTTCCTGAGCTGAAGAAAATCCTCCGCGCCGGTGAGCAAAAAATCGGCGTTGTTCAGAAACGCAACGACCTGATGAGTGGGATGCTCGAGCCCGTATTGGACCGAAAAATCAACAACTCTGCCGTCCGAAACGGAAAAAGACGGCAGTTTCAAACATTCGGAAATTTTACGGGAGCAGCCCATTCCGGAGACCACGCCGGTCTCACGAGGTGTTATGTCCGATGCTTTGAGGGCTTCGATGAAGGAGTGGACCACCGTTCCAATGCCACAGCCGGCACACCAGACCGTAGGGAAAAAATCAGCATAGAGAAAAGGGTGGTCGGGGTGGAACCTGTCCCTGTTCATCGATCGATAAACTTTCCGATGAGCAGTTCTCCTTCCTGACGGGTGTCCAGTTCCTCGGTTTTTGCCCGGTGTTGAATGAGGGTTCCGGATTGATGGGAGCCCATCCGGTCGATGGAAAATCCCAACTGTCCGTCGCTGGCGATAGGCATCAGACAGGGAGAAATAATTTCAATGAAGGACATTCCCTTTTTTTCGAAGGCCTCTTCGATAGAACGGCGAAGGCGCCAGCAGTGGAGTGGTGTCCAGCGGGCGATGTAGGAGGCTCCGTATCTGTCGAAAAGGAGGGGCATGTTGAAAGGGGTCTCCGACCGGCTGGGGGCGATGTGTTTTTTGAAGAGAACGGGCTGGATTTTTTTATTTTCAAAAAGCAGATGGTAGAGAGAACTGTTTATGTAGAGGATGAGAAGGTTTTCTCCGCTGCGGCAGAGTTGGAGAAGGCGGTCGATGCCCATCACCATAAAATCGCTGTCGGAGAGAAAGAGGACGGGAAGGGATCCCGGGTGTGTTTTTCTGACCTGAACGGCTGTTTCAAAAAGGCTTCCGATAGGAGACTGGGTGTTGGGAATTTTAAGAAAGGGAGCTATATTTCCGGTGCACCCGAGGTCTGACCAGACAATTTGGATGGAATCCGTGGATTTATCTGACCTGCCAAGGGCCTGAAGGAACACATTGACCACCACTCCGATCCCGCAGCCCGGGCACCAGGCTGAAGAAATCCCCGGCGTTCGGATGAACGGGTCGGATGGGTGGTGCCTTTCGAAAAATGCCATAAAGAAAAATTTTGTCGAATCCCCGGGTACTTGTCAAGGTATTTCATTATCCTCAAGCGATAAAACGGCTATCGCGAAGAATATTTCGAATTCAGATCATCGATCCCGCTGGTTATTATGGAAGAATTTTATTCCTTTCAACGTCTAATGTGTGAAAATTCTATTTAGGAGACAAAGAAGTGAAAAAAAGATTTTTGATCATTTGGATCGCCGTCGGATTGATGGTTTCGGCCGTTGGTTTGTCCGCCGTCGATGTTTCCGGAGAATGGGAAATGACGACGCAGGGCATGCGTGGAGAGCAGACATTCACCATCAAGATCGCCCAGGACGGTGAAAATATCACCGTGACCATGCCCGGCAGAGGTCGCGGAGGGGAAGTCGGGGAACCTATGGAGGCCGAAGGAACCATCAAAGGCAATGAGATCCAGTGGACAATCGTCCGTGAGACACAGCGCGGATCATTCGAGATGGTTTACACAGGGACAGTCGATGGAGATTCCATGTCAGGTCAGATGACCATGAGCATGGGGGATCGCACTTCGGACTGGACGGCTACCAGAAAAAAATAACAACAATTCAACTCCGCCGCCGACTCCCGGATGGAGAGGCGGCGGCAGGTTTCGCTTTTTATCTCAAGACAAATGAGAGGTGGTTTTTTGTGGACTTCTTTATTAAAATAAAAATGCAATGGATCAGAATGCGGGAGGTTCCATTCGCGATAACACGGTGATTTGAGGGAAGAAAAAAGGAGTAGCGCCGTCTAACATATGTGAACGGCTGAGACGCGTCAACAGGCATGGACGAAAAAACGCTGGTCCGGTTGAGTCTGGAGGGAAACAACGACGCGTTCGAACAGCTCGTAATAAAATACAAAACGAAAATGGTAAATTTGGCATTCAGCATGACGCGCAACCGGGAAAATGCGGACGATCTCGCCCAGGACATTTTTATCAAGGCATACGGAGCGCTCAAGAATTTCCGTTTCCAATCGGAATTCGGGACATGGATTTACCGGATTGCGCTCAATCATATAAAGGATTTTTTACGAACGGAAAACAAGGTCATCAAAGTTCCCTTTGAGGAAAGATACAAAGAGATGGGGAAACAGGAAGATGAAATGATGAAGAGGGAACGGGCCTCCGTCCAGGAAAAAAGACGGCATCTCGTCCATGAAGGCATCCGCTCTCTTCCCGAAAAATATCAGACCATTCTTTCCCTCAGGGATATTCAGGGGTTTTCCTATGAGGAAATCGGGCAGATTCTGAAATTGATGCCGGGGACGGTCGACTCCCGGCTGCACCGGGCGAGAAGACTCCTTCGCAATAAGATCGCCCCGTTTCTTTCCTAGGAGGAGAAGACAATGAAATGCAAACACGCCGAAAAGTTGATCCTTCGATCCTTCGATTTCCGGCTGTCGAAAGTGGATCAGGAATGCCTTGACCGACATCAGGACTCCTGCGGGGACTGCCGTAGAATTAAGGATGAGTACGATGTCATCCTGGGGACGCTTCACTCGACCCGATTTCCCGAACCGAAACCCTATTTTACCGAACGTTTCAGGGCCAGGTTGAAAGACACGCCGGCCTTCGATCCCTTTGCCGCCGGAAAGGCCTGGATTTTAAAAACAGCCTCGGTCATCGCTTTTTCCGCTGTCGTGCTCAGCGCCGGGATGATCTTTCTTTCTCCTGATCCGGCTGTTCTTTCTCAAGAGAACATGAGCGATTCCGAAATTCTTCTTCTGAAAAACCTTAATCCCTTTCAGGAGACCCGCACGGTGTTTGAGGCGGGCTCCGTGGAGAACAAAAACATGATGCTGATCTTCAGCGCCCTCGGCGATAAAAACGGTCTAAGGAAGTATTTCCCATGAGCGGCAATCAGAAATTTTGGATCGTCTTTTCTCTTTTCGGATGTTTTGTTCTGGGTGTTATCGCCGGGGTCTTGCTGGATGAGAATGTTCTGGATGTGATGCAAAAGAAGAGGCGGGACGAGCAGCGGCAGGCCACCCGGTTCCCTTCCCTCAACACCATGGCGGATGAACTGGTGCTGACCGAGGAACAGCGGGAACAGATCCAGGATATTTTCAAGAGGAACGATGAGCGGCTTCATGCGATCAGGGAAAAATATATTCCGGAATTCACATCCATTCGAACCCTGCTGATCGAGGAAATCAATAACGTGCTGAATGATGCCCAGAAGCAGCAGTTCGAAAACATGATCCAGAGACACGACGAGCAGAGAAGAAGGGAAGCGGACGCGCGCAAAAGGTATATGGAAAAAAGAGAAAAAGAAAAACAGGGGAAAAAAGACAGCGGCAATAATTGAAATAGAAGAGGAGTGAATCATGAAAAAGAAGCTAATACTTGCACTTATATTAATCGTCGTCGTGATCGGCGCGGTTTTGGCGGTGACGGTATTCAAGAAATCAAACGGAAACGGGATTGTCTATAAAAAAGAAAAAATCGACCGGGGCAATATCCAGGCCCTGGTCATCACGACGGGCACGCTGAATCCGGTGACCCTTGTGGACGTCGGGAGTCAGGTTTCCGGAAAAATCGAACAGATCAATGTCGACTTCAATTCTCATGTCAAAAAAGGGGAGATCATTGCCAGAATAGAACAACTTATTTTTCTGACCAAGGTCCAGCAGAATGAAGCCAACTATGACAGCGCCAAAGCGTCTGTGGACAAAGCCGAGGTGATGCTCGAGATCAACAGAAAAAATTTTGAGCGGTCCCTCAGCCTCGCCGAAAAAGACCTGATCTCTTTTGAGGAGAAGGAAAAGTCTGAAGCCGATTATTCCAATGGCAAAGCCGAGCTGCAGTCCCAGATTGCCCGCCTGGCTCAGGCCAAGTCCCAGCTTGACACGAGCAAGGTGGACCTGGGATACACCGTCATCCGCTCCCCCATCGACGGGTTCGTCGTCAACCGGAACATCAACGAGGGGCAGACGGTGGCCGCCAGTTTTAATGCGCCGCTTCTTTTTCAGATCGCCAATGACCTGACGAAGATGCAGGTGGAGTGCAGCGTGGATGAAGCCGATATCGGCAAAGTGAGCGAAGGACAGGCGGTCCAATTCACGGTTGATGCTTTTCCGAACGACCGCTTTCGTGGAGAGGTCAGGCAGGTCCGCTATTCACCCGTCATCGAACAGAATGTCGTCACCTACACCACCATTGTCGGAGTGGACAATCCCGATATGAAGCTGCGTCCCGGAATGACGGCCACGGTCAACATCATCACCGGAGAAGCCCGGAACGCCCTGCGGGTTCCCAATTCCGCTCTCCGCTACTTGCCCGATCTCTCCCAGGAGGAATTGAGAGCGATGATGCAGGAGAGGTTCGGGGGTTCACGTCCGGGCGGCCAGGGCTCCGCACCGCGTGAGGGTTCTCAGGCCCCGTCCCAACCACCGTCCGATTTCCAACGGGGACAGTCCGGTCAGCGGCAAGGGGGGATGCGCGACATGTCCCGTGTCTGGATCGAGGATGAAAACGGAAAGCTGAAGATGGTTTTCATCAAAACAGGAGTGACGGACAATACGTTCAGCGAAATCGTATCAGGAGATATTACCGAAGGCACGGAAATCATCACCGGAATAGACACTTCCTCCGGAAACAACCGGAATTCGCGAAATAATCCTGCGCGCGGGATGATGCAGTTCATGCGCTGATCCTCCGTTGTATATTTGGGATTGATCGGAAAAACATATGGATAATCATTTTCTTTTACGATTTGAAAACCTGGAGCGGGTCTATAAAGTGGGAGACAGCGAAGTCAGGGCTCTTGGCGGCATCACTCACTCCATCGCCGAAGGCGACATAGTCGCCATCATGGGTCCCTCCGGTTCGGGAAAGTCCACGCTGATGAATATCATCGGCTGCCTCGATAAGCCGACCTCCGGGAAATATTTTCTGGAAGGAGAAGACATCTCCACATTCGATAAAAACAGGCTGGCACGCATCCGGAACAGCAAGATCGGCTTTGTCTTTCAAAGCTTCAATCTCCTTTCCCGGACGACGGCTCTTGAAAATGTGGAGCTGCCCCTTCTGTATTCCAATATCCCCGGCAAAAAAGTCAGGGAAATGGCCTACAGATCTCTGGAAAAGGTTGGATTGAAGGGTCGCGAAATGCATAAGACCAATCAGATTTCCGGCGGAGAAATGCAGCGGGTGGCGATCGCTCGAGCGCTCGTCAATGAGCCGTCTCTGATCCTGGCCGATGAACCGACCGGAAACCTGGACACAACAACAGGGAATGAGATCATGGAGGTTTTTAAACTGCTCAACAAGGAAAACAAAAAGACCATCATTCTGGTGACCCATGATCCCGAAGTGGCGGTGGTGGCGAGAAAACGGATCTACATCCGGGACGGATTGATCGAGAAAGTGGAGGAATAGGCCGTGAATATAACAAAAACGCTCAAGGTGGCCATTCTGGCCCTGGCCCGCAATAAAATGCGCTCCTTTTTGACCGCTCTGGGAATTATCATCGGTGTCGGGGCCGTTATCGCCATGGTCAGCATCGGTCAGGGGGCGAAAAAAGAAGTGGAGGCCCGATTCAATTCGATGGGAACCAATCTTCTTTTTGTCCGTGCCGGAAGCCGGTCCTTTCGGGGAATCAGCGGCGGAACGGGAACCGTTCAGAACCTCACACCCAAGGATGCCGATGCCATTCTGGAAGCGGACGCCGTTTTGAACGTTTCTCCCTCCGTCAACACACGGGCACAGGTGGTCTACGGCAATAAAAACTGGAACACCTCCATTTACGGAGTGGGGGAGAAATACCCCGACGTCCGCAACTGGGAAATCGAGCAGGGGGTGTTTTTTGATGAGTCCCATGTCCGGTCCGGGAGCAAAGTGGCCGTGTTGGGCTCTGAAGTCAACAACAATCTGTTTGAAGGAGCGGATTCGCTCGGCCAGATCATCCGTGTCAAAAAGATCCCCTTCCGCGTGATCGGAGTGCTGAAGTCCAAGGGGGAAGCCGGCGGTTACATGAATCAGGATGATGTGATTGTCATCCCCTACACCACGGCCCAGCGCCGGCTCCTCGGCCAGACGGACCGAATTCAGTCGATCGATGTCGCCGCGGTTTCAGCGGATCAGACGGATGAGGCGATGGAGCAGATTTCGGAAATCCTGCGCATCCGCCACCGCATCGCTCCCGGAGCGGAGGACGACTTTAACGTCCGCAACATGTCTGAGATCGCGGAAGGAGCGGCTGAATCGACCAAGATTCTGACCGTTCTTCTTGGGGGCATCGCCTCCATTTCCCTTCTCGTCGGCGGAATCGGCATCATGAATATCATGCTTGTATCGGTGACGGAACGGATCCGGGAGATCGGAATCCGCATGTCTGTCGGCGCCCGCGAGCAGGACATCCTGCTCCAGTTTCTGACGGAGGCCGTCACTCTCAGCATTCTGGGGGGGTTGCTGGGCATCGGCCTTGGCCTGGGAAGCGCCAAGCTGATTACACAGTTTTCTCCTATGAAAACCGTGGTGGAAATCGGGTCGATCGCCATGGCTTTTATCTTTTCCGGATCGGTCGGGATTTTTTTCGGGTTCTATCCGGCCCGAAAGGCGTCCAAGCTGGATCCCATCGAAGCCCTGCGCTATGAATAAACATGGTTATTCCATGAGATGAAATTTATGCTCTGTTTAAGAAGGAGGAATAAAATGATTAAGCGGATTGTGCGGTCAACACTTGTTCTTGGGTTGCTGTTCGGCTTGACCTTTACCCCTGCGGCTCAGGAAGATCCAAAAAAAATGAATCTGACCCTTGAGGACTGTATCCTCAAGGCCCTGGAGAACAATCTCAATATCGCCATCAATGTTTTGTCCCCGGAACTGTCCGATATCGCGGTGGCGAGGGCGAATGAGAAATTCATGCCCCAGCTCTCCATGAATTTAAGCACGAGGGATACGTCATCAGCGTCCTATTCATTCCTGGATGCCGCCGGGGCTGTGGCCACCGTGACGGACAACTATTCGGCCGACATTTTGCAGGCTATTCCGACCGGCGGTCAGTTTTCATTCCAGGTCGACGGTTACAAAACCGACACCAACCGCAGCTTTCAGACAATCAATCCCCGTTACGGAACAACGCTGACCTTCAATTTTTCTCAACCCCTGCTGCGTGATTTTGGTTTCAAGATGGCCAAAAGGGAAATCCTCGTCGCCAAGAACGACCAGGCCGTCTCCCGTAAGGATTTCGAGACTAACCTGTCCAACACCATCCTGAACGTGGAAGAAGCCTACTGGAATTATGTTTATTCCATCGAACTTCTCAAGGTGCGGAAACAATCCCTGAAACTGGCGGAGGACCTTCTGGAAAAAAACAAGCGATCGGTTGAAATCGGGACCCTGGCGCCCATCGAAATATTGAGTGCGGAAGCCGAGGTGGCCACTCGCCATGCCGATATCCTTCAGACGCAGGCCCAGGTGAGAAACGCAGAGGACCAGCTCAAGGCCCTGATGAATCTTCAGGCGGATGGAGCGGAAGCCGAAGCCATGAATCTGATCCCTGTCGACAAACCCAGTTATGAAAAAAAGACGATTGACTTCGAAGAGGCACTGGCCATCGCCATAGAGAACCGCCCCGACCTGGAATCGACACGCATCAGCCTCAAAAACAGCGAACTGAACCTCAGCTATGCTAAAAATCAGCTGCTGCCGAGCCTGAACCTGACCGCATCCTACTGGAGCCCGGGCGTGTCCGGAGACCAGATCATTTATCTGAACAACAACGCTCTCAGCGGAGTTATTATAGGTGTCGTCCCGGGAGGCTCCACGGATGCCTTCAAGGACACCTTCGGTTTCAAATATTCGAATTGGAGCGTCGGGGTGACCCTCGATTTTCCGTTGAGCAACATCCTTTCCAAGGCGAATTACGCGACGGCCCGCGTGAGCCTCGAACAGGCCCGGCTTCGCATGCAGAATGAGGAACAGCAGGCGTTTGTCGAGGTCAAGTCGGCCGTGCGCTCCGTTCAGACCGATTATGAGCGGGTCCTGGCCTACACGGTGGCCCGGGAACTGGCGCAGAGAAAGATGGAAGCCGAGGAAGAGAAATTGAAAGTGGGACTCAGCACCAATTACCTCGTTCTTCTCAATCAGAGGGAATTTCGGAATGCCCAGGTGCAGGAGCTGCAGTCCATCGTCGCCTACAATCTCTCTCTGGCCCAGCTTCAGCAGGCGATGGGCTTGACCCTGACTGACAGAAGCATCAAAATCGGCAGCCTGATCGGAGACTGAAAAAGAAGTCCTGGAAAAATACGGAAAAAACATTGATAATCCCCTCCTGTTGGAATTGAGTGGAGATGAAATACAAGAGTTATGAGTTTTTCAAAATCACGATGGTTACATCTGGTCCTTCTTTTTTCCCTGCTGTCCCCGTATAGCGCCGCCGATTCGGGAGGAGGCTACCATGTCAAACTGGCACAGGTCTCTGAAGTTCCCCGAATCGACGGATTCCTGAATGATTCTATCTGGGATGAGGCGGTCTTGCTTGACGCGTTTACCCAGTATGAGCCCAAAGAAGGAGGAGACCCAACAGAAAAGACGGAAGCCTATGTGGCTTATGATTCAACTAATCTTTACATCGGCATCCGCTGTTTCGATTCCGATCCCGATGCCATTCGAGCCTTCCTGACCGAGCGCGACAAGGTCATGAATGATGACGGGATCACCATTTTCCTCGACACATTCAACGATAAAAAAAGGGCCTTCGCCTTTGAAGTCAATCCCTGCGGTGTGCAGTCGGACGGCATTTACAATGAAGCGGCCCGCCACCGTCCCGGCATGGGATTTGATCGTATCGATAAAAACTGGGATACGTTTTTTCTGGCCGAGGCCTCCATCGATGAGCTGGGGTATACGGTTGAGATATCCATCCCCTTCAAAAGCCTGCGTTTTCCCAATGCCGCTTCCCAGATTTGGGGATTCCAGATCATGCGGAAGATCCGGCGCAAAAACGAGGAGATCTACTGGAGCCCCCGCTCCCGTAATGTGGACGGGCTGCTCATTCAGGCGGGACAGATTCAGTTCGACGGGGAACTGGAAAAGGGACGGAACCTGGAAGTCATGCCCGTCGCCACCGGTTTGAAAGTGAAGGGGGAAAAATTCAGACCTGAAATCGGGTTAAACATCAAATACGGACTGACGTCCGATCTGACGGCGGACCTCACGGTCAATCCGGATTTCAGCCAGATTGAATCGGACATGCCTCAGGTGGATATCAATAAGCGTTATGATCTTTATTTTCCTGAAAAGAGGCCTTTTTTTCTGGAAGGCAGCGATTTTTTCGACACGCCCATCGAGCTGGTTTACACCCGGACCATCATCAATCCCGACTGGGGCGTCAAGATGACCGGAAAGATGGGGAAAACAACGATGGGCTTTCTGAGCGTTTTCGACACCAACCCCACTCCCATCTCTCTTCCTGATGTGGATGAACCCGCTGAGGATGCGGACATCGGCTCCGGATTCATCAATATTTTTAGAATCAAACAGGACCTGTTCAAGGAATCCCACATCGGATTTATCCTGACGGACAAGGAGACGGGCGATTCCTGGGGTAACATCACCCGGGATTATAACCGCGTGGTCGGAGTGGACGGACACTTTAAATTCAATGATTATGACCGGTTCAGTTTTCAGGTCGTGGGAACACAGTCCCGTGTGGATGAAATCAAAACGGACCTGGTTCCCGCCATGAGCTTCAACCTCACCCGCAACACGCGCCACCTGCAGCTCACGGCGGAATATCTACACCTTCCCGACGATTTTGAGGCGACCTCCGGTTATATCCAGCGAAAGGACATCCGGCAGTTCCGCACCCGCATCGGTTATACCATCCTTCCTCAGAAGGAATGGCTGGTTGATATCCGCCCCTCCATCGAATATCGAAAGGGATGGGATTTTGACGGGATTCTCACCGATCACGAGTTGCGAATCGGGGGATTCATCTCGGGATGGCGGGGCACTACCCTTTACGGCGGCTTCACAACGGAGATGGAACGCTACAACGGCATCGATTTTAAAAGGACCGGCTTCCGTGGGTTTCTCTCTTCCGATCCCCTCTCCTGGCTCAGCGGCCGCATCCGTTTCTCCTTTGGAAACAGTATCTACTATGAGGACAATCCCTATCTCGGTTATTTGACATCCATCGGCCTCAGCCTGGATCTCAAGCCGTTAACAAATTTTCGCCTGTTGTATGATTTTCGTGTCGAGGATTTTTATCGATCGAGAGGCGGGGAAAAGGTCTACAACGTCACCATTCTCAGCCAGCGGTTGAATTATCAGCTGTCCAAAACCCTCTCCATCCGGCTGATCACGGATTACAACGATTACTACGGAGAACTGTTCAACAGCCTTCTTCTGAGCTGGGTGCTGCGCCCGGGGACTGTTTTTTATCTGGGATACAACGACAATCAGGAGAAGGAGACGGGAGGCCTGTTCCGAAACGAGGGGCGGACCGTTTTTTTCAAGTTCTCCTACTGGTGGCGCACCTGAAGGCTCGCCGCGACTCGAAGGATTTCCCCCACAAGTCCCAAATGCCGTGCGATTTCCCTCTGGGAAACCTATGATTCCGATAGACATTATGCTAGAATCGGTTCATGAAAAAGCTCTTTTTTTTATCGGCGGTTCTGGTCCTTTGTTTTTCATTTTCCGTCACAGCCGGGGAGCCGGAGACCTACGGTCTTCAGAAACTGATCAGGATCGGGCTGGAGAATAATCCCGACCTTCATGCCGCCCGCCTGACCGTCATCTCTTATCAGGAAGCGGTGCGATCTTCAAAAAAGATGCCCAACCCGACACTGGAACTTCATACCGGACGGGCCGAATCCCGTGATGCGCCGATGAAGGTGAACACCGGGGGGATCGCCGTCAGCCAGTTTATCGAAAATCCGTTTCAGAGAGACGTGCGTATTCAGGGGATGAAGCACGATTGGGAGTCGGCACAGGAAGATCTGCATCTTCGGAGGAATGATCTCATTTTTCAGATCAAGACACTCGTCTATGAGATACTTCTCTGGGAAAAGAACAGGGCGCTGGCGTCGAACAATTTCCGTTCCATGCAGGAAATGTCCCGCCTGATTCAAAAGAGGGCGGAACTGGGGGAAGTGAAGGAACTCGAAGCGCTCAAGCTGTCTGTTGAGGTTCAGCGCATTCGAAATACCGAAAATGAAGCCGAAACCCGGCTTGTTCTTCTTCAAGAACGGTTGAACACGCTTCTGGGAATCAATCTTCCCCTTCCGATTGCGATTGAAGGCGCCTTGGCCTACGCCCCCCTCCTTCTTGATGAATCAACCCTCATTCAAAATGCCACCGGAGCGCATCCTGCCATTGCTGGAAGCCGGGCCGCCTTGAACAGGGCACAAAGCGACTGGCATCGGGAGCGCTGGAGCCTGTTCCCCGGATTTTCCCTGTCCGGTTTCTCCAGCAGGGAACTGGACGGAACAAACGCGGGCATCGGTGTCTCCCTGGAACTCCCCCTCTGGAACCAGAACAAGGCGGGCATCGCCCGGGCTGATTCCCTTCTCCGAAAAGCCGAGCAGGAACTCCGGTCGACGACACGTCTCATCATCGATGGAATAAAAATGGCCTACGCCCACCTTATGCTTGCGGAGCGGACCATCTCCCTTTATGACTCGGGTCTTCTGCAGCAGGTGGAGCAGAGCCTGCGTCTGGCTGATATCAGCTACCGGGAGGGAGAAATATCCCTCATGGATTATCTGGATTCGCAGCGAACATACAATGCGGTCATCAAGGACCGGTATCAGGCCCTTTACGACTGGAATCAAAAAAAGGCCGCGCTGGAAAATGCGGCTGGAGAAGAATTGAAATGATGAAACGAAGCGCTGTATTGGTTGTTGCTCTTTTTATTCTGACCGGCTGCTCTCCCCCGGGAGAACCACCGGGAGCGGACGATCACGATCACTCCCTCCAGGCGGAGGAATCGCACTTGTCGGCCGTACCGGACGAACACGACCATCCCCGCGAACTTACGGTCACGGCGGACAGGCAGCGGGAGTGGGGTGTTCAGGTCGACGAAGCCCGATTGGAAGCGGTTGTTCATGAGATCCTTCTGCCAGGCGTGCTTCGTCTGAATGACAACAGGACAGCCTATGTTTCCTCTTTTGTGGAGGGGAAAATATCGGCTGTGTATTCCGATCTCGGTCAGCCGGTAAGAAAAGGAGAGCACCTTCTTGTCGTCAACTCGCCCGAGTTCGCACAGGCCCAGGCTGATTTTCTGGAGGCCAGGGTGCGCATGATCCTGAGTGA
Organism: Acidobacteriota bacterium; assembly: GCA_018894615.1. Lineage (GTDB taxonomy): Bacteria > Acidobacteriota > Aminicenantia > Aminicenantales > Aminicenantaceae > JAHIPL01. The sequence goes on along the minus strand of JAHIPL010000186.1, from coordinate 21,726 downwards.
AGCGGAATATAAGCGGGCGAAAAAACTGCTTGCCGAAAAGGCCCTCGAGGAAAAGGAATACCTGCGCCGGGAAGCGGAATACCGGAAGTTTTCCACGGAATTCGGGGCCCTGGGCTCACGTCTTCATTCCTTCGGGATCACTCACTTGCAGATCGATGCCTTGATCCAGGAATGCGAAAGCCTGGAGCACATGGAGTATAAGTGTGAACTGGCCGATCCCCTCCTGCCTGTCCTGAGTCCGCTTTCCGGGCGGATCATCTTCAGAGATGCGGTTGTGGGGGAGCACATCGGCCCTGAAAAAACCCTGCTGAAAGTGGCTGATCTATCCCATCTCTGGGCGGACCTGGACGCCTATGAGAAGGACATTCCATTCATCCGTGAGGATTCCCGCGTTACGGTCCATACGCCCCTTTATCCGGAAAAGGAATTTGAAGGCAGAATTCTGAACATCCATGATATCCTCGATGAAAAACTGCGGACGATCAAGATCCGGCTGGAGGTAAACAATGAAGCCGGTCTTCTCAAACCCCATATGTATGTTCAGGGAAAAATCCTCAGTCATTCGGACGGAGAGAAGAAATGGATGGTGCCGGACGAAGCGGTCCAGAATCTGGATGACGGGAAAATTCTCTTTGTTCAGGAAGAGCCGGACGTTTTTTTTATCAGGCATGTGACGGTCGGGCCCAGAATCGGAAAAAACCGGGTTATTCTCAGTGGGCTCTCTGCGGCTGATCGCGTGGTGGTCAAAGGAGCGTTCACTCTGAAGTCGGAAATGAGCAAAGGCACTATCGGCGGCGCTCATGTCCATTGATCGAAGCATGATCGAGCGAATCGTCAGGTTTTCCCTCAAACAGCGACTGTTTGTCGTCATCGCCGCCTTTCTGATTGCGGGAGCGGGATATCTCTCCTATAAGAATCTGGCCATCGATGTCTTTCCCGATCCTTCGCCCCCTCTCGTCCAGATCTACTCCGAATCCCATGGGATGGCGCCGGAAGAGATCGAGCGTTTTTTATCCTATCCCATCGAAGCGTCCATGTTCGGTCTGCCGCGGGTGAAGAACATCCGTTCCGTTTCCACTTTCGGCCTGTCCATCGTCAACGTGTTTTTCGAGGAGGGGACGGATATTTACTGGGCCCGGCAGCTAGTCTCGGAAAGGCTGCTGGAGGCGAGAGAGGACCTGCCTGAAGCGGTCCACAATCCTGTCCTCGGTCCGATCGCCACGGGATTGGGTTTGGTCTATCTGTATTATCTGGAAGCGGAGGGTGTGCCCATCATGGAACTGCGCACGCTCCAGGACTGGCTGGTGAAGTTCGAGTTGAAATCCATCCCCGATGTCTCTCAGGTTTTGAGCATAGGCGGAGATGTGAAGCAGTTTCAGATCCAGGCTGATCCTCTCCTGCTTCTCAAGTATGATCTGACGGTGGCCGATCTGGTCGACAGGGTGAAAAAGAACAACCGGAACGTTGGGGCCGGCTTCATCACGCGGGGGAAAGAAGAAGCCATCGTCCGCAGCATCGGTTTGGTCCAATCGGTTGAAGATCTCAGGAACAGCATCGTCACCCATTCCGGGGGCACTCCCATCCGGCTGCGGGATGTCGCTGAAGTGGACGTCCTTCCAGCCATCAAACGGGGAACCGCTCTGGCCAATGGTGAGGGGGAAAAAGTCGTCGGGATGGTGATGAAGCTTTTCGATTCCAACACGGCCCGCGTCATTCAGGATCTGGAAGACAAAATCGCCTCTCTCAACCGGACCCTTCCCGAGGGCATCCGGATCGTTCCTTTCTACAATCAGGCCTCCCTGGTCAAAAAGTGTTTTTCTACCGTGTCGACCAATCTGATCATCGGGATAATTCTCATCATCGGCGTGCTTTTTTTGTTCATGGGGGATTTCCCGTCCGCCGTAATCGTCGTTCTCTCCCTGCCCTTTTCCATTCTCTTTGTGTTCATTCTCATGCACCAGGGTCGAATCGCGGCCGACTTGATTTCTTTCGGCGGTCTGGCCATCGCCATCGGGTTGATCGCCGATGCGGCCATCATTCAGGTGGAAAACATTCAGATGAGGAGACTGGAGTCCGGTTCGGGCGGGCTGAAGATCATCATCGATGCGGCTCAGGATGTCGGACGTCCCCTCTTTTTTGCCGTGGCCATCATCATTCTTGTTTTTCTTCCGATTTTCACCTTGTCCGGAGTGGAAGGGATCATGTTCCGGCCGATGGGATTCGCCATCTCCTTCGCTCTCGCCGGGTCTCTTCTCTATGCGCTTATCGTCGCTCCGGTGATCGCCTCCTATTTGCCGCAGCGCACGAAGGTGAAAAAGGAGCCTCTCCTCATTCGAACGATCAGGGCGGCTTATCTTCCTTTTTTTTCCTTCTGCCGCAGACATAAAAAAGGGGTGTTCAGCTTGACCATCCTTTTGTTTTTGACGGGATTGGCCATTCTTCCCTTCCTGGGGAGGGAGTATATCCCTACTCTTGAAGAGGGCACTCTGCACCTGAGAGCCACCTTTGATCCCAACATCAGCCTCGGTGAGACGGTCCGGCTCACAACGGACATGGAAAAAGTGCTGATGCGGATTCCCGAGGTGACCGGTGTTTTGAGCCGGATCGGCCGAGGGGAAGTCGGCAGTCATGCCCACTTCGTCAACGATGCGGAGATTCTGATCAATTACCGTCCCGTTCAAAAGTGGAAGGCGTTCAAGACTAAAAATGAGTTTATTAACGAAATCGAACACCGTTTGGAGCGGTTCCCGGGACTAAATCTTAACATGACCCAGCCGATCGCCCATAATCTGGATGAACTCCTGACCGGGGTGAAAGCCCAATTGGCGGTTAAACTATACGGCGAAAATTTTGATGTATTGAAGCAGAAATCGGCCGAAATCCGGGATGTTCTCGCCGCCGTTGACGGAGCCGCCGATGTCCAGGTGGAGCAGTTCAGCGGGCAAAATCATATTCAGATCGAACTGGACAGAGAACGGATGGCCCGCTATGGGCTTGACATTCAGGATGCGCAGGACACCATCGAAGCGGCGCTGGGAGGAATCGTCCTCGGGCAGATCTACGAAGAACAGAAACGGTTCGATATCTTTCTGCGCCTGCAGGAGCACTCGAGAAAGGATGTCGATGCCATCGAAAATCTCCTCATTCCCATTCCTGAAGGCGGCCGGATCCCTCTCTCGCAAATCGCGGCCGTCAGAGAAATCGTGGGACCCCGGCTCATCAATCGGGAAGGAAACAAGCGTTATATCACCATCCAGTGCAATATTCGGGGAAGAGACATCGGCCGGTTTGTCGATGAAGCCCAAGGGCGGGTGAGCCGTACGGTCTCCCTCCCTCCCGAGTATCTCACGCAGTGGGGAGGGCAGTTCGAACTTCAAAAGAGGGCCAATCGGCGGTTTGCCTTCATCATGCCCATTACCCTGGCCGTTGTGATCATTCTGCTGTTCTCGGTTTTTTATTCCTTCCGGGAGGTCTTGGTCATTTTGATCAATATCCCGCTGGCGCTGACAGGGGGTCTTATCGCCCTGAAATTATCCGGGCTCTATCTCAGTGTGCCGGCGTCCATCGGTTTTATCGCCATTTTCGGGATTGCCCTCGAAGACGGCCTGGTCCTGATGTCCGCCTTTCATAAGAGGCTCAAATCTGGCGCATCCATGGCAGAGGCTGTCCAGCGCGGCATTGAAACAAAACTTCGGCCTGTCCTGATGACAACGTTCACCACCATTTTCGGCGTGCTTCCTCTTCTTCTTTCCAGTGGTCCCGGCGCGGAAATTCAACGTCCTCTGGGAACGGTCGTCGTCGGAGGGCTTCTCACCTCGACCCTGGTAACCCTGGTCATTCTCCCCCTCGTCTACGAGAGCCTCAAAAGAAGAACCTGACACACCTGTTGTATTTCACGAGGGATCGTGCTACAATCTAGCTCAAAGAAACGAAAAAATTTACACATTTTTCCCTATCCGGAGCGATGAATGAACAGGAAGCTCATTCGACCTAATTTATCCGAAATTAAAAACAAAATGGCCCGTGAGCCGGTCACGAAGAAAATTCACCCCTCGTATGACACCCACGCTGAGAACTACTATTACCTCAAACAGATGAATAAAAAGCTTCCCGTCGCCATCGTGTTCATCGATGGAGAGACGGTGGAGGGTGTGATCGAGTGGTATGACCGCAACTGCATCAAGCTGAACCGTGAAAAGGACCCGAATCTTCTCGTTTATAAGCGAAATATCAAGTATATCCATAAACTGGAAGAGACGGACGAGCAGTCTTAAGCCGGAACCTGTTCACACGGGCGAAACGCAGGACAGATGAGTGTTCCCAGAATCGGGATAACAGTTGGCGATCCCGGGGGGATCGGCCCCGAGATCATCCTCAAATCCCTTTCCTCCCTCCTTGACGAGTCAGATACCCGGTTTATTCTACTGGGCCCCTCATCCGTTTTTTCTTTCTGGACAGACCGCCTGGGAATCGCGCTCCCGTCCCATCCGAACTTGAAGATCGTCGACATCAAGGGGGATATGGATCGCGTAAAAATCGGACAGGATGCCGAGGAAAACGGCCGGATTTCCTTTGCCGCATTCAGAGAGTCGGTGACCCTGGCCGAAAAAGCGGAACTGGATGCCGTGGTGACGGCTCCCGTTTCCAAGCTGTCCTGGCACAGGGCCGGAATCAATTGGGCGGGCCACACCGAATATTTTCAATCTTTTTATCCCGACGCCATCATGACCTTCTGGGCGGAAAGCCAACGAGTGGCCCTTCTGTCCCATCACGTCCCTCTGCGCAAGGCACTCGACCGGGTGACCAAAGAGGGGATGGTTCATTTCATTCGCCTGCTTCACCGGGCTCTCGTCGCATACGGGATGGAGGGGTACACCTTCCTTGTGGCGGGGCTCAATCCTCATGCCGGAGAATCGGGACTGCTCGGACGGGAGGAAGAGTTGGAGATCCGGCCGGCGCTGGAAACCGTCCGAGCGGAGGGGATAACGGTGGAGGGGCCCTATCCTCCCGATATCGTCTTTCGAATGGCTCGGGGATTGATGGACCGGATGGTGATCGCTCTGTATCACGATCAGGGGCTGATCGCCTTCAAACTGGACGCATTTGAAACCGGGGTCAATGCAACGCTGGGCCTGCCTTTTGTTCGAACGTCACCGGATCATGGAACCGCCTTTGATATTGCCGGGAAAGGCACGGCCGATCCCTCCAGTCTGATATCCGCCGTCCGGCTGGCCCTGCGCTTTTTGACTGGTCAAGCCTGATTTATTAAGCTATACTTTTTTCAATCTTCGGCGAAGGAGATATCAGATGACGGATTACACCGAGCAGGCGGCCAAGGCCGGGCTGGACACGCCTCTTCCTCCCATGGAAACCTTTCCCAACCAGTTCCCCGACTATGAGATTTGCATTGAAATCCCCGAGTTCACTTCCGTCTGTCCCAAAACAGGCCTGCCTGATTTCGGGATCATCCGGATTCGTTATGTGCCGGCGGACAGCTGCCTGGAGCTGAAGGCCTTGAAGCTGTACCTTCTCGCCTATCGGAATCTGGGCATTTTCTACGAAAATGTCGTCAACCGGATCCTGGATGATCTGGTCAAGGCCTGCCGCCCGAAAAATGCGATGGTGACGGGAGAATTCAATTCCCGGGGAGGGATCAAATCCTATGTTGAAGCCCGTTATCCCAGAGGCGAGTGATCCTTGAAGACGTTGATTGAAATCATTCACTCGCTTCGTCCGCAGCAGTGGATCAAGAATCTGTTCATTTTTGCTCCCCTGCTGTTCTCCCGCAACCTGTTCGACCTGTCGATGGGACTCCGGGTGCTGGGCGCCTTTTTCCTTTTCTGTCTGATTTCCGGCGCTTCTTATATCCTGAACGACCTCATGGACCTGGAGGAGGATAAAAACCATCCCCTGAAACGGCAGCGCCCTCTCCCCTCCGGCAGGCTGAAAAAAAAGTCCGCCTTCTTTGCGCTTGTTCTGATCAGTGTTCTGAGCCTTTTTACGGCACTTGTGTGGAATACATCCTTCGGCCTGGTGCTGTTGCTTTATTTTCTGGTGCAGATCGGGTATTCACTCTGGCTGAAACACATCGTCATTCTCGACGTTTTTCTGGTCGCCGCCGGCTTTGCTCTCCGGGTGATAGCCGGAGGGTTGGTGATCAGTGTCACCATCTCCCCCTGGCTTCTCATCTGCACGCTCCTTCTGGCTCTTTTTCTAGCCCTCAGCAAGCGGCGGCATGAACTTCTTCTTCTCGACGACAAGGCCGCCGGTCACCGGCCCATTCTCAGTGAATACAGCCCCTATCTGCTTGACCAGATGATTGCCGTTGTGACGGCGTCGACGGTCATTTCCTACTGTCTTTACACCATCGCCGCCGAAACGATCGCCAAATTCGGGACCGAGCATCTGTTCGCCACTGTGCCGTTTGTGCTGTACGGCATCTTTCGGTACCTGTATCTGATCCACCGCAGGTCCGGAGGCGGAATGCCGGAAACGCTCATCCTGAAGGACAAACCCCTCCTTCTGGCCATCATCCTGTGGGTGATCTCGGCTGCCCTGATAATTTATTACAAGGTCTGAATCATGAAACGATCAAAAGTTGCTGTTCTGAGGACGACTCCCGACCAGGTCCTGTCTGATTATGAAAAAGTGATGAGGATGGCTGATTTTGAAACAGCCCTTCCCAGAGAAAGGGAAACCCTGATCAAACTCAACCTTTCCTGGACGAAATATTTCCCCGCCTGCTCGAGCCAGCCCTGGCAGGTCGAGGGCGTCGTGAAGACCCTGATCGAGGCGGGTTATCCCCGGGAGCGGCTCCTCCCTATCGAAAACAAGACGGTGGTCACCCATCCGGTCAAAGGCGCGCGCAATAACAAATGGACACCCATTCTGGAAAAATACGGCCTGCCGTTCATTCCGCTTCCCGATGTGGAGTGGACCACCCATGAATTCAAGACACCTCTCCTCCGCCTGAATGAGATCTTTCCCGAGGGAATCGAAATACCGAAAATGTTTATCGGACGGAACATCCTGCATCTGCCGACGGTTAAAACCCACGGGCACTCCGTGACGACGGGTGCCGTTAAAAACGCGTTCGGGGGGCTCCTCAAAGAAGTCCGGCACCACGCCCATAAATACATCCATGAGGTTCTCGTTGACCTTCTGATCATGCAGAAAGAGCTGCATTCCGGTCTGTTCGCCGTAATGGACGGGACCGTCTGCGGAAACGGTGCCGGACCGCGGACGATGATTCCGGAAGTGCGGAATATCATCCTGGCCTCGGCCGATTCCGTTGCCGTCGATGCCGTCGCGGCTAAACTCATGGGATTTGATCCGCTTGAGATCCCTTACATCCGCATGGCTCATGAGCAGGGATTAGGCTGCGGCGATCTTCGGGAGTTGGAGCTGACGGGGGAGGACATCTCCGCCCTCAACTTCCATTTTCGCTCCAAGCGCAGTTTTGTGATCTGGGGCGACCAGATGATCCGAAAGGGCTTTCTTCAGAAAACGGAAAAACTGCTGCTTCACTCTCCCCTGGTTTTCTGGGCGCCCCTCGCCAGCAATATCTATCATGACTGGCTGTGGTACCCGACCATCGGCCGCCGGCGGATCGCCCGTTTTCGAAAGACGGAGTGGGGCCGCCTCTGGAAATCCTATGATTGACCGCCGGTCGGCACATAGATGGAGATGAGAATATGACGATACAAAAGAAAGTATTCGGGATGGTGTGCTGTTTCATTCTGGCCGGCGCATGGATGCAAATCAGTGCCCGCCCGGAGCGTTTTTCCCCCTATTATATTCAGAAAAAAACACTCTTCGACGTCCTTCCTGATGAACAGGGAGAGATAATCTTTCTCGGGGACAGCATCACGGATGGAGGGGAGTGGGCGGAGATGTTTAATGACCTCCGGATTAAAAACAGGGGGATCAGCGGAGACACAACGGACGGCATCCTGGCCAGAGTGGATGAGGTGACCGCGGCGAAACCGGCAGGTGTGTTTCTGATGATCGGGATCAATGACCTGGCCGACGGCGTTCCGGCTGAGACCGTTTTAAACAACATCAAACGAATCGTTCAACAAATAGCCCGGCAGTCCCCTGATACTTGTGTCTACATCCAGAGCGTTCTTCCTGTCAGTGATCGTTATACGCTCTTTCCCCACCATGTGAGCAAGGGCAGGGAGATTGAGTCCGTCAACGCGGGGCTCCGCGCCTTCTGCCGGAATCGGGGATTGGCCTATATCGATCTTTTTGCTCTTTTCAGGACGAAGGAAGGGCGGCTGGACCCACGCTATACAAACGACGGCATCCACCTGACAGGGGCGGGCTATGTTCTCTGGATGGGTGCCCTCGCCGACTACCTCCGCTGATTCTTTTTCTCCTTGTGGTTCGCCCGTCTCACCGGATGTCGTAGAGGAGATGAAGCTGGAGCCCGAGGCGGATATCGGCCGGGTGTGCATTGAGACATGAACGCAGAAGCTGTTCAGCTTTTCTCAGGCTCCATTTCTCCATGGACTGCGGCTGAAGAAAAAGGGGAACGCCTGCAGGAATCCGAGTTCGCACATCATGAATGATCTCTTCCGTCAGCTCCCGCGTGACCACCAGTTTGGCCTCTCTGAGCGGGATCAGACAGCCGGGATGGATGACATAGTCGGGGGGTTTGGGAGACAGGGTGATCCAGTCGACGGATGAGACGGACGGCAGAGTCCCGTTCGTTTCGATCTGTATGGAATATCCTTTTTTTTTCAGGCTCTCGACCAGCGGACGGATGTTCTGCGTCAGCGGTTCGCCTCCGGTCAGGCAGATCCATTCGGTCGGCGCATCTTTTCTCAACTCTTCAACAGCGGTCAGAATATTCGGGACCGGCAGCTCTTCTCCATCCTCCCAGGCCGACCGCGTGTCACAGAAGGAACACCGCAGGTTGCATCCCGAGAGGCGGACAAAGAGGGTGGGACATCCCATCCGCAGCCCCTCACCCTGGAAACTCGCGAAAATTTCCTTAATCTTCAGTGTATGTGGCCGAGGCATCCTCGGACTCCCAGACCGTCACGTTTTCGACGGGATAAGTTGTTTTGAGATCCTGATAGAACCTCCGGGACAGGTTTTCCGCCGAGGGATTAAAATCGTAGACGTCGTTGAGAAGAGTGTGGTCAGGAAGCAGTTGATGAAGCCGCTCCTTGATTTCGGTGAAGTCGATTCCGATCCCGGCTTCATTCAGGGCGTGGACCCGGATGTCCACCTCCACGATGAAGGTGTGTCCGTGAATGTTTTCACACTTTCCCTTGTAGTTTTTCAGATAATGGGCGGCCTGAAATTTTTCTCTGACTTTGAGTATCCAGCTCATGGTTGTCCTTTCTTTTTGAGGCGAGCCAGCAGATGATCCTCCCTGCCGATGGCGGCCCAGGCATTTCTGCGGATGAGGCAGGAGGAGCACCGGCCGCAGGGGATTTCCTGTCCGCTGTAACAGGAGATGGAGTGGGAGTAGTCGGCACCCAGACTCAATCCGAGGGAGAGAATTTCGGATTTTTTTTTGTCGATGAAAGGAGTCAGGATCCGAATGCCGTTCCGTCGGGTTCCCAGATGGACGGCTTTCTCCATAGCAAGGGCAAAAGGTTCGGTCGTGTCCGGGTAATGGGGGGAATCGATGACATTAAATCCGGTGAGGATGGCGTCGGCCTCGATGACATCCGCCCATGCCGCCGCCACCGATAGAAAAATACCGTTGCGGAAGGGCACATAGGTGCTGGGAACACCCTCTTCAATCTCATCCGCAGAAAAGAATTGCGGCAGAGGTTCCCGCAGATCGGTCAGAGAAGAGCCGCCGATCTGTGAAAGGTCAAGCCGGAAAATTTGCTGCTTCACATTGAGGCGGGCGGCGATTTCCCGGGAGCAGTCGATCTCGATACGGTGGCGCTGCCCGTAGTCAAAGGTGAGAGCCGCCACGCGTTCGAAACGGTGTCCGGCCCAGTACAGAGCGGTTGTGGAGTCGATGCCGCCTGAAAAGAGAACGATGCCTGTTTTCATGAGATCGAAACGATGATAAAAGAAGCCCGTTGGGAATGCAAGGCCCTTTTTCTCCCTTCAATCGCATGTAACGGACCTTTTTCGGCTGTACCGGAGGATTTCTCTTTTGACCTTCCGGCGGCTCTGTTATAATATAAAAGATCCTACTGAAAAGAGCTGAATATGGCAGAAGAGAAAGCGACTGTTGACGCTGAAACCCCGACGGAACGGGAATTTGAGTTCCTGGAACAGGCGGATTCCGGACACGATGTCACGGTGCGGGATGACCAATACACCTTTTTCTGGCTTCTGGACGGGGCTCGGCTGTGCCGCCGCCACGGAAAGCGATTCCGGCTGATCGACTCCGGGCGTCTCCGTTCCGATCAGATGGAAGATATGGGTAAAGCCGGGGCCGATATTTACACTTCGGACAGAGTCAGACGTGAAATCAATGAACTGGTGACCATCAACGATGCCTGCCGGTCCGGCCGGTCGATCCTGGCCGGCTTCATTTACAGCCGCCTGACCGAGGACATTCAGAAAGGGGCGCTGACCCTTCAGGACGGCAAGCAGCTGGCGGGAAGCGGGATCTATCTTCATCTGACCAACAGGGAAATCCCACACCCTTTTTCAATGCTCAATGAGCTGGCCTTTGAATGCGCCGGTGCGGGCAGCTGGCTGGTTTATTATCATACAGGCGCTCTGGTCAACGATCTCGCGGATGTGGCCGGGTCGGGCGCCTGGATTCATCTATCCGGAGTGAGCCTCGAGACGGACGGGGACGCTCTGCTGCTTTTGGATCTGCTGAAATCCGCGCGGTCGGCCGGGACCGGGATCGTTCTTCACATCGAGTCACGCGTGACCCTCACCTGGCTCAGAGATTTCCTTCAGGCGGGCGGCTACCTGCAGTTCCGCAAGCAATATTTTGATTACCGCTCGCCCTATCGGGCGGTCGAAGATCAGGCCCGAAGAAAGGTCCCGGATTTTCGCGTGGTCTATCTCGATCCGGTTGTTTTCCCCTGACGAAATTCCTTCGGGATTATCCGTACTGATGCGTGTCGTCGATGATGTCACCCGTCTGCCAGTCGTTGATCCATTCCTCGACTGTAAAAATATGGCTGCCGCCGTCCGCGGTCGAGCACACAATCCTTTTGAGACCGGTGTTGATGATCATTTTTTTGCAGATGAAGCAGGGGAAGGCGTTGACGGGTTCCTCCTCCCCGTACACGCTGCCGTAAATGAACATGTCACCACCGAGAAGACTGACGCCTGCCCGGGCGGCGTTGATGATGGAGTTCTGCTCGGCATGCACGCTCCGGCAGAGCTCATAGCGATGCCCGTGAGGGATGTTCAACCTGTCCCGCAGGCAGAACCCGTGCTCAATGCTGGAGGTTGTTTTTCTCGGGGCGCCGACGTACCCCGTGGAGATGATTTGGTCGTCGCGAATGATGATGGCGCCGATGGAGCGGCGGAAACAGGTGCTCCGCCGGGCCACTTCTTTGGCGATGCCTAGGTAGTAGTCATCCTTTGTAATGCGCTTTTTCTCGTCGCTCATAAAAATTTCTCCAGTTGAGCCCGAAGCTCATCAAGGGTTCCGTCATTCTGGATGACGTGGTCGGCCAGACGGATGCAGGCGTGAAGCTGCTGTCCGGTTTTCCGGTCGGACCGCTCTTCCGCTTCCTTGGCCTGAAATTCCTCCAAGGTCCGGGATGATTCATTCCGGCCTCTTTTCCGCGTGCGTTCATACCGGAGGGCAACGGGCGCGTCGAGGGCAAGAAGCAGGAATCCGGGAAACTCGCGAAGGGCGGCGATCTCCTCCGGATTGCGGATGCTGTCGATGACGGAATGATCGGAGATGAGGGCCATCACCCTTCTGGCCAAGACATCCGCTCCGGAGGTTTCGCGCAGTTCGTTGCCGGTCCGAATAAGATTGTCCCGGTTTTCCTCAAGCCCCCGTACTTCGAGTTCCCGTCGGATGATGTCCGAGAGGGAAAAAAAAGCGAAACCGGAGTCCACAAAAAAACGGGCCGATTCACCTTTCCCGGCGCCGTTGGTGCCGGTGAGGCCGATCAGTTTCAGTGCGCTGTTCATTTTTTCAGAATGCGGGGGATGTTTTTCAGATAATTGCCGAGCGGGCTTTCCCGGGTGATGCGCGGGAGGTGGGGAATAAGCTGCATCAGCATGTGAAGCCGCAGGGGGACCCTGTTGTGATGGAAGAGGAACAGGGCTTTGTTCAGCAGGTGGCGAAAAAAGGGCGAGTAAGGGAACCACCACAGCTGCCTCTTCATTCTGGAAAAATCCCGGCTGATATATTTGATGTTCACAAGATAAAGAAGGCCGAACGGGCCATGGGAGCGGCCGATTCCCGTCTGCTTGACTCCTCCCCAGATGGCCCGTGGTTCGGCGAAAGAATACATGTGATCGTTGATGGTCACCGAGCCCGCCTCGATTTCAGCGGCCAAACGGGACGCCCGGGAGCGGTTTCTCGTCCAGACGGAGGCGGTCAATCCGTAGTCGCTGTTGTTGGCCAGGGCGACGGCTTCCGTATCATCGGAAAAGGGCATGATGGGCAGGACGGGGCCGAATGTTTCCTCGGTCATCACCTTCATGGAGTGGTCGACTCCGGTCAGAACGGTCGGCATCAGATAATAGCCTGTGGAATGGCCTCCGTCTCCGCCTCCGCATTCGATGACGGCGCCCTTCTTTTCCGCTTCCCTGATATGGTCCAAAACGAGCTTGCGCTGTCCATCCGAAGCCATGGGGCCGATATCGACGGTGTCGGATTGAGGGTCGCCCACACGAAGAGAGCGGGTGATGTCCACGACCTTCCGGAGGAAGGCTTCGTACACCGCTTCATGCACATAGACCCGCTCCACGGAGGCGCAGGATTGCCCGCAGTTGGTGAACGCCCCCCAGACCGCTCCCTGTGCGGCCCGGTCGAGATCGGCATCCTCGCAGACGATCATGGGATCCTTTCCGCCGAGCTCAAGGGTGAGATTGGTGAGGTTGCGGCTGCAGAGCTCCATGATCCTTTTCCCCACCGGGACGCTTCCCGTGAACATGACGGTCTGAAAGATTCTGTCCGTGATCATGTCCTCGGCTTCGGGAATGGGACAGTTGACGACATTGACGACTCCGGGCGGAAAACCGGCATCCAGGAACAGCTCGCCGATGGCAAGCCCGATAAGGGCGGTTGTGGAGGAGGGCCGCAGGACGACGGTGTTTCCTCCGGTCAGGGCTCCCAGGATGTCGCAGATGGGAATGAGAAAGGGAAAGTTCCAGGGAGAAATGATGAGCGTCGGTCCCAGAGGGGAAAAATGAAAGGCGCTTTTTTTGTGGGAAAAGAGAGCCACATGATGCCCGGATTTTTTCGGCCTGAGGGAACGTGGAGCGACTCGTGCGTAATAATCCAGCGCTTCCAGGGCGCCGAGCACCTCCACCGCCAGAGACTCGGTCAGAGGGGAGCCCTTTTCCTCTGCGATCAGAGCCGCGATCCTGTCCTTTCTTTCAAGCAGAAGGAATTTGGCGGCAAGGAGAAGGCGCTTTTTCTCATTGGACGGCACGGTTTTCCAGGCAGGAAAGGCGTTCCTGGCCGCTTCGGCGGCTCTCCTGTTGAGCTCCCCTGAGGCCAGGCAGTACCGTCCCACGGTCTCCAGGGTGGCCGGATTAAGGGAGTCCTTTCTGCTGTCCGTTTCAACCCGGGAGCTGCCGATGATCAGCCGTCCGTCGATGTCCGTCATCCTTTTCCCCTCACGATTCTCCTGCACCAGGACAGGAAGAGAAAAAAGTACCCGTCGAGAATCAAATCGAACCTGAAGAGGGGATTGACGATTCCGGCTTTGAGGAACAGCCAGAGCACAAGATCCTTGTGCCGGGGCGGGCATCCCCGGACGCGGAAGGCGCGCCGCCATTTCCGGCGGCCCGTCACCTGCGTGCAGGAGCCGATAAGCATCACCCGGCGGGCGTCCACATCGCCCGTGTACCGGCCGATGACGACGGTCCAGGGGGGCAGGTTTTTCCAGAGGCGCGGCTTTCGGTCCTTTATCATGTAGAGCCAGTCGAGGAAGACTCCGTGACACCCGCCCGTGCAGTAAGGTTCGCCGCTGAGAATCCGAAAATTGGTGTCAACCTCGCTGACGGGGAGAAACCCGAGGTCAAAATGCCGGGTCGTGTTTCTGAGCCTGTCCAGCGGGATGTCGGACACGATTTCGATGGAGGAGAGGTCCATCGGGCCGTAACCCCTCTCATGCGCCAGGCGGATGTGACCGATTTTGGCCGGGTCCAGGTTCAATATGTGGGCACAAACCGCATCGTGGGCGACGGGATTGACGGCTGTGACGATGATTCCCAGGGGACGACCGTGCTGGGTGAGTTGATTCCCCCCGCAGGCCATTTCGATGCCGTCCGTGGCGATAAAATCGGGAAATCCCACTTCCAGGAGATCGACGATTTTTTCATCCAGATCATAGTTGTGGTGCCGCATCCGTTCCTTGTCCAGAAGGATGCCCACGTTGAGTTTGATGGCTGCGCTCAATCCCTGGCTGAGAACGTTGCTTTTGAGCTTGGGCGCATAAACCAGAAAATCCCTGTCGGCCAAAACGGCGGCCGTCCGTATGGAAGAATGGATTTTCCCCCTGTTCAGAATCACGCGTCGCTTGGATGCCTCTTCGATCGCCTGCAGGGCCACCCCGTATTTTTTTTTCAATTCCCGGTACCCGGCCCGCCGGAACATCCGGGTCGTCGGCAGTCCTGATCCGCATTTTTCGGCGATGGTGATGGACGGAGGGTTTTTCGCTTCCTCCTTCAGGGCTTCGATCAGGCCGGACAAAAACTCCGGCCGGGTGAAGGCCGAGGGGGCGATCCGGTGATGGGCCATAACGACATTGGGCTTGATGGTCAGGCGGCCGTGGAGGCGGTCCTTCAGATCAAACTCCCGCAGGCTTCCGGTGATGATGGATCGAATGGCTTCCGTATCGTAGGCGTCGATTGCGTGAATGAGGACTTTTTCCCGGCGCGACATTTTACTCGATCGGCCCTTTGTCGTCGTCGGTTCTTTTTCTTTTCTCGTTTTTGCCGAAAACGAGAGCGATCAGAATGCTGAGGCCGTAGAGACCCAGCATGGGAATGGCGATGATGGACTGGGTGATCATGTCCGGGGTGGGAGTGATGACGGCGGCGATGATAAAGGCGATAAGGACGGCGTATTTGAAATTTTTGACCATAAAACGGGAGGTGAGAATGCCCATTCTTGCAAGAAAGAAAACGAGTGTGGGCAGTTCAAAAACGACGGCGATCCCCAGAAGAATCCGAATGGCCAGGGTGAAGTACTGGTTGACCGTGATCATGGGCGTGAAATCGGTCCCGATCTGGAGAAAAAAACGGCAGGCGAAGGGGAAGACGACCTTATAGCCGAAAAAGGCGCCGGTGCTGAAAAATATGGTGGTGAAAATCACAAAGGGGATGACGTATTTTTTTTCTTTTTTAAAGAGGCCCGGGGCGACAAAATACCAGATCTGCAGAAAAATGAAGGGAGACGTGACGAAAAGGGCGGCGATAAAAGAGATTTTGATGTAGACAAAGAATGGATCGGGCAGATTGGTGAAGACGAGGGTGGTCCCCTCAGGAAGATATTTTGTCAGGGGGCGGGCCAGGATTTCATAGAGATCTTTGCTGAACACCCAGGCCGGAACAAAGCCGATGATGATGGCAAGAAACGAAAACCACAGTCTTTTTCGCAGATCTTCCAGATGTTCCAGGAAGGTCATCTCGTCGGGAGATTTATGTGCCTTCCCCATCTCCGGTTATTTCCTTCTTTATCTCGTTATGGATGTCTTTGAGCTCGGCGGCCTGTATTTCATCCTCGATCCGTTCCTTGATTTCGTCCGACGTTTTTCGGAATTCACGCAGAGCGCGTCCGATGGAACGTCCGACTTCCGGGAGTTTTTTAGGCCCGAAAACCAGAAGGGCGATGGCCAGGATGGCGAGCAGTTCGGGGAATCCGATATTTCCAAACATTTTTCAACTTTTTTGCCCGGGTGAATTCAATAAAAGGCATGGCCACTATAGCCCGTCAGCCGGGCAAAGTCAACCGGCGGCGGTTTTATAATCAACCGGTTGATGTTTCTCCCCTATGTCATTTTGACTGGATTTCTTTGGTTCCGTCTGCTACCATTAATTATTCAAGGTCAGCCATGAAAAGAAAGATCGCTCTATTCGTCGTTATGCTCTCGGTCCTGCTTGTTCTTCCGGCTTCCCTGGAAGACGACTGGTCCCGTCTGGTTAAAAAAATGTCCAACCTGATCACCATGATCGAGGACAACTACTACCAGGATGTCGATCACGAGGAGATGGCGTTTTCCTCCATCCGCGGAATGCTGCAGACCCTGGATCCGCACAGCTATTTTCTTGATCCCCGCCAGCTGATGGTGATGCAGGAGGATTATCAGGGCAAGTATTCGGGGTTGGGCATCCTGATCCAGAAGCACGACACCCGGCTGGTCGTCATTTCTCCCATCGAGGGGACTCCGGCCTACAGGCTTGGAATCCGGTCAGGTGACGTGATCTCCCATATCAATGGAGAAAGCACGGAAAACATCTCCAGCTACGACGCCATGCTTATCCTTCGGGGAGAAAAGGGCACGACCGTCGAAATCACCATTATTCGCGCAGGCCTGGACAAACCCATCCATTTGACCATCAAACGGGAGGAAATCCCACTCTTCAGCGTCCCCTACGCCTTCCTCCTGAATGACGACACGGGTTACATCTTCATCCGGAATTTTGCAGCGACGACGACGCAGGAATTCAAGGAAAAAATGAAAACCCTGGTCGGACAGGGGATGACAAAACTGATTCTGGATATGCGCGGAAACACGGGGGGGACCTTTGCTGAATCCGTCAAGCTCTCCGATGAGTTTCTGCCCAAAGGAAAGAAGATCGTTTCCATCCGCGGCCGGGACAGCACCTTCAACCGGGAGTTCGCCGCGCTGAGCGGAAAGCAGTATGAGGACATCCCTCTTGTCATTCTCATCAACCAAGGGACGGCCAGTGCACCGGAGATCGTCAGCGGCGCCATCAAGGACAATGACCGTGGATTGATCGTCGGTGAAGATTCCTGGGGGAAAGGGCTGGTTCAAACGGTATTTTCCCTGGCGGACAATGCGGCCATCGCTTTGACGACGGCCAAATACTACACCCCTTCCGGGATTTCCATCCAGCGGGATTACAGCAGTTTCGAGGATTACCGCTATTACCGGCCGGAGGCGCCCGAAGAGGAGAGGCAGGTCGGATACACATCCGGCGGACGAAAGGTGCTGGGGCAGGGCGGGATCAGCCCCGATTACACCGTCACCGATGATTTCAAACCGCTCACGTCCTCCCTCCTGCTGAAGGGCGCTTTTTTCGGGTATGCCAGAAATTTCGCCGATCGCAAAACGCCCCTGTCGAAATCCGCTGTTTTTCCCGGGCAGGGCAACGGAAAGACCGCATCCTCCGAACAGGCGATCGTTTTTGACGGGCGTTTTTCCGTCAATGACCGCATTTTGGATGATTTCAAGCTTTATCTGCTGGAAGAAAAAATCGATTTTGAAAACGGGGGCTTTGTCGTGGCGGTTGATCAGATCAGACAATGGCTGGGAAGGGAACTGATATCCAGCGTATACGATGACATCGAGTTGGGTATTCGATTTTACATGCAGCGCGACGGCACCGTACGGAAAGCCCTGGATGTGATGCCCGAAGCGGAAAACCTGCTTCGAAGCCCATAAATCACCGTTCGCGCCGCGTACGGAGGAGAGAAAATGACAATCGCCCTGGCGTCCGATCATGCCGGATTTTCACTCAAGACGGGTCTGCTGGAATATCTGAAGGAGAAGGGAATCCCGGCCAGGGATTTCGGCACCTTTTCCGATGAACGGATCGACTACATCGATTACGCGATCGAAGCGGTCGAGGCCGTGCTTCGGGGCGAATGCGACCGGGCGCTTCTAGTCTGCGGGACGGGAATCGGGATGAGTATGGTGGCCAACAAGTTTCGCGGCATTCGGGCCACCCTGTGCCTGGATGAATACATGGCCGATATGAGTCGGCGGCACAACGATTCCAACTGCCTCACCCTGGGAGGACGGATGGTTCCTCTGGATGAGGCCAGGCTGATTGTCGATACCTGGCTGGAGACGGTCTTTGAGGGCGGACGGCACGCTGATCGGCTGAAAAAAATCGAAGAGCTGGAAATAAAAAATTTTAAATAAGCCTTTTTTTTATCGAGGAGAATGAAACATGTCGTCGTTTAAGGGGAAGGTCCAGTCACTTTTTCAGAAAATTGAAGAGAACAATCACTGGCGCCAGAGGGACTGCTTCAATCTGATCCCCTCGGAATCCACCCCTTCCCTACTGGTCAAAATGTGCGAGATGTCCGATCCCTCGGGCCGCTACGCCGAGCACCGGACGATGAAGGGAGAAGAGATTTATTTTTACCAGGGGATCGATTTCATCAAGGACGTCGAGGAGGCGGCCGGCGAAGAATTGTGCCGCTACTTCGGCTGCACGGACGTCGAGCTTCGGACCATCAGCGGACAGATGGCCAACGAGGTTGTCTTTAAAGCCATGGTTAAGTTCATCAACCGCGGCCGGGCGGAGGGGGAAGCGTCCCGCCGCATGCGGCTGGTGATGAACAATGACTTGACCAAAGGGGGGCATCTCAGCTCCCAGCCCATGGGGGCCCTGTTCAACTACGTGGAGGAAAATCCGGAGACAGGAAAGGAAAACGTCATCCATCTCCCCGTTTCGGCCGACAATCCGTACAAACCGGACCTGCAGAAACTGGGTGAGATTCTGACCGACAACCGGCCTGAACTCATCATTTTCGGAAAAAGCATGTTCATTCACCGCGAGCCCGTGACCTTTGTCGCGGAGATCGTCAGGAATTGGGACATACCGCCCGTGATCATGTTCGACATGGCTCATGTGCTGGGCCTGTACGGCGCTTTTCAGGAACCGCTGGCCGATGGAGCGAATGTGGTGACCGGCAGCACCCACAAAACATTCTTCGGCCCGCAGCGGGGTCTCGTCGCGGGGAATTTCCCCAAAAACAGCCCCTTACGAAAGCTGTGGCTGGATATCAAGGGCCGGGCCTTTCCCGGTTCGACGAGCAATCATCATCTCGGTACCCTGTTGGGTCTTCTGATGGCCTCCTATGAAATGAATGAATTCAAGGAGGCCTACCAAAAGCAGGTCGTCGCCAATGCCAAGGCTTTCGCCGCAGCCCTGGCCGATGTGGGAATTCCCGTCGAAGGGGACAAGGCGGACGGCTACACGGAAACCCATCAGGTCCTTATCCGGGTCAAGGATTTCGGGAACGGAATGGAGATCGCCCGGCGGCTGGAAGACAACAACATCGTCACCAATTACCAGGCGCTGCCCGACGATGAAACATTTCTGGAGCCGAGCGGCATTCGGCTGGGAGTCCAGGAGATGACCCGCTTCGGGATGAAGGAGGGGGACTTTACGGAACTGGCCGGGCTGATTGACGAGGTCGTTCGGCACAAGCGTTTCGTCAAGGACGAAGCGGCCAAGGCCCGCCGCCGTTTCTCGACCATGCATTACTGTGTTCCTCTCGAGGAAGCCGTGCCGCTGGCGGCGCGAATTTTCCGTTCCGTTTTCCCCTATGAGGGATTTTTGGACATGTTTCTTGAGAACATACGGAAGATCACCGGATAATTCCGGCCGGCCCGCCTTTTCGGGGGGTGAAGGACAGGAGGAGTTTTCATGAATATTCTGGTCATCGGATCCGGTGGGCGCGAACACGCGTTGGCCTGGAAGCTCTCTCAAAGCCCTCGGGTGGAAAAACTGGTCTGCGCCCCCGGCAATCCCGGAACCATGGAGATCGCCGAAAATGCCAATGTATCCTCGGATGATCTGCCGGGCCTTCTCTCCCTCGCTCTGGAGAAAGCGATCGACCTGACCGTCGTGGGTCCCGAAGGACCGCTGGCTGCCGGAATCGTCGATCTGTTCGAATCGAAGGGACTGCGGATCTTCGGTCCCAACCAGCGCGCCGCCGTCCTTGAGGGAAGCAAGGTGTTCGCCAAGGAATTTATGGCCCGTCACCAGATCCCCACCGGAGACTTCAGGGTGGCCGAAACGTTGGAACAGGCCCTGTCCTTCCTCGAATCCGGGATTTTTCCCTATCCTCTGGTTGTGAAAGCGGACGGACTGGCCGCCGGAAAAGGAGCCGTCATCTGCAGCGACAGGGAGCACGCGGAAGCGACCATACGGGACATGATGGAAAAAAAGGTGTTCGGCGAAGCGGGAAACCGGGTCCTGGTGGAGGAGTTCCTCAGGGGGAAGGAAATGTCGTTTATCGTCATCAGTGACGGAATTCACGCTGTTCCCCTGGTGACGACCCTGGACCACAAAACGGCGTACGATGGAGGGAAAGGACCCAACACCGGAGGAATGGGCGCCATCTCTCCCTCCCCCCACACCAGCAGCGCCCTGTTCGACGAAGTGATGCGGACCATCGTCCACACCACCATCACCTGCATGCTGGAGGAAGGCCGGAAAATCAAGGGTGTTCTCTACGTCGGATTGATGCTGACGGATGCCGGGCCCCGGGTGCTGGAGTACAACTGCCGGTTCGGCGATCCCGAGACCCAGCCTCAGATGATGCGGCTGGAGAGTGATCTTGTCGACATCCTGACGGCGGGAATCGACGAAAAGCTGGATACCATCGATGTGAAATGGTCGTCCGACACATCCGGCTGTGTCGTTCTCGCCTCAGGCGGATATCCGCTCCGCTATGACCGTGGATTCCCCATCGAAGGGCTGGAGGACGCGGCCGGGATTCCCGGAATCGCCGTCTTTCATGCCGGCACGTCCTATCAGGACGGAAAGATCCTGACCAACGGCGGCCGGGTTTTGAATGTCTGCGCAGCGGGAAAAAACCTGACGGAAACCATGACAAAAATATATGAGACCATTCCCCGGATATCCTTCAAGGACATGTTTTACCGCACGGATATCGGGAAAAAAAGGGAGGACAGATGATGGACGTGGCCATTTTTATGGGAAGTGATTCCGACTTCGATATCGCCAAAGCCGCGATTTCCCTCTTCAAGGAGTTCGGCGTGCCTTTTGGGGTGGAGGTGACCTCAGCCCATCGGACTCCGGAGCGCACGGTGCAGCTGGTCAGGCACTATGAAGAGCAGGGGGTGAAGCTGTTCCTCACCCTGGCCGGAAAAGCGGCCCATCTGGGAGGGGTTGTGGCGGCCCACACCGTGCGGCCTGTGATCGGCATCCCTGTCGGCGGGACGGCTCTGGCCGGAATGGACGCCCTTTTCTCCACCGTGCAGATGCCGAAGGGAATCCCCGTGGCCTGCATGGGCCTCGGCAAATCCGGTGCGGCCAATGCCGCTCTCCTTTCGATCGCCATCCTGGCCCTCAACGATGATGCCCTTGGGCAAAAGCTCAAGGATTACCGCCGCTCCATGGCGGCCGAAGTCGAGAGGGCCTCGCAGGGAATCAAGGAGATTCTTTGACGACGTTTTCCATTCAGAGTTTCGGCTGCCGGATCAATCAGGCGGAGGCGTTCACCTGGACGGACTCCCTTCAGGAGAACGGGTTGGTCTTTTTGGATGACACCCTCTCCAGCGACATCGTTCTTGTCAACACCTGTACGCTGACCGGCCGGGCGGATCGGGATGTGAGGGCCTTCATTCGAAAGGTGGG
>JAHIPL010000185.1 GCA_018894615.1 Acidobacteriota bacterium | reverse complement strand
GTTCGCCATCATTGGCGAGTTGAAAACCAGAGGGTGCGGCATCATCTACATCACCCACAGGCTGGAGGAAATATATGAAATCGGAGACAGGATCAGCGTTTTGCGAGACGGCCGCGCCATCGGAACGGCCCCTTCCGTCGATCTAAGCAGGGAGAAGCTCATCCACTGGATGGTGGGACGCTCCATCGATCAGCAGTTTCCGGCGCGAAATCCTAATCCGGGAGAAAAAATACTCTCGGTCCGCCGGTTCAATCTGGCCGATCCCTCGGGGACGAAGCCGTGGCTTCTGGAAAACATTTCGTTCGATCTTCACTCCGGAGAAATCCTGGGGATAGCAGGGCTGCAGGGCTCCGGAAAAAGCGAGCTCTTCAACGGGCTTTTCGGCACATACGGCAAAATCAGCACGGCTGAAATTCATCTCGACGGGAATCCCATTTCCATCCATTCTCCCAAACATTCCATTCAAAAAGGTCTTATTCTGCTGACAAATGACCGGAAGCGTACGGGACTCGTTCCCAACATGAGCGTCATTCACAACACCTCCCTGGCCGCACTCGAAGCCCTCTCTCCCCATGGATGGCTGAAACTGAGGCTGGAGGAGGAGGAAGCGAAAAAAGATATTTTGGCCTTCGATATCAAGGTCTCTTCCCCCGACCAGGATGTCCAAACACTCTCCGGAGGAAACCAGCAGAAGGTGGTCCTGGCCAAATGGCTGAGGACTCAACCGAAAGTCCTGCTGCTTGACGAACCGACAATCGGAGTGGATGTAGGGGCCAAACATGAAATCTACGAATTGATGAACCGGTGGACGTCCATGGGGATGGGGATCCTTCTCAGCACATCTGAACTCCCTGAGCTCCTGGCGATGTCCGATCGAATATTTGTGCTTCATCGGGGCCGCATTTCGGCGGAATTTCAGGGGAAACAAGTCACCCAGGAAAATATCATTCAGGCCGCCATGGGCGAAGGACGATCACATTGAACAACACAACCAAAGAGGCAAAACAGGAGGCGAGGCGACGGATGATCAGGAAGCCTATCGTTCGGGCGCTGATCGCTCTCGTTTTTATCCTGATCATCGGCGCGATCTTCAATGCCGACGGGGCCTTCTTCAACTGGGACACTCATCGCGACATGCTCCGGCACATTTCCGTCTTCGGCATCCTGGCCTGCGGGATGACTCTGGTCATCATCACCGCCGGGATCGATCTTTCCGTCGGCAGTATTCTCGGCTTCACGGCCGTGCTGTTCTCACTTTTCACCATCCAGCTCGGCTGGTCCCCCCTCCCGGCCATCCTGGTCAGCCTGGTCGCCGGGGCGGCCTGCGGCATGGTATCCGGGGGACTTATTTCTAAATTCAAAATTCAGCCGTTTATTGCCACACTGGCCATGATGGTCTTCGCGCGGGGGCTGGCCAAATGGGTTTCGGGCGGCCGGAAAGTCTCCACGGCGGTCCAGCAGTCCGACGGCAGTTATCAGTATGTGGAAGTCCCGCGCATTTTCGAATTTCTCAATCACAAAGTCCTGGGAGGCAATCTGGCCGTCGTCACTCTGATTTTTTTGTTCTGCGTCCTCGTCTGCTGGATTGTCCTGGCTAAGCTCCGCTGGGGCCGAAGCCTTTATGCCGTCGGAGGAAATGAAGAAGCCGCCAGGCTTTCAGGCATCCGGGTGACGGCGACTAAACTTCTCGCCTACGGATTAAGCGGGTTCTTCTGTGCAGTGGCCGGCATCTGCCAGGCCGCACAGGAGATGCAGGGCGATCCGGAGGCGGGAATGACCTATGAACTGACGGCCATCGCCATCGTGGTCATCGGCGGCACCAACCTCATGGGCGGACGTGGAGGAATCGGCCTGACCTTCATCGGGGCCATGACCATCGGATATTTGGAAAAACTCCTCAGCATCAACGCCGTCGGCGAGGCCAGCCGGCTCATGCTGACGGGAACCATCATTGTGGCCGCCGTTCTTTTCCAGAAATCAAGAAAATAGGAAGAAACATGAATAATTCGGCAAAAGGATTCTTCCATGAGGAATCAGATTCGCATAAAATGAACGAGAAGCCGTCGAGTTGGATAAAGTGAAAACACTTAAGGGGAAAAACGGATGAAGACGAAAAAAAAGATAAAAAAACAGACAGCCGGACTGACGGCCGGAGTCACGCTCTCCGCGATGTTGATGCTCTTTGGCTGCGGC
>JAHIPL010000184.1 GCA_018894615.1 Acidobacteriota bacterium | reverse complement strand
ACCTCCGGGTCGTCGAGGAGTTGGCCAGGCGAGAGTTTCATCATCGCAACTGATTCATTATATTTCCAATAAAGGACAAATATGTCCAATATTGGAAACAATTCAATTTCCACAAGCTTAATAAAATGAAAACATATTTTTAATAATTCACCTCAATTGAAATCATTCGGATGTGACGTGTTGATGGGCTATATGCAAGCATATATTTATTTAGTGTCACTATATGAAATACTACTTGCATTTAGTCGCACTATTTGAAGCGACATCCTTCGCCCTTTCAGCAGCAGAAAATCGACGGAAATAGTTTCCGCCCCCAAAGTCTATGCATTTGACACAGGCTTCGTTTGTCATTTCAAAGGATGGGAATCCCTCCGGCCCAAAGATTTAGGATTGATGTGGGAGCATTTTGTATTGAATGAAATTCAGGGTAAACACCAAACAGCCAGAATAAATTACTGACGCGATAAAAGACATCACATTCCATCCTTAATAATAAATGACTAATATGCAATCATATTGACAATCAGTCACTTATTTTATATATTATAAACACCATGATCAAGCGAAAGGCAGCCGACCTCCTCCTCCGCTACGCGAAATTCTATCCCGTCGTCACTGTCACCGGCCCCAGGCAATCAGGGAAAACCACCATGGTCAGGATGACGTTTCCCCTGAAGGACTATGTCAACCTGGAAAATCTCGATACCCGGACTTTTGCTCGGGAAGATCCTCGCGGATTTCTGGCAGGTTATCCGTACGGCGCCATCCTGGATGAAATTCAGCACGTACCACAGCTTTTATCCTATATTCAGACTCTGGTCGATGAGAAACGAAAAAACGGAATGTTTATTCTCACCGGAAGTGCCCAGTTAAAGATGATGGAATCCGTTTCTCAGTCCCTCGCAGGAAGAACAGCTCTCATCAAACTTCTCCCATTCGACCTGGAAGAAGCCTATTCAAAGACACAACTGGAGAAAACGACCCTCCAAGAAATCCTCTACCGCGGCTTTTATCCAAGAATATTCGATCAGAAACTCAACCCCTCCGAAGCCCTCTCATTTTATTTTGAAACCTATATCCAGAGAGACGTCCGTACTCTCTTGAACGTCTCCGATCTTCTTATGTTCGAGCGATTCATGCAACTATGTGCCGGACGAACCGCTCAGCCGGTCAATTTCTCTTCTATCGCCTCAGATCTTGGAATATCATCCAACACCGTCCGTTCCTGGATTTCCGTCCTGCAGGCCAGTTTTATCATCGAACTTCTTCCGCCCTACCATCAAAATCTCAACAAAAGAATCACAAAAGCACCAAAATTATATTTTATCGATGTGGGACTTGCCTCTTTCTTACTGAGAATCAACAAGCCGGAAACACTGCATACTCATCCATTAAAGGGCCAGCTTTTTGAATCTTTTGTCATCAGCGAGATCTTGAAATATCGATACCAAAACGGACAACGCCCCGACATGTATTTTTTTCGGGACAAGGCAGGAAACGAAGCAGATCTGATTCTCAATTACAGCCAAAACTTTTTTCCTATTGAAATCAAATCATCTCAAACTTATCACCCCGAATTCACTAAAAGTTTAAGATATTTAGAAAAGATCGCACCCGTTAAAGTAAAAAACATGGGCGTCGTTTACGGCGGAGAACGAAGTCAACAAATTAAGAATATCGATGTATGCGGTTTCAGAGAGCTCCTCTCGATGATCAAAAGGGTGGACAATCTTTATGCATAATCCCATCCAGCCGCTCCAGCGATTCGAGGACGTGGCGCGTCGAAAGATGAGCATAGCGAAGCGTCGTGTTGATCTCCGTGTGCCCCAGCACCTGCTGCACTGTCCGTAGATCCACCCCGCTCATCACCAGGTAGGAGGCGAAGGTGTGCCGAAGGTCGTGAAAGCGGAAATCCTCGATCCCCGCCCGCCTAACCGCCCCGGCAAATCCCTTCTTGATGTCCCCCAACGCCTTCCCGTCAGGCCCCCGGAACACATGCCCGCTTTCCCCCTTCCGACCCAGTTCCTCCAACAATCTATACAGTGTCTGGTTGATGGGAACGGCCCTTACATCATTGTTCTTGCTGTGAACAACGGTAATTCTCCGCCGCACGAGATCCAACCTCTCCCACTTGAGCATGAGCAGCTCTCCCTTCCTCATGCCGGTGTGGAGCGCCGTCAGCACAATCGGGTGAATGTGACCGGCACAGCACCGTAACAAGCGCCCGATCTCCTCCTCCCTCAAATACCGCACCCGCCCCGGTGGTTCCTTTAACCGCTTCACCCCTTTTAGCGGATTGCCTCTCACAAATCCCCACTCGACCGCTTTGGTGTACATGTGCCGCAGCGTGGCCAGTTCCCTGTTCACCGTTGCCGGCGCAACACGTTTCACCCGCTCATCCTTGTATCTTTCAACTAAAAGTGAGGTTATGGCACTCAACGACTTCCCGCCGAAATACTCCAGCAGAGGCCGCATGTTGTTGCAATCATGCCGGCTGTAGGTGGCCGGAGCCTTGTTTGTCTTCGAAAAGGCCAGATACCGCTCGGCAAAATCCCTGAATCGCGTCTTCTGAAAAGAAAAAATGCTTTTCACCTTTGTCATCTCGGAGTCCCCACCGGACAGGTCAAACCCGGCTCTTAAGAAGTTTCCTCGGCGGAGATCTCTGCCGTAAGCAGCCGGATCCGTCAGCCTTCATCATAAATGACGTCCCCTGCCGGAGATCTGTATCACCATCCGGACTCCATTACAACACCGTCGACCGGATTCAGCCCACACCCTCGTATTATATTGCAATATATTATCATTTATGATAAGTTGTCGTTATGAGATGGGCGGATTTTCTCCACCAGTTCGCGGACAAACCCTTGTTCAACTCCTCTATGCTGGAGATTTTCCCTGAATCCCGGAACTATCTTCATGTCCAAATGTCCCGTTGGGTTAAGGCGGACAAACTCATCCAGATCCGCCGCAGCTGGTATCTGATCGCCGAACCATACCGATTCCGTGAAATCCCCCCGGCAGTCATCGCCAATAATGTCGTCTCCCCTTCCTACCTGTCGCTTGATTGGGCCCTCGCTTTCCATGGACTCATTCCGGAGGAATCTCCCAATCCCACTTCCGTGACGACGGTCCGGGCGGAAAATTTTCAGGTCGTTGGACGTCTCTTCATTTATAGGCACATGCAGCCATTGTATTTCACCGGATATTCAAAAATGGAAGTTCAGGGCCAAGACATCGTCATCGCCTCGCCGGAAAAAGCCCTTTGGGATAAGCTTTATCTTCATCTTCGCCGCCATCCCTTTTCTTTCGATTGGCTGGAAGAGCTGCGGCTTCAAAATCTTGAAGAATTCAACGTGGATCAGTGGGAAAAATACACGTCGATGAACCCCTCCCCCTCTTTCCATAAGGCATCGCAGCGAATCACCGAATTCATCAGGGAGAACAGATCATGAAAGACATCGCCCTTCAGACCGCGCGTCAATCCAAAGGAAATGAACGGCAGGTCCTTCGCGAATATCTCCAAAACTATCTTCTCTTTCTGATGCAGAAGACAAAACTGGATGACTCCCTGTTGTTTGTCGGAGGCACGGCTCTGCGATTTCTTTACCGAATCCGCCGCTATTCGGAGGATCTGGATTTCACTGCAAAGCCAAGTTGGGATGCCGCTCAAGAGAAACTGTTCTCTCCTACACTCGAACGCGAGCTCATGCGGGCCGGGTACGAATCATCGACGACCTTGAAGACAACAAAAACAGTCAAACGCATCAAAGTGGGATTTTCCGGACTGCTCTATGAACTTGGATTATCCGGCCGAAAAGAAGAGAAAACATCCATTCACATTGAAATCGATTCCAATCCACCTTCCGGATGGAAAGAGGAAGGAACCATTGTTAATCTCCATCTTCCCGTGTTGATCAAACATTATGATTTATCCTCAGCGTTTGCGGGAAAATTGGCGGCCGTTCTGCTGAGGCCTTATACCAAAGGAAGAGACATCTACGATCTTTTCTGGTTCAGATCCAAATGGCCGGGATTGACACCCAACTTGACCCTCCTCTCCAACGCCATCGCGCAGCAACAACCCGGTTTTGAGCCCATCCAGGAGGATAACTGGCTGCGCACCGTACGGGGCAACGGGGAATCTTTGGACTGGACTTCTGTCATCGATGATATCGCCCCTTTTCTCGAAGATCAGGATGATTTCATCGTTTTTAACCGCGACGCCGTTCTATCGCTTTTAACATAACCCCCCCCCATCTCCTCCAGAACTCCGCGCATCGTCCAGTTGACTGAAAATAACAGGATGGAAAACTTCCTGCCCAAAACCAAAGACAAAAAATAAGCCCGCAAAACGTGGATTGATAGGGACGGTTCGTTCGCGGACCGTCCCTCACTATTTCCTTCACACAATCTTGACAGAGTCTTGACATTATCTTGATTGAAAAGTTTGGCCGTGTTGGATAGAGTAGAGGTAAGTTGAATTGACAGTGAAAGCACGGAGATTCTGGGGACTCATTACTCAAAAGACCACCGTTCTATTCCTGGCCGCTGCCGTGATGTCTGTTTTTGCTCTGATCTGGATGGGTTTGCGTCTTGTGCAGCAGGACCGCACATTGGAAGTGCAGCAGATTGAAGAAAAACGGGAGGCGGCCGCAGATCGCATCATCGCCGCCTTGGAACAAACCCTTGTGATCGAGGAACGGAAATTGGATGACCCTCAAGCGAGCGAGTTTTCCCCCGAACAAGAAGATTTTTTTCTGGTTTCGATGGATTCAGAAGGAGTACGAGTCTGGCCGGAAAAAACTCTGCTTTACTACCCGGTCATGCCTTCCGGGCATGAAGCCCCATCCCAGCTTTTTACTGATGCCGAAAGAGCCGAATTTCAGGACAACGATTATAATCGGGCGATCTCTCTCCTGCG
Organism: Acidobacteriota bacterium; assembly: GCA_018894615.1. Taxonomy (GTDB): domain Bacteria; phylum Acidobacteriota; class Aminicenantia; order Aminicenantales; family Aminicenantaceae; genus JAHIPL01. The sequence continues at coordinate 600 of JAHIPL010000184.1, read as the reverse complement.
CCCATTGTCTGGTTCTGAAGATCCTTCCACAAGGGCCGCCGCAATGCTTCGTATGGCTCGAAATATGAGAAAGGCCGGCCGTCTGGATGCGGCCCTCGAGACATATGGTGAGATCAAGAATTTTGATATTAAGTCCAATGTGACCTCCTCAGGCGTTCCCGTTGATCTTGTGGCACGCCGCGCCTTTTGTTCCCTCCTGGAAGAAATGGGCGCTGATCCGGATCGGTTAAAGGAAGAAGCGGAGAGTCTGTATGAAGATTTAGACAACTGCAGATGGCGCCTTGACCGCGCCTCTTACATCTATTATACAGATTTGACAAAAGAATGGCTGGGCCGGGAGCCGGATTCTGATTTTGGGCCCAACGCTCTTGCCGATGCCATTGTCTGGCTGTGGGAGAACAGGGAATCTGTGGGTAACATGGAGCAGGGGATAACAGGACGCCAGTCCCTTTCTTTTTATGATAGAGCGATCACTGTCCTCTGGCAAAAATCGAAGGATGAGATAGCAGCCGCAGTCGCAGGACCTCTCTATCAGAAAAGCCAGTGGCTGGATCCTCTTTTCAAGAGAGATGTTTTCAACTCAGTCAGTGTGAGTTTGTT
>JAHIPL010000029.1 GCA_018894615.1 Acidobacteriota bacterium | reverse complement strand
TCGAGATTTCTGAAGCGGGAGAGGGTCCTGTCGTCCATCTCCGCCGGATTTCGTCCGTCGATTCGGATGGTGCCCGAGGTGGGCCGTTCCAGCGTCCCGATGATGTTGAGGAAGGTGCTTTTCCCCGACCCCGAAGGGCCCACGACGGCCAGGCTGTCCCCGAGCTCGACGTCCAGGGAAACGCCGTCAAGCACGGTCAGATGCCCTTCGTCCGAGGGGCGTGCGAAGATCTTGACGATATCGAAACATTCCAGAATCATTGTCTCCCTCCGTCCCCCGTTCGGGATTTTCCCTGCTCGATGACCTTCCGGTAGCTCTCCGTTATATGGAGGGCCGTGTCCTGAATGCAGAACCTCTCCAGAACAACCTTTCGCCCTGCGGCCGCCATTCCCCGCACCCTGTCCGGATCATCAAGGAGGACGGCCATCTCTTCGGCCAGTCGTTCGGGGGTGTTGGGCTCAAAAAGAACGCCGCCGCCCGTCGCCTCGATGAATTCCGGGTAGCAGCCGACATTGGGCTGAACCACGGGGACTCCGGCCGCCAGCGCTTCGTACTGATAGGCGCCGAAGGCCTCTCCCTCCGGGACCGGTACGGAGAGGAGAGTCAGCGACTTGAGAAACTGAATGCGCTGCGGCTTTGAAAAATCCTTCCAGATGCGGATATCGTTGTGCATATTTTCCTCTTCCGCCCGCCGGAGAAGTCCGTTGACGAATTTTTTATCGTCGCCGGTGTAGCCTCCAGTCAGATGGAGTTTCACATCACGGAATCGACTTTCTTTCCTGAGGCGCATCCAGGCTTCGAACAGGATGCCGAGTCCGAAATATTCCGACATGCGGCACATGTATCCGACGGCCGGTGGATCGAAGGGAAGGGGGGACGGCTCATATCCCTGGCAGTTGATACCGCCCGGGATGATATCCAGTTTTTCGGCCGGGATGCGAAGCGTTTCGCGGCAGCGGTCGGCGTAGTAACGGCTCGAAGTGATGAACAGGTCGACATCCTCGCCGCGCCGGGCCATCAGATCCCAGGCCCGTTGCTGATAGTCCTCCTCCATCAGGTCCACCCACTCATTTTCGTCCTGAAGGGAACAGACGATGGTCGCGGACGTCTCCTGTTTCAGCCGCCGGGCCAGACCCAGAAGAAGGGCGTTGGAGAGATGGATCACATCCGGTTTGACTTCGTCCCTGAGATGGCGGACGAGGTGTTCCAGCTCCTCGGCCTGATGCCCTTTCTCCCCCTGAAGCATGGACATCGTCATGTCTTCCAGGCCTGAAGCCCGCGTCGAGCCGGACTTTTTAGCGGCGATTTGAAGCAGCGTCTGGGAGTCGAAGATTTTTTCCATCCAGCCCGGCGCCTGCCTGTAGAATGGCAGTTTTTCCCGGAGATAGACATTGATGGCGCCGTAAAAAACGGGGCTCTTTTGGATTCCGCCGGTGCCGCCCATATTGGAGGGCAGATACATGGGGATCTTGAGGACATCATGTCCCAGGCGCAGCAGAGATGTCAGAAGTTCGTCGTCCCGGTAGCAGTTCTGGCAGTAGAATGTCCCGCCCGAACCGGGTGTGATGTATGCGATTTTCACTGTTTGTCTCCAAAAAGGTAGATTCGGCCGTCCTCGGCGCCGACGGCGATCAATCCGGCTGTGACCGCCGGGCAGGCGAAAACGGCCGCTCCGATTTCATAGGACCACAAGAGCCCTCCGTTTTTGATGTCGACCATGTAGAGGCGTCCGTCCGTCGATCCGAATATGACCCTGTCTCCGGCGATGACAGGGGAGCTTTCCACCCAGTCCCGTGTGCTGAAGGTCCATATTCCCTCACCCGTTTTCCGGTCGACGCAGTGCAGGCGGTTGTCGCGTGAGCCGATCAGAATCCGGTCTTCTCCGACGGCCGGGGATGAGAAAAAAGCGTCACCTTGCTTGCGGTCCATGTATTCCCAGATGATCTTTTTTTCCTGAAGGTCGATGGCGATCAGCTTGCTGCCGTAATGGCCGAGGTAGGCGGTCCCTTTGTCGATGGCCGCCGAGCCGGCGATGTAGGAACCGGCCCAGACGTCTCCCGTCTTGACACCGTCGCGGACGGACACGATGTGCAGATACTCGTCACAGCCGCCGAACACGACAACGCTTCCGTCTGTGGCCGGTGTGCCGTTGATGAAATTGTCCGTTTCATAGGTCCAGACGAGGGAGCCGTCTATGTCCCGGAGGCAGTGCAGGCGGTTGTCGTGGCTGCCGATGAGGAGAAGGCGGCTGTCTTCTTCCGGCCCCGGGACGGCATTGGCCGACCCGAAGATGGAGTTATCGCAGGAGTAGGTCCAGCGGAGGCGGCCCGTTTCCGCGTCCAGTGCGAAAAAATCACCGCTCAGATTTCCGATGTAGAGGGATTTTCCGTCAAGAAGCGGAGGCGCCTCGATGTCGTCTTCGGTGTCGAAAGCCCAGATCTTGTCGCCGGTTTCGAGGTCGAGGGCATAAATCTTACCGTCCGTCGAACCGGCGAACACCTTTCCGTAGCCGATGACGGGCGAGGAAATGATGAAACCTTCCGTTGGAAAGGACCAGAGAAGAACCGGGTTGTCAGCCGGTTCATCGGCCGCTAGGCCCGTCAGAGCGGCGTTTCCGCGAAAATTGTACCACCTGGCCTCCGGGTGAGTGAGTGGGTTTTCCGGGGAGGCGGTTTGTTTCCCGCACCCGGGAGCAAAAAGCAGAAGGACGCAGAGCGCCGCCGCTGTTGTTCGTCCGATTTTCACGGTGTTTTCTCCTTCCGATCCTTCCAGGAAAGCGCCGCCGTCGGGCAGGCCTCGACGCACTCCGCAGCCGCCTTCACCAGGGCTCTGTCAAGGGGCTCCCCGAACGGAGCCTCGACACGGACGTCAAATCCGCGCCCGACAAAGGTCAGACCCAGTGTTTCCGCTGAATTTTTCGTGATGCGGACGCACAGCCCGCACTTGATGCACTTCCCCGGCTCATACACCACATCGGCGTGCTGCTGGATTTTTTCGATGGGGCGTCTCTCCCCGGCCCGGTAGCGCTTTTGGTCGGTCCCGTACTCCGCGGCGAAGCGGCGCAGCCGGCAGTCTGTGAGTTTGCGGCAGTCGCAGCCGAAACAGCGCCCGGCTTCCCTCACCGCCTCCTCCCGCGTGAATCCGCCCTCCCGTTCTCCCGCGGGCTCGACCCGACCGTCCGCTTCGGCCTCCTGAAGGTATTCCTTGATTTCTTCCGGCTGAAGTCGTCCGAACAGGGAGTGGAAAACATCCTGATTGTCGTCCGGGTTGTGTCCTTCAAGGAAGCGGTGAATGGACAGGGCCGCTTCTCTTCCCTGCCCCACGGCGCGGACAGCCATTTTAGACTCGGCCACGACCCCACCGGCGGCAAAGACACCCGGCCGGGAGGTTGTGTATCCGGGCCGTGTGATTTTTATGCCCTTCAGTGACATTTCAAGATCCGATCCATCAAAAAGGGACGGGGATACGGTGCCGGGGGTCAGCAGCACGGCATCGACGCTTTTGCACAGGCCCTCCAGATCGAGATTCCGTCCCAGTTCCCTGCCGGGCATGAATGTCACCCCGTGCCCGATGATGCCGCCGATGTCCGCGTCCAGAACGGATTCCGGAAGGATGTCTTTCGGGACCGCTGTGCGCAGGGTTCCGCCCGCCCGGGAATTTTTGTCGAAAATGGTGCAGAGATGTCCAAGAAGGCTGAGAAAATAAGCGGCTGCCAGTCCGGCCGGTCCGGCGCCTACGACCGCAACGGTTTTTCCGCCGGGCGGATCTCCCTCCGGTCGAAAGGGTGATTCCGCCTGAAGGTCCTGGTCGGCTGAGAGGCGTTTCAGCAGGCAGATGGACACCGGTTGGTCGTGTTCCCTTCGGCGGCAGGCCTTTTCACAGGGTGCGGGACAGATACGGCCCAAGACTGCGGGGAGGGCGATGTGCCGTTTGACGGTCTTTACGGCCAGGTCGAACCGCCCGCTTCGGATCTCCCTGATCATTCGCGGGATGTTCATGCCGGTCGGGCAGGCCCGGGTGCAGGGCGCCTCACATTCCCCCACGTGCTCGCTGAGAAGAAAGTCCAGGCTGTCCCGCCGCGCTTTCCGAACGGCCGGCGTGTCTGTTTCGATCCGCATTCCTTCGGCGGTCGGGGCCGTGCAGGCGGGGATCAGTTTCCCGGTCCGGGTTTCGAGGACCACACACACCATGCAGGACGTGAAGGGTTCGATGCCGTCGCGGTGGCACAGGGTGGGAATAGCGATGTCCAGCGCGGCCGCCGCCTCGAGCACTGTTGTCCTCTCGGGGACGGTGATGTCCCGGCCATCGATGGACAGTCTTATCTTTTTCACCGGACCTCCACCGCGTTTTCGGGACAGACCTGAAGGCAGGTCCCGCATTTGATACAGGCCTCTCCATCGATCTGGTGCTTTTTGTAGGGAGTGGCCTGGATCGCTCCGGATGGGCAGTTCTGAGCGCAGATCGTACAGCCGATGCACCGCTCGTTGATCCCGTAGGTGATGAGCGCCTTGCATTTTTTTGCAGGACAGACACCATTCAGGTGGGCCTCGTATTCGTCACGAAAATAGGCCAGGGTGGTGAGCACGGGATTGGGAGCCGTTTTTCCCAGGCCGCACAGGCTTCCCCTCTTTGTGGCCGCGGCGATCTCCTCCAGTTTGTTGAGGTCGTCTGCCCGGCCCCGGCCCTCGCAGACAGCGTCCAGAATGGAGAGCATCCGGCGGGTGCCGATGCGGCAGAAGGTGCACTTCCCGCAGGACTGCCGGCAGGTGAATGTCAGAAAATAGCGGGCGATGTCCACCATGCAGTCGGAATCATCCAGAACGAGCAGGCCGCCCGATCCCATCATGGCCCCCACCCGGGTCAGGTCCTCGTAGTCCACCCGGGTTCCGGCCCGGTCGGCGGGCACACAGCCTCCCGAAGGCCCGCCGATCTGGACGGCCTTAAAGGACCCGCCCCCCTCGATTCCGCCGCCGATGTCCTCCACGATTTCCCGGATGGTGATGCCCATGGGGACTTCGATCAGTCCCCCGCGGGCCACTTTCCCGGCCAGGGAAAAGACTTTGGTGCCCTTGCTCTTTTCCGTTCCGAGCCGGGTGTAGGACTCCACTCCGTGCCGGAGAATCCAGGGGACGGTGGCCAGGGTTTCGCAGTTGTTGACCAGGGTGGCATGTCCCCACAGGCCTTTTTGGGCCGGATAGGGAGGACGGAAGACGGGATTGCCTCTCTTCCCCTCCATTGAAGCGATGAGGGCGGTCTCTTCGCCGCAGACAAAAGCGCCGGCGCCTTCCATGATATCAAGATCGAGAGAGAAAGCCGACCCGAATATCCGCGTTCCAAGAAAACCCGCCTCCCGGCATTTATTGAGGGCGGCGCGGACCCTTCGAACGGCCAGCGGGTACTCGGCCCGGATGTAGAAGTAGCCCCGCCCAGCGCCTACGGCGTAGGCGGCGACGGCCATGCCCTCGATCACGCGGAAGGGGTAGGATTCGAGGATCATCCGGTCCATGAAGGCGCCGGGGTCCCCCTCGTCGCCGTTGCAGATGACGCTTGTTTCAGGATCTCCTGAAGCCCGTGTGATCCGCCATTTCTCACCCGTGGGAAAGCCGGCCCCTCCGCGTCCGCGCAGGCCGCTTGCCTTGATCCGGTCGATCACTTCATCTGGTGTTTTTCCCTTCAGGCAGTCTTCCAGGGCCTTGAAACCGTCTCTCCTCCGGTACTCGTCCAGGTCGATGGGATCGATCTGCCCGTAGTGTTCGGTGGCGATGTGAATCTGGCGTCCCAGGAATGCGCCGACCTGAGGATCACGGGCATGGAGAGGATGGCGGCTGAATCCGTTGATCGAGGGGTCTTCCAGCAGGTTCTCCAGTGTCCGGACGGCGGTGTTTTTTATCCGGGACAGGATGGATTTAGGGCGGAAATGCCGGCCGACGATGGACGGCACATCCTCAGGCCGCACTTTTTCGTAAAGGATGGGGTCCCTGTCCGGAAGATCGATTTCCAGAAGCGGCGTGCGGTGACACATTCCCACACATCCCACCCGTTTGACGGTCGTTTGAATACCGGCCCGTTCCAGATTCCTCTCCAGTTCCTCCCACACGAGACCACTGCCGCCGGCGATACAGCAGGAACCCAGCCCCAGCCTGATTTCCCCCGTCCCGTTTTTCGCCCGCCGGCCGTCGGTGAGCGCTTTTTTATCCGTTCCGCGCCGGAGGAAATCCTCCAGCATGCGGCCTACGCCGTCCGTCGTGACATGACCGTATGTGACGGTGTCGATCTGGACGACCGGGGCGATGGTGCAGCAGCCGAGGCAGGCTACGTTTTGCAGGGTGAAGCGGCCTTCCGGATCGGTGTCCTTTCCTGAGCCGATGCGCAGTTCGCGGCAGAGGGCGTCGTACACCCGCTCCGCTCCCTTGACGTGGCAGGCCGTGCCTGTACAGACCTGAATGATATGCTCCCCCGCGGGAGTCAGCCGGAATCCCGTATAAAAGGAAGCGATGCCGGTGACGTCGGCGGGCCTTATATCGGTCCGGTCACAGAGGAGGCGAAGGGCATCTTCGGGAAGGTAGTTGTATTTTTTCTGAATGGCGTGCAGAAGAGGGATGATGCGGCCGGCCTCCCGGCCGACGGATTGGATGATGCGGTCGATGTCTTTGGGATCGACCGTTTGTTCAGGGTTGGCCATCGCCTCCGCTTCCGATGCAGATCAGGTTTTTGTATCCGCGGATGTAGATCCGTCCGGGCATGAAGGCGGGAATGGTGACGGCCTTTTCTCCCAGGGGATTGCGGGCGGTCACTTCGAATTCCCGTGCCGCCTTGATGATGTGCGTCACACCGCTCATGTCCATGAGATAGATGTTTCCGCCGGACAGAATGGGGGAGGAGTAGAAGCCGTCGTCGAAGTCTTCGATCCACAGGAGATCGCCGGTTTTGGCGTCGAGGCAGGACAGGGCGCCGTAGCTTGCCGCCATAAACACAAGCCCCCCTGACGCCACGGGGCTGGACACCTCGGACAGGTCGTCGATGACCTCCCAGGCGATGGACGGCTCCCCCGAGAGATCGATGCCGACCAGGCGGGCGTAATCATTGACGGCGAAGACCATGCCGTCGGCGTAGGCCGGGGAGGGGGCCACTTCGCCCATCATGCAGCGGATGTTCCACAGTTCCGTGCCGCTCACGGGATCATAGGAGACGACCGAGGGATTGGAATTGAGGATGAGTTCCGTCCGGCTGCCGGTGTCGACCAGAATGGGAGAGGCCCAGGAGATCTCCACCTCCCGCGGTCTGTCGTAAATGACCTCTCCCGAGCGGGTGTTGAGAGCGATCAGCCGGCCGCCCGTGTTCTGATCGTACTGGATGAGGAGCCGGTCTTCAAAAACGATGAGGGAGGAGGAATGGCCGTAATGATTCTGCGGCAGTCCAAGGTTTTTGGCCCAGATCCTTGTGCCGTCCATGGACAGCCCGGCTGCATCCCCGGTTGCGAAGATAACGAAAACCCGGCGTCCGTCCGTGGCCATGGTCGATGCGGCATACCCCGTGTCTTCCGTGGTTCGAGGACGCTCCTGGGGAGAGCCGGGGATGTCGTCAAGATCCGCCCGCCACAGCAGCTCTCCGTTTTCCGTGTTGTAGCAGAAAACGGCCTGATTATTCCTGTCGGCGCCCGAGAGGAACAGTCTGCCGTCCCAGACGATGGGGGAGTTGTAGCCCTCCATGGGAACGGGAATTTTCCAGAGGATGTTTTCTCCCGTCTCCCCATTCCATTCCATCGGAATCTTTTCGGAAAAGGCGACGCCGTTGCCCCCGGGCCCTCTGAACGCCGGCCAGTTTTTCCGCATGTCCTCTGCGGATGCGAAATCCGCTGAGACGGTCGGTTTTTCTGCGCGGCCGATCCGACGAAGATCGCTGCGGGACAGAGCTCCGGCGGAAAGAGCCAGGACAAAAAGCCCCAGCCCGGTATAGATCAGGGAACGGCGGGAGAGAAGTTTTTCTTCCCAGGTCCTGTCCGGCCCGGGCCCTTTCCTGAGGTCGGGCAGCCGGGAGCGGAAAGCGCTCATGTATTTCAGGGAAAGGATCAGGGCCAGAACAAAGCCGAACAGAAGATAACTGCCCGTCCGGATCTGCCACTGCCGGGTGAAATACGCTTTCCGGGCCAGGAGATCGAGCGCCCGGATCTGTTCCTTGAGGGCCGTGTCCTCGGGATTTCCCCTCAGTTCCTCCATGAGCCGTGTCAGTGCGCCGCTGTTCAGAGGATCGACGGATTGGGTTTGAAGGAAATTGGCGATGAGGAGCACACAAAGAATCAGAGCGAAGATTCCGGAAACCACGGCCACGCCGCGGGCGGTCCTGTACAAGACTCCCTCTTTTTTGCTCGGCTTATCCATTTTGGTTGTTCTCCATTGGCGATGTCCCTCCGGCACCGCTGCCGTTTTTTCCCTCTCGTTCCATCTCCTCAAGTTCTTTCTGCGTGATCGTTCCCAGGCGCAGCTGTTCATAGGGGCAGAAGGAAAAACAGCGTCCGCAGCTGAAACAGGCTCCCGCGTCGATCTCGTACTCCGGCCGCCGGCGCAGGATGGTCAGCCCGATCAGCTTGAAGACGAAGACAATTCCGATAAATCCTCCCAGCAGCCAGCCGCCGGTCCGGAAGCGCTGCTGAATCCGTCCGGCCTCCTCGAAGAGTTCGTCCGCCGTTTTCCCCGAGGCGCGAAAGGCCCGGGTGGCGTCCGTCATCACGGCTCTTTTACCGCCGTTTTCAAGAAGGATCTCTTCCGACAGGGCCACCGTCGGGTGCTGCCTGGCGAGCGGAACATAAAGCCTCGAACCCGCCCATCCTGCGCCGAACATGATCACGGGCAGAAGCACGAGCAGAACGGCCAGCCGCCGGAGTTCGGTTTGTTTGTCCGGAGATTGCGCCGAGGGGTTGGGCTTGTGTATGGCCCCGAAGGGACAGGACTCCTCACACAGTCGGCAGTTGCTGCAGGTGTCGGGAGTGATTTTAACATGCTTTTTTGAGAGGCGCGACATCCAGTCGAGAAGCACGCCGAGCGGACAGAGAAAGCGGCAGTAGGGGCGGGCGACAACCGTCCCCAGAAGCAGAACGGCCGCGCCGAAAAGGACCATAGCGAAGCTGGCCCCGAAGCGGAAAAATCCGATGAAGGGGTCGTAGCGGCAGATGATGAATCCCGTTCCCGTTGCGGCGAAGAGCACGGCCAGGCCGAGATAGATGACGGGCAGCATTCCCAACAGGCCGGCCGTCGTCGAAGACAGCCTGACCGGTTTGAGAATAACGGCGTCCTGGGCGGCGCCCAGGGGGCAGACGGCGGCACAGAATGTCCGGCCGTAAAACAGGGTGAAGACGAGGGGCAGGACAAAAAAGGCGATCACACTGAGAGGAATGGCGTATCCCGTGTTGAAGAGGGCGTAAGCGACATTCTGTACGGCGCCCACGGCGCAGACACAACCCTGGCGAATGAAGCCGAAATAAACGAGGGAAAAGACCATCAGCCAGAATATTTTCCGGCGGGATCGCAGGCGGTGGGCGAAGTAGGAAGCGAGAACGAGGGCGGCGATCAGGACCGCGATGTCCACGTATTCCCACACCTGGGCCCGGGGAAGAGGGGTGCTGAGATCGGGACGGGTGTAGTCGGTCTGAAAATCCGGTTTGGGGAAACGCTCCTGAATCTGGGCATAGCCGAGGACGGCCGCCAGCAGCAGAGAAAATAATATAAGCATCCCGGCGGCCGCCGGCCCTCTGCGATGGATGGATTCTCGCCTGTTGTTTCCAGAAGAACGTTTCCCCATCCGCCGCACCTCAGCCATGGTCGCCCCGCTTCATCCGGCGCTCGAATGAGGCGCTCTCGTCTCCTCTGAGAATGTAGGGGCGGTCGGCCGGCACCCGCTTCCAGGCCTGTGATGGACAGGAACGGGCGATGGAACACTCGTTGCAGTTCAGGCAGCGGTCGTGCCGGACCTGGAGGCAGAGTGATCCGTTGCCGAAGGCGGCGCAGCCCTTGACGCATTTCCCGCAGCCGATGCAGAGCTTTTCATCGATGGTGTATTCGAAGTAGGGATTTTCAATGAACGTCCTCTTGAGGGCTCCCGTGGGGCAGAGCTGATTTTCGGCACCCGTGTCCCGTGACCTGGCTCCCGGTTCCAGGTACCCGCTGCACAGATCGCAGTAGCCGCACATGGAGAAAGAGTGGACACACTTGACGGCCGAGTGGGCCAGGACGCAGTTGGCGGCGCATCGCTCGCACTGGATGCAGATTTCGGGATCGATCTGCCAGACCATCTCCTTTTTGGATGACCGGCTGAAAAGAAGCCCGCCGATCCCTCCGATGAGAAGGCCGGAGAGGGTGTTGAGACTCGATTTGAGAAAACCGCGGCGGTTGATGCCTGCCCTTTCCGGTTTACCGGCCATGGCGTCCTCCACCTGCGGATTCGGGGGGCCGCTGCTCTCCGGAGGGGCGTTCCTGCCTGAAATGCCGCGCCTTTGTGCGGGGGCATCGGGTGAGCTCGATACAGCCGCCGCAGAGCGGCGTGTCCTGGCAGGAAGCGTCCGCCTGCCCCGTGTCGGAGCGAAGACCGAGCGAGATCCCCAGTCCGGCCAACCCTCCGAAGGCCAGGGTGCGCAGGGCCGCTTTCAGAAAGCGGCGCCTGGGATGTGAAACATTCATTCGTTGTCCCTCTTTTTTTCAGAAAAAATTCGAACACGTTTACGCGACGGGTCCAGGATATAGATGCGGCCGTCGGCGTCCGCGGCCGTGTCCAGCCCCTTCGTGCCTTCGTCAAACCGGTCCGGTCCGGCCACGACGGACGCCAGCCGCCCCAGTCGGTCGTATATTTTGACCCGGGGAATCCCCTTTTCGCTTGTCACAAAGGACCCGTCCGGCAGAACGGCGAAGTGAGAGGGATTGCAGCAGCCGCAGAATCCCTCGATGTCCATGGAGGCTTCGCCCCATGAGGTGCG
>JAHIPL010000183.1 GCA_018894615.1 Acidobacteriota bacterium | reverse complement strand
GAAAGAACTCATTTTCCCTAAATATTTTTTCACGGCTTCCGACCTCGAGATTGAAATCGGAAAAATGAACGGCCGGGAGTTTCTGAATTTGAACAAACCGGTGGAAATCCCATTCACCGTGAGTCTGGAGGCTCTGCGGGGCAATCATACGCTGGAAGGGACGATCAAGTATTTCGTCTGCAATTTCCAGGAAGGCTACGGCATCAAAACGAGCGCCAAATTCTCAGCTGATTTCTACACCCTCAACCGCATCCACATCAAATAATTTATACTTAAAGCCAGTGGTGGGAGAGGTACCAGCGGATGGTTTGTTCAAGGCCGGCCTTTAAATCGTAACCTGGCGAAAAGCCCAGCCTCGTTTGCGCCCTGGTTGTGTCGCCGCACCAGCCGTCCTGAATGAATTCCCTGTATTTCTGAAGGCTGAAAACAGACCGTTTTTTTGTGACCAGGCGCATGAGATCGGACAAAAGGGCGAACGAAAAAACCACCGGACCCGGAATGGGAAAAAGACGGGGCTCTATATTCATGATTTCGCCGGCTGTCTGCCCGATCTGCCGCCAGCTGACGGTTTCCGGATGGGCGATGTTGAAAATTCCCCCCGATTCATAGTCACCGGTCCCTGCCAGCGCCAGCCCCGTGCAGAGGTCTTTCACGTAGCAGAGATTCAACAACCGGTTCTTTCGATCAAAAAGAGGCAGAAATCCCTTTTTTACCGAGCGGAGGTAGGGAAGGAACGCCCTGTCTCTGGGACCGTACACCGCGCCTACCCGGACGATTCCGACGGGAAAACGGTCTTTCCACTTGAGGGTCTCTTTTTCTCCTTCGAGCTTGCTTCGTCCGTATGAGGAAACAGGGGCCGGCGGCATGTCCTCGTTTCTTGGACAAGCGCCCGAAGATGGCCCTCCCGCGGCAAAGCTGCTGAGATAGACGATCCTCTTCGGATGAATCCCCTGGTCATGCAGTGCCTGGAAAAGGCTTGCCGTTCCTTCTCTGTTTACGGTATAATAATCAGCTGGTTTGGCTGCTTTTGTGTGGCCGGCGAGGTGAAAGATAATATCCAGGTCGCGAGGAAGTACCGGAATTGAAAACAGGTCTCCCTCTGACATATTGATATCCAGCCCATCCAACCATTTAAGGTTGTTGGGATCCCGTACCAGGGCGTGGATATTTGCCGAAACGTGTCGCTGCAGGAACTCGATCAGATGACTTCCGATAAATCCGGTACCGCCTGTGACAAAGACGTTCATAACCGTTATTTTAAATTATCCTTCTATCCCGGTCAAAAAAAACTGTTTCAATGCAGTGTCTATATAAAAGGAGGACAGCCTTGAGTATTTTTGATAAATGTTTTGCTTACAAGCGGGTCGAAGAAGCCCAGGCCCGCGGAATCTACCCTTATTTCACTCCGGTCGAAGAGGTTTACGGCAACAAGGTAAAAGTCGACGGCAAGGAAATGATCATGGTCGGATCCAACAACTATCTCGGCCTGCTTGATCACCCCAAAGTCATGGAGGCCGCCCATAAAGCCATCGATCAGTACGGCGTGGCCACATGCGGTTCCCGCTTCCTGAACGGAACGCTGGACATTCATGTCGAGCTGGAAGAAAAGCTGGCCGCGTTCATGAACAAAGAAGCGGCCCTGACCATGAGCACAGGATTCCAGACCAATCAGGGGGTCATCTCGTCCCTGATCACGGAAAATGATGTGGTCATCAAGGACAGGATGGACCATGCCAGCATCATCGACGCCTGCCGTCTTTCAAAAGGAAAAGGAGTGTGGTTCAAGCACAACGACGTGGGGCACCTGGAGCAGGTCCTTTCCGACCTGGATCCTGAAGTCGGAAAGCTGGTTATCGTCGACGGCGTCTTCAGCATGGAGGGGGATCTGGCCGATCTGCCCGGTATTGTGGAACTCAAGAAAAAATACGGTTTCCAGCTTCTCGTGGACGATGCCCACGGCATCGGTGTGATGGGAGACAACGGAAGGGGAACGGCCGAGCATTTCGGCCTTGAGGACGACGTCGATCTGATTGTCGGCACATTCAGCAAATCCTTTGCCTCCCTCGGCGGTTTTGTCGTCGGCGATCCCAAGGTCATCTCCTACATCAAACATCATGCCCGAGCCCTGATCTTCAGCGCCAGCATCACACCCGCCTCCGTGGCCACGGTCCTGGCGACCGTGGAGATCATGGAGCAGGAACCGGAACGCCGACATCGGTTGTGGGACATCACCCGGCGGATGAAATCAGGTTTCGAAGCCATGGGTTACGACACCGGCCCCACTCAAACTCCCATTATCCCCGTTATGATCGGCGACGACATGAAAACCTTTATGCTGTGGCGCGCGCTCCGGGATGCCGGCATCTTCACAAATCCCGTTATTTATCCCGCCGTACCCCACGGGGAAACTCTCATTCGGACCAGTTATTCCGCGTCCCACACCGAAGAGGAACTAAACACGGTTCTTCAGAGTTTTGAGGAGTGTGGAAAAAAACTGGGAATTATCTGAACCGGACGAAAGAGAGACAAATGAACAAATTAACACCCCGTAGAATCTGGCTTGCGCCGGCTCTTCTCCTATTTCTCTCCCTCACTCTGCATGCGGCGGAGGAATTGATGCCCGTCAGCCAGGTCAAGGCCGGCATGAAGGGAAAAGGGCGAACCGTCTTTTTGGGAAACACAATCGAGGAATTCGATGTCGAGATTCTGGGAGTTCTCAACAATATCAGCCCGAAACGTCATGTCATCCTGGCCCGCCTCTCTCATCCCGTCATTGATAAAGCGGGCAACATCCAGGGGATGAGCGGCAGCCCCGTCTACATCGACGGGAAGCTCGTCGGCGCCGTCGCCTACAGCATCGGCAATTTCACCAAGGAAACCATCGCCGGCATCACGCCTATCGCCGATATGATGGATGTTCAGGAGAAAAAAGGGGAACGGTCTTCACTTCCCCCCCGATATCCCCTTCAGAAGGAACTGAGCCTTGACGACATGATGGCGATGAACCAGGCGGTCTTTCAACCCCAGGCGTCCCTGTACGCCGACGGCCGGACCATCACACCGCTCAGTATCCCCCTTGTTCTGAGAGGATTTTCGAACAATACCTACGGCAAGGCCAGAGACTTCTTTTCAAGGCTGGGATTTCACGCTGTTCTGGGTGGAGGGTCCGGCCAGAGTACAGACACCGTACCGGTCTCGCATGCCGGTCTTCGCGGAGGGGACCCTGTGGGCGTGCAGCTCGTCCGCGGCGATGTCGAAGTCTCCGCTCTGGGAACGGTGACCTATGTGGACGGGAACAAGGTGCTGGCTTTTGGCCATCCCATGTTCAACCTGGGATCCGTGGATTACGCCATGACCAGGGCCAGTGTCATGGCGGTTGTCCCCAGCATGGCATCGTCCTTCAAGCTGGGAAACACGGCGGAGGTCGTCGGCCGCATCACCCAGGACCGCTCCTTCGGGGTTTATGGAGAACTGGGAGAGCGGCCCCGCTTCATTCCCATGAACATCTCCATGATCGGCGCCCGCGGCCAGATCCGTGACTACAAGGTGTTTCTCTGCGATGACAACATCATCACACCGGCCATGACCAACATGGTTGTCGCCAGCCTCCTCTCAGCCGAGGAACGGGCTCTGGGCAACCTCACCATCCGATTCACCGGCGATATTTTCCTCGAGAACGGACAAAGCATCAATCTCGAGGACCTTTACACGGGAATTTATGACAGCGCGGTCAGCGGCCTCTCCAATCTTCTGGCTGCGGCCGTCTTTTACCTGACCAACAACGAATTCGCCGACCTCAGCATCTTCCGCATCGATCTCAAAATCCAGGTGACCGAAGAGATCCGCTTCGCCTATCTGGAGCGCGTCTGGCTGGACAAGTACGAAGCCCGGTCGGGGGAACGCATCCTCATCCGTGTTTTTTACCGCAATCACCGGGGTGAAACCTCTGTCAAAGATGTTCCCTTCGCCACGCCGAATCTGCCGTCCGGATCACAGGTTTACCTGGCCATCGGCGATGCGCGGTCCATGCAGAGCATCGAAATGAGCCAGTACCGGAATGCGCAGTTCGTCCCGCGCAACCTGAACCAACTCATCCGCCTGCTCGGCAACCTTCGCAAAAACAACCGCATTTATTTTAAAGTCTTCGCTTCCAAGCCCGGCCTTTTTCTTCAAGGCGAGGAAATGCCCAACCTTCCTCCTTCACTCAAATCCATGCTGGCCTCGCCGCGGGCGGCATCCTCCGCCCCTGTCGAGATCACCCGATCGACGCTGAGCCAGTACCAGATTCCGATCGACCATGTTTTCCAGGGGGGCACGCTCATCCCCATCACAATCAAGTAAGAGGAGTCTTTATGAAAAATATATCTGCAATTGCGATTTTCCTGATCATCTGCTGTTCCCTCACGCTGCATGCGGTCGTACCGGAAAAGTGGGAATTGTACCGTTTTGAGGATTTCCTCAAGGGCAAGTTCGACGGGGTTTCGGTCTCTTCCGACGGACGGCTCATCCTGGCGCCGAACGAAGTGGCGATGGATACCCCCGGAGAAGAATTTTACCTGTCCCTTCTGTTCGGAAAAAACGACGATCTGTTCATCGGCACGGGGCACTCCGGGCATATCATTCACATCGACAGGACGGGCAAGGCCGAGCTGTATTATAACCTTCCCGAAATGGACGTGTTCTGCCTCGCCCAGGATTCAGCCGGAAACCTGTATGCCGGCACCTCACCGGGGGGCCGAATCTATAAGATCACGGAAAAGGATAAAGGCGAACCCTTTTTCGATCCTCAGGAACGCTACATCTGGGATCTTCTGATCGCCGATGACGGGTCGCTCCTGGCGGCTGTCGGAGAGGAGGGTGGAATCTACCGGATCAACATGGAGGGTCAGGGTGTCTCCATCCTCAAAGCGGATGAGAACCACATCCTCTCTCTCTATCAGGACCGGGACGGAAATCTTCTGGCCGGTTCCGGAGGAAAGGGTCACCTCTACCGCCTGACGGACAAAGGGCGGGCGGAAATCCTTTTTGAATCCCCCTTCGAGGAGGTCCGAAGCATCGTCCAGGACAAAGCCGGAAACATCTATATCGCCGCCGGTGGAATGGTGCAAAAGGCCGCTGCGGACCTGTCCGGGGGCTCAATCCCATCGGCCGGCGCTTCATCGTCCGATGCCGATGTGACGGTCACCGTGTCCGCCGCCGCCCTCGATTCCGCTGCCGCGTCGTCCGTCGCTTCTTCAACCCTCACCGGAACGGGCGGGCAGCCCGGCGCTCTTTACCGCATCGACGGCAGGGGAGCGGCCAAAATGGTCTGGAGCTCGGCCGAGGAACTCATCTACACCCTTGCCTGGGACAGCCAGGACGACCGGATCATTTTCGGAACGGGGAAAAAGGGACGTATCTACTCATACAATCAGTCCGAGCAGATTTCCCTTCTGCTGCAGAAAGATGCGGAACAGGTGTACGGGCTTTATCCCCGACGGTCCCGGATTTACATGCTGACCAACAACCCCTCCGGCATGAGCTACCTGGAAGACGGGCAGCGGTTCGAAGGCGAATACGTTAGCCGCGTTCTCGACACAACAACCCCGTCTCTCTGGGGGAAAATGGAATGGCGGGCCGTCAATACAAAGGATACGTCTCTTCAATTCCTCACCCGGAGCGGCAACACCGTCAATCCGAACAAGACCTGGAGTGAATGGTCTCCTCCCTATCAGAATCGGAACGGCGAACAGATTCTGAGCCCCAAAGCGCGATATCTTCAGTTTAAAATCGTGTTCAGGACTCAATCGGGCAAGGACTCTCCGATCGTCGACAAAGTGTGCCTTTTTCACAGGGAGTTGAATGTGGAACCGACTTTTCTTCAGCTGGAGGCTCTTCCTCCCAATGTGGTGCTTATCAAGCCTCCCCTGACAGAGGATGTGATCTGGGGAACGGATGACAAAGAGGGAGTCGCCTCCGCCGATTCCGATTCCAAAACTTTTCTCGCACCCCGGCGGGCTCTGCGCAAGGGTTTTCAGACAATCATCTGGCAGGCCGCCGATAAAAACGGGGATAACCTGGTCTTCACCATTTCCGTGCGCGAGGATGAATCATCCCGGTGGCGTGTTTTGAAGGACGACTGGACCGAGGAGATCTTCACATTCGAGTCACAGACGCTTCCGGACGGGATCTATTTTATCAAGGTGGAGGCTTCGGATCGAATGGACAATCCGGCCGGGACGGAACTCAAGGCGGAAAAAATGAGCCGGGCCATCGTCGTCGACAATTCGCTGCCCGAAATTCAGGGTTTTCAGGCGAAAAAATCAGGGAATTCCCTCAATGTCACCTTCACCGCCCAGGAAACCTTTTCTTATATCAGGGAAGTGAAGTACCTGGTGCGCCCGGGGCAGTGGATGATGGTCTTCCCCGAGGACGGTATCTGTGATTCCAACAAGGAGTCCTTTAAGTTCAGCATGACTCTTCCGCCGAATGCGGACGACATGATAACGGTCAGGGTTACGGACGCCCACGGTAATGTCGGGGTTCACCGGGCGACCTTTTAAAAGGAAGTCTTCAATTCTTGGACCGTTCGAGGTACTTGTCCTCGCGGGTGTCGATCTTGAGAACATCCCCCTCCTTGATGAACTGGGGAACGTTGATGGTGATTCCGGTCTCCAGCGTCGCCGGTTTGTTGCCCGCAGCGGCCGTGGCGCCTTTCATAAAGGGGGCGGTTTTAGTCACTTTGAGCTCGATGGTCATGGGCGGATTGACGCCGACCGGGCTTTTATCGTACATCTCGATGGTGAACACCACATTGGGAATGAGGTAGTTGACGGTGGCGCCCATCACATCTTCGGAGAGTTTCATCTGTTCATAGGTTTCGAGGTTCATGAAGATGTAATCCGTGCCCTCCTGGTAGAGAAACTCCATCTCCATCGTTTCCAGGTAAGCCTGCTCCACCTTGTCTCTGGACCGGAAGCGGTAGTCGTGTGTGGTCAGGTCTCTGAGCCGGCGCAGCTTGGTCTGCATGATGGCATTGCCCTTTCCGGGCGTGACGTGGGTTGTGTCCATAATGCGGTACAATTCGCCGTCGATGACGATAATCATCCCTTTTTTCAGCTGCGTGGCGTTGATCATGAAGTCTCCTTTCTGACACCCTCATCGATGTGGACGATAGAGGCGCGGGCGTCCAGCCTGTTCAGGGCCTCGGCCGTCTCCTCGGCTTT
>JAHIPL010000182.1 GCA_018894615.1 Acidobacteriota bacterium | reverse complement strand
GCCGAACAAACCATGGCGGATGTCAGAAAGGCTATCGGCCTGTAACCGCGGGCGAGGGTCATGGAAACGGTGCAGTCCTATCAGGTGAACTTGGATGTGTTCCAGGGCCCTATGGATCTTCTCCTTTTTCTCATCAGGAAAAAGAAGATCGACATCCATGACATCCCCATCGCCGTCATCACCGGCGAATATCTGAACTATCTGGAAGACACGGACAAAATCAATCCGGCCCGCGAAGCGGATTTTCTGGTTGTCGCGGCCCTTCTCATCTACATCAAATCCCAGATGCTTCTTCCCCGGGAAACGGTTTCCGACGGAGCGGACGATCCGCGCCGCCTCCTGGTAGACCGCCTCGTGGAATACCAGAAAATCAAGGCCGCCAGCTCCCTTCTCAAGGAGATGGAACTGGAAGAGATCCAAAAATGGAAGCGGACATCTCCGCCCGTTTTCACGAAGGAAGAGAGCGAGGAATTCGATCTGCGCGAAATTTCGATGTACGATCTGGCGGAAATCTTCTTTCACCTCCTGCAGCGGCGGGAGAATGAAAATGTCCATGTCATCTCGGGGAAAACGTTCTCCGTCGAAGAAAAAATCAAGGAGATCCTTGCCCTGCTGAAGGACAAGGGCTACATTGAATTCCTGGAGTACCTCGACAGCCAGCCCGACCTGGAAGAGGTCCTGGGTACGTTTTTTAGTCTTCTTGAGCTGATCAAGGCCAACCTGGTGGTCGCCGTTCAGGAAAACCTGTTCGAACCCATCAAAGTCTGGCTGCGAAAAGGGGTCAAGGCATGAGCTCGGCGCTGCGGGAGATCATCGAATGTTTGATTTTTGTAGCCATGGAGCCGCTGTCCCTGCAGAGAATCAAGGCTGTCTTGACCGATTACGACACCGGGGACATCGAACAATCCGTCAATGAACTGCTCTCCCTTTACGCCTCCAATGAACGGGGAATCCAGATCAACCGATCGGGTGGCGGTTTTCTTTTCTCCACCAAGCCTGAACACGATTTGTGGATTCGACGCCTGATGCAGGACGAACGCAAATCAAAACTGCATCCGGCCTCGCTCGAGACACTCTCCGTCATCGCCTACAATCAACCCGTAACCCTGGCCGAAATATCATCCATCCGCGGTGTGGACGCCAGCCAGTCTCTCAAATCCCTTCTTCAAAAAAGACTCGTTAAAATCTCCGGGCGAAAAAAAGCACCCGGAAGACCGCTCTTATACCGCACCACGGACAGGTTTCTCAATTACTTCGGACTGGATGACATCAAAGATCTCCCTTCGCAGGATGAAATCATGAAAATACTGGATGAGGAGAAACCGGATGAAGAGTCCTGATTCCCTTTCAGGCCATCCTTTCCACAACCTCCGGCTCCGAATCCGTTTGCCGTTCTTCCGGACCTTGGGCCTGCTTGCAGCCGTCCTCCTTCAGGCGGGGGCGCTGCCGGCGGAAGACCCGCATCAGCCTCGGAATATCGAGGGTCGCCGGGGCATGGTGGTTGCCGCCCATCCTCTGGCGGCGGAAGCCGGTATGGCCATGCTGCAACTTGGGGGCAACGCCGTCGATGCGGCTCTCGCCACCGCCTTTGCGCTGAATGTCGTCGAGCCTTTTGCTTCGGGGCTGGGCGGGGGCGGATTCATGGTGATCCATCTTGCGGAAGGGAACAAAACCACTGTCATCAACTTCAGGGAGAAGGCCCCTCAAGCATCCTTTCCGGAGATGTTTCTGGAAGAGGGCAAACCCAGCCGGAGGCTTCAGACGGCGCACGGCCTGTCCGTCGGTGTGCCGGGAGCGCCGGCGGGATGGGACTACGCCCTCAAAACCTACGGCACCAGAACGCTGAAGGACGTCATCGAAAAAGCCATCCGGTACGCGGAAGAGGGATTCACCGTCAGTCCCACCTTCAGCCGGATCAATAAGGATGAATACGAAAAGCTCCTTCTCAACTCCGGTGAGGAATCCGTCTATCTGAACAATGGTTTCCCCTATGAACCGGGAGACACGTTCCGCAACCCCGAACTGGCTGAAACCCTTCGAATCATGGCCGATGGAGGTGTGGAGGAGTTCTACACCGGTCTCATCGCCGAAAAAATTGCATCGGCCGTTCGAGGACACGGCGGCCTCCTCACCCTGTCCGACCTCGCCGCATACAACGTGCGGGAGGAACCGCCCCTGTACGGACAATACAAGAACCTGACCATCGCCACCTGTCAGCCGCCCGGAGCCGGTGGGCTGCACGTTATTCAACTCCTCAACATGCTCGAGTCAAGGGACGTGAAAAAATGGGGACCAAACTCCACCGAATACATCCATTTTTTCAGTGAGGCCCTCCGTTTTGTTTTTGCCGACAGAGCCCGCTGGATGGGTGACCCACAGGAGGTGACGGTGCCGGTCAAGGCTCTCATCGGGAAAAAACACGCCGCCGCCGTCGCCGGCCGCATTCAGCCCGACCGAATACTCGGTTCCTATCCTCCCGCCGATTTCCCGGAGACAGAACACGAAAAAACAAGCACCACCCATCTCTGTGTGGTCGACCGGTGGGGGAACATCGTATCCCTGACGCAGTCCATCGAATCCTTCTTCGGCAGCGGCATCGTTCCCGAGGGCACGGGTTTTCTTCTCAACAACCAATTGGGAGACTTTGCTGATTCCACCTGTTCCCCCAATGCTCCCGGCCCGAACAGGAGACCCGTGAGCTCCATGGGGCCCATGATCGTCTTTCAGGACAAAACGCCCTTTCTGGTCCTCGGCAGCCCGGGAGGAACCCGGATTTTTTCCACTCTGGGCCAGATCCTGATCAATGTCGTTGAATTCGGTATGAATATGGATGAAGCCATCGAAGCACCGCGTTTTTTTTCCTATTCGGTGGAGGGCGCCCCCCGCCCCATCCACTATGAATCCCGCATCCCATCGGAGGCGCTGGACCGGCTGATGGCGCTCGGCCATTCCCTGGAGAAACGTTCTCCGTATGACAGATATTTCGGAGGAGCCCAGGGCATTCTGATCAGAGCGGACAAAAACCTCCTGATCGGCGGAGCTGACTCCCGCCGTGACGGCCACGGCCTCGGCTATTAATTGGGGACAGGCATCTTTTTTTCACCCGCCAATTTGCACTTGAGAGTCTTCCGGAATATCTGTACTATGGGGAATCAGGAAACCGTCAACGGAAGAGGAACGACACATGAAAAAATATCTGATTCTCTGCCTGTTACTTTCCCCTGTGGTCTTCTCCTCCCTTCTCGGCACGGCGGAGGATGTCCGTTTCGACCAGCCCGCCCTCATCACATCGGCCGGCCAGGCTGCTGAAGTGCATCTGGCCAACGTCCTGTTCAAAAGGGCCGGATTGACGGCCACCCTCAACAAAACCGCCGAAGCGGCGGACCTGGAAGGGCACAAAACCCTTATCCTCGTCCTGGGCGTCAGCCTCAAGGGGCTGGGAGCAGCCGGAATCGATGCGGGGCATGAAAAGAAACGGGTGGAATCACTTCTCCTGGCCGCGGACGAACAATCCATTCCCATACTCTGTCTCCATCTGGGTGGAGAAGCCCGGAGAGGGGATCTTTCGGACCAGATGATTAAAACCTGTCTTCCCCATGCCGCCGCCGTCCTGGTCGTCAAAGACGGAAACAAGGACGGCCTGTTCACCGCCATCTGCCGCAATCATAACATCCCTCTCATCGAAGTGGAAAAAACCGTCTATGCCCTGGAACCCCTGAAAAACTACTTCCGTCAGGATCGCCGGCCGTGAAAATCCTCAGGCTGAACCGCCGATCACCCGGCGTGGAACCGGAAAGGAATGCCTGATTATCTGATTTTTCTGAGCATGGTGGGGCTGTTCGCTCTTCTGGCGATGTTGTTTAAAATCCCCATCGGCCTTTCCCTGGCCCTCTCGGCCGTCGCCGGATCCATTCTCGGCGGGCACGGGATCGCCCTGCGTCATCTGATTGAGGGAAGTTTCGGCTATTTCGACACCATTCTCATCATTTTCTGTGCCATGATTTTCATGAAGGGGCTGGAGGCATCCGGGATCCTGGACGGCATCACATCATCTCTTTTGACAACCTTTCACCGGCGGAAAGCCGGACTTCTTCTGACCTTGATGTTTCTTCTCATGTTTCCGGGCATGATCACCGGATCTTCGACGGCTGCGGTTCTGAGCACGGGCGCACTGGTGGCTCCCGTCCTCCTGAAACTCGGCATGTCGCGGGTTCGGACAGCCGCCCTGATCGCCATGGGCGCCATTCTGGGAATGATCGCACCGCCAGTCAACATTCTGGTCATGATCATGGGCGCCGGGGTGGACATGCCCTATATCGGACTCACCCTTCCTCTTCTGATCCTGACCATACCCCTGGCCGTTCTGTTTTCCCTCATTCTGGGATACAGGCACATCCACACCGTGGGTGCGGAAGAATTGCGCTCCATTCTTCCTTCCTCCCCCCGTCGGACGCAGGGTCTTCGAACGGCCGTTCCTCCGCTTCTCGTGTTCGGGTGGCTTTTGGGACAGGCGGCATTTCCCCGCTTGATCCCCGATATCGGAATCCCGGCGGTTTTCCTTCTGGGCAGCCTCGGTTGTCTTGTTTGCGGCGGGAAATTTAATCCCTTCAAAGTCACCCAGGACGCCGTCCGGGACTCCATGCCCATCCTGGCTATTCTTGCCGGAGTGGGGATGTTCATACAGATCATGACCCTGACGGGCGGACGGGGCTGGACCGTCATGTCATTCCTTTCTCTGCCGCCGGCCCTACTTTATCTGGGAATCGCCGTCAGTATGCCTCTCTTCGGCGCGGTCTCCGCTTACGGATCGGCATCCATTCTGGGCGTTCCCTTTATTCTGGCCCTCATCAGTAAAAACGCTGTTTTCACGTCTTCCGCTCTTTCCGCCGTAGCGAGCCTCGGGGACCTGATGCCGCCGACGGCTCTGGCCGGAATGTTTGCCGCCCAGGTCGTTGGTGAACCCAATTACTTCAAGGTCCTGAAGCTCTGCCTTCTTCCCGCATTGATGCTTCTGGCGGCGGGAATCGGCCTGATGCTTTTGGCAGGACCTCTGGACAAGATCATCTGAAATGCGTTGGATTTATCATCTCATCATCGCTTTCCTCACAATTCATCTCCTCGTGTATATGCTCGGAGAGAAAAAGCTTACGGCAAAAATCGGCGCAGGCCTGGTTCTTGTGCTGTTTCTTCTCCGGCTGTTCCTGATAAAATAAAAACATGGATCGGCCGGCTCACTGCCTCACCGATTCCTGCCGACGAAAACCCGCCCGGACCCTGCCAATCCGGGCGCCAAAAGGAAAAACATCATGAACAGACATACGATATTGAAAGCAGCGAATGCTCTGCTGCTGGCCGGTGTTCTGTCCGTCACTTGGTTCGCCGGTCGCGCCTTTCACCGCATGCATGTGAATGACCCCATCTATCCCGCCCCTGGCCTGACTGAAAAAATTCTCCTCAGCCGCTATCATTCCGCTCTTCGATCCGGACCGGCCGACACCGAGATCTATCTGTTTTCCGGAAAGGAAAAAGGAGGGCGCCTTCTTGTCCTGGGCGGCACTCATCCCAACGAACCGGCCGGATTTCTGGCGGCTGTCCTGATGGTGGAAAATCTTCAGGTGGAAAAGGGGGACGTCTGGATCATCCCCCGGGCTAACCGGAGCGGATTCACCCACAACGATCCCCAGGAAGCCAGTCCGCAGCGGTTTGTCCTCACGACGGCAAAAGGTGACAGATCCTTCCGTTTCGGCTCGCGCCTGACCAATCCCGTTCACCAGTGGCCGGATCCTATTCTGCACATCAACCCGGCCGGACAGGTTCTGTCCGGATCGGACAGCCGCAATCTCAACCGGGCCTATCCGGGGAAAAAAGAGGGGGTGCTGACGGAACGGACGGCCTTTGCGATCATGGAACTCATACGAACGGAAGGCATCGACCTGGCCCTGGATCTGCACGAAGCCGCCCCGGAGTATCCTGTCATCAACGCCATGGTCTTTCACGAAAACAGCGCCGAACTGGCCGCCGTGGCCCTGATGGACCTGCAGCTGCAGAACATGGATTTCCGCCTGGAAGAATCCCCGCCGTCGCTGCGCGGATTGAGCCACAGGGAATGGGGGGACCATTCTGAAGCCGCATCCATTCTCCTCGAATCTGCCAATGTCTCTCACGGCCGTTTGAAAGGTAAAACATCGGCCTCTCTGATTGTGGAGGGACGGGATAAAAACTACGTCAGAGCGGCTGCCCGAGGACTGCTGTTTGTCCCCTTCGACGAAGCAGGGATCCCTCTCAAGGAACGCGTCGCCCGCCACCTTGCCGCCGTGCGGTCCTTAACCGCCGGACTCGGGGACATGCATCCCGACAGGGAAATCATTCTTCACCGTTTTCCCTCCCCCGAACTGGTGCGTGAAAAAGGCGCGGAGGCGTGTCTTGCCCCCCCCAATCAACGCTAAGTTTAGTTTTTACCACTATTTAGGTTGACAAACCCCCAAGTCTCGTATAGACTATCGTTTTCTCATTCTGTTAAATTCATGGATATAAAAATAGCCGACAAATGCGGACTCTGCTACGGAGTGAAGAGGGCGCTTCAGATCGCTCGGGACACCCGAAAATCCCATGAAGGCACGGTTGTCACTCTGGGTCACCTGATCCACAATCCCCAGGTGATTGCAGATCTGGAAGAACAAAAAGTGTTTTCCATTGAATCCCCGGGGGAAGGGACCGCCTCGACAGTGATCATTCGAAGCCACGGCGTTTCTCCTGATATCTACGAAAAACTGCGCCGCCGGAATATTCAAATCGTAGACGCAACCTGTCCCATCGTCAAAAAGATACAGCAGCAGGTAGAGACCCTTTCCGCAGCGGGCGAAGAAATCATCATTGTCGGCGATCGGACCCATCCCGAATCCGAAGGGCTTATCGGATACAGCCGCGGAAGAGGGATCATCATCGAAAACGCCGAGCAGGCCGCAACTCTGCCTCTCAGGAAAAGGCGGGCCGTACTGGCTCAATCCACTCAGGATCTGGACTGTCTTCGCGCCGTGGTCAGCGCCCTCCTGGTGCGGACGGAAGAACTGCAGGTGTTCAACACCATCTGTGAATCGACGCAGACCCGCCAGAAAGCAACCTGTGAACTGGCAAAGGAAGTGGACACTCTCTTTATCATCGGCGGGAAAAAAAGCTCCAACACCAACAAGTTGTACAATCTGTCCAAAAAAATCCAGCCGAACACCTATTTTATCGAAAGCGCGGACCAGATTACGCTCGAGATGCTGAAAAATTCACGAAAAATCGGACTCTCCGGAGGAGCTTCAACACCGCCGGAAGCCATTCAAGAAGCGGCGGTTAGAATTCAAACCTGCTTCGCATATCAAAATCATCAGGAGAAGAATGTCCAATGTCAGAGTTAAAAAAAGACCTCGATCAGGAAAACGAAGACACCCTCAATTCCCAGGATATGGCGGACCTCATCGACCAATACGGATTCGACACGAAGGAATTTACTCCCGGCAGTCTGGTAAAAGGTAAAATCATCAAAGTGACATCCAGCCATGTCCTCGTCGATATCGGATTCAAATCGGAAGGAATGATCCCCCTTGAGGAATTCGGCCCGGAAAACGAACGAGACGAAATCATGCCCGGGGACGAAGTCGAAGCCATTCTTGAAAAATCCGACCCGAAGGAAGGATACATCATCCTCTCCAAAAAGAGAGCGAATGCGATCAGGGCTCTGGACAATCTGGAAAAGGCCTACAAGACGAGAAGCTGGATCGTCGGAAAAGTCGATCACAAGGTCAAGAACGGATATGAGGTCGATGTCGGAATCATGACCTTCATGCCCGACTCCCACGCCGACGTCAGAGCGGTCAAGGACTCGGAAAGCCTCCTTGGAAACCGTTATAAATTCAAGGTGATTCGATTTGAGAGGAAAAGCGAAAACGCGGTTCTGTCAAGAAAGGCTTTTTTGCAGGATGAGAGGGAAAAGAAAAAGAAGGTGGTCTTTGAGCAAATGAAAAAAGGATTGAAAGTTCAGGGGTCCGTCCGGACACTGACCAATTTCGGCGCCTTCGTGGATATCGGGGGGATTGAGGGACTTCTTCACATTTCCGATATATCCTGGGGGAAAATCAATCATCCTTCCGAGGTGTTCAAGGTCGGAGATGAGATCGAGGTGGTCATTCTTGATTTCAACGAAAAGGAAGATCGCATCTCCCTCGGCTACAAGCAGATGAGCGAAGACCCCTGGGAAAATATCATCGATCGATACATGGAAGGGCAGAAAATTGCAGGAAAGGTTGTCAGCCTGACCGATTTCGGCGCTTTTATTGAACTGGAACCGGGTGTGGAAGGTCTGGTCCATATTTCGGATCTGACCTGGTCCCGAAAGCTCATCCATCCAAAAAAAATCCTCTCCCAGGGAGAGGACGTGGTGGTCACTATTCTATCCATCAATCCCGAATCCAAGCGGATTTCCCTCGGGCTCAAGCAAAGCTCTCCCCATCCTCTGGAAGATTTTCAACAGAAGTACAGCCCCGGTTCGCGAGTCAAAGGAAAAATCACAAGCATCACGGATTTCGGCGGTTTTCTGGAGGTGGACAAGGGAATCGAGGGCTTGATCCACATTTCGGACATCAGCTGGAAAAAAATCAGACATCCTTCCGACGTCCTGAAACAGGGGGACGAAATCGAGGTCATCATCCTTAATATCGATGTGGAGAAGCAGAAACTCTCCCTCGGCATCAAGCAGCTCGAAGGAGATATCTGGGAAGACTTTTTCAAGCGCCAGCGGATGGGCGATATCGTGCATGTCAAGATCATCCGCATCGCAGATTTTGGTGTTTTTGTTGAAATCACCCCCGGAATCGAAGGTGTTGTTTTCCTGTCCGAGCTGGATGAGAATAAAATCGAAAATCCAGGGGAAGTCTTCAAGGTCGGAGAGCAGCGGAACGCCAAGCTCATCAAGCTGAATCAGAAGGAAAAAAAGATTTCGCTCAGCTTCCGGCAGGCACTTCTGGACCAGCAGAAAATGGAATACCAGAGATATTCAAAGAGCCAGGACGGTTCTCTCACTCTGGGCGACATCATGCGCGATCAGTTGAATGCGATTGATCTCAAGCCCAAGCAGAAAGACGGCGGGAAAAAAGTGGAGGCGGACAAGCCGCCCGCCGAAAAAAAGGCAAAACCCACGGCTAAAAAGAAAACGGAAGAGACCCCGGACAGCCGGGCGAAAGAAAAGACGGCGAAAGTCGAAAAGCCGAAAAAGAAAGAGGCGGCAAAAACCGTTCCAAAGAAAAAAAAGGCTGAGGAAAAAACGGCTAAAAAAGAGAAAAAGGAGGAATCCCCTACCAAAAATAAAAAAGAAGACATCGTGAATAAAGTTGCAGCCAAAGCAAAAAACATCGAGGAGGATTCCGGAGAAAAAGAGGAGAAAAAAAATGATTAAAGCCGATTTAATCAATATGCTCGCCAAGGAAATGGAGCTTTCCAAACAAGAAGCGGAACTGGGGGTCAATTTGTTTTTTGACACCATCAAAGAAGCCCTCACCAGAGGCGAGGAAATCGAACTCCGGGGATTCGGCAGCTTTCGTTTCCGGGAAAGAGGCGCACGTTCCGGACGGAATCCGAGGACCGGTGAACCGGTCAATGTCCCCTCAAAAAAAGTGCTCTATTTCAAACCCAGCAAACTGTTGAAGAATCTGATCAACAGGTAATGAAATACATTGCCGCTCCCTGGAGGGCGGATTATGTGAAAAAAGTGTTCGAAATGAAGGGATGCGTGTTCTGCCGGGCCCTCAAAAGCGAGATCGACAAAGACGTTCATATCCTGTATCGCGGCCGGTATAACTTCGTCATGCTCAACAGATATCCCTACAATCCCGGACATCTGATGATTGCTCCGTTCGGGCACTGCGACTCCATTGAAAAAGCGGAAAAAGATTCCAGCGATGAAATGATGGATCTTATCAAAAACAGCATGTCCCTTCTGCGGGACCATTACAGTCCGCAGGGATTTAATACCGGCATGAATATCGGCCGCAGCTCCGGCGCCGGTGTGGAATCCCACTATCATTTTCATATCATCCCCCGCTGGATCGGCGATTCCAACTTCATGCCGATCATCGGGCAAACGAAGGTGGTGATCGAAGACCTGGATACCACCTACTCCGATCTCAAGCCGCTTTTTGACAAGATGAAGGGCGACGGGAATACACAGTGACACACATGCTGAACGAACTCACGGAAGAGCAGCAAATGATCCGGGATATGGTTCGGGATTTTGCCCAGAAGGATATCGCTCCTCTGGCGGACAAATATGAAAACGAACACGCCTTCCCGGACGTGATTCTGAAGAAGATGGGGGATCTGGGCCTTCTCGGAATGGGCGTGCCGGAAGAATTCGGCGGATGTTTCAGCGACCATTTCTCCATCTTTCTAGCCGTCGAGGAGATCAGCCGCGTCATGCCGTCCTTGGCCGTGATCTTCAGCGTTCACTGTTCGCTTTTCTGCTATGCTCTTAATCACTACGGAACTCCGGAACAGAAGGCCAAATATCTACCGCCGGCCGCCCGTGGTGAGCTGCTCGGCGCCTTCAGTCTGACCGAGCCGGGGGCGGGATCCGATGCCACCAACCTCAAAACAAAGGCGGTTCGGGACAGGGACGACTACATTATTAACGGGACGAAGGCTTGGGTGACGACAGGCAGCGCCGCCGGGGCCATCATCGTTTTCGCCCGGACAAGCGAAGCGGATCGGAAGAAACTGAGCGCGTTTATCGTCGAAGAGAGCAGCCCCGGTTATCATGTCACAAAAATCGAAGAAAAAATGGGCTTGCACGCCTCCCAGACCGCGGAAATCCTGCTGGACAACTGCCGAATCCCCGCGTCCAATCTTCTCGGCGAGGAAGGAAAAGGGGCCGCGATCGCCCTCAACTGCCTGGACGGGTCAAGAATCGGAATCGCCGCTCAATCCGTCGGCCTCTCTCAGAGAGCTCTGGACGAAGCCCTTAAATACGCGCAAAACAGGGAGGCATTCGGGAAGCCGATAGCCCGCCTTCAGGCCATTCAGATGAAACTGGCCGATATCGCCACCGATCTGGAAGCCGGCCGCCTTCTCTGGCACAGGGCCGCCTCCCTTTTTGACGCCGGAAAACCCTTCACCAAAGAGGCGGCCATGGCCAAATTGTTCGCCTCGGAGGCCGCCAACCGAATCGTTTACGAAGCCCTCCAGATCCACGGAGGATACGGATATTCCAAAGAGTTCAAAATCGAGCAGCTCTACCGGGATGCCAGGGTTCTTTCCATCTATGAGGGAACCTCGGAAATTCAAAGACTCGTCATTGCGAGAGAGCTGCTGAAACAATAAGATCGATCGAAGGACCCAAAGGAATTTTTTCTCAAAAACCGTATGGAATGAGGTATTAAGATGTTAAAATCAATGAGAAAGAACCTGAAACAGCTCGCCCCGGCACTGTGGTTTGTGATTGTCGCCTTTATCATCTCCATCTTCGCCGTTTGGGGAGGCGCCGGCCAGCTCGGCGAGCGCGGAGGAAAAAATCTGATCGCCCGTATCGGCAAGGAAAAAATTTCCTCCGACCTCTTTTACTCCACCGTTCTTCAACGGCTTCAGCAGATGAGCCAGCAGTATGACCAGATCGATGCCCAGTTCATTCAGCAATTAAATCTGCCTCAGCAGGTTCTCGAGCAGATGGTCCAGCGGTCCATTCTTCTCCAGACAGCCGCTCGCATGGGATTGAAAGCTGCGAATGAGGAAATCCGCGATAAAATCATCCACTACCCCGTCTTTCAGAAAGACGGGAAATTCATCGGTTTCGATGAATACCAGAAAATACTCAGCTGGAACAGGATATCGATAACCGAATTTGAGAAGAACCTGGAAGAAGAAATCCTTATCGATAAGACAATCAATCTTCTTACGGCCGGTGTCACTGTTTCCGAAGATGAAGTGTGGGAAAACTATAAAAAAACGACCGAAAGCGTCCGTATGGAGTATGCCGTCCTGGAGACCGCCAACATCGAAGCGGATAAAGAACCGGACGAAGCCGAATTGAAGGCTTATTTTGAAGGTCGAAAGGAAAATTACAAGCTGCCCGAGCGGAGAGACGCGGTGTACATCTTTTTGGACACGGAACAATTGAAGACCGAAGTGGAAGTGGACGACGAAACGATCGCAAAATACTATCGGGACAATGAGGACCAGTTCAAGGATCCCGAGCAGACACGCGTCAGCCGAATCTTTCTCCCTTTTGAAGAGAATGACAGGGAAGCCGTGAAGCAGGAGGCTCAATCCCTTGCCAAACGGCTGACGGATGGAGAGGATTTTGGTATCATGGCCGAAATCTACTCTAAAGACGACAAGGCCGCCGGCAGAGGAGACTGGGGTCTGTTTGAGTGGCGCAGCCTTCCGCAGCAGGAGCAGACCGCCATCAACAG
The DNA here is from genome assembly GCA_018894615.1 of Acidobacteriota bacterium. GTDB lineage: Bacteria > Acidobacteriota > Aminicenantia > Aminicenantales > Aminicenantaceae > JAHIPL01. The sequence continues at coordinate 2,616 of JAHIPL010000182.1, read as the reverse complement.
CCTGGCGGCGGATGCGGTATCCGATCCGGTTGAAACGGAAGAGGGCATCGCTATTCTTCGGGTGACGGAAAAAACTCCGGAGCGGCTGTCCGCCCTAGAGGCGGTCAAGGATCGCATCACAACCATTCTCCTGGACCAGCAGACTCGAGCGACCGCCGACCGAAAAGTCGCCTCGCTGGAAAAAGCCGCCAAAAAGGAAAAAAGCCTGGAAGCGGCGGCCGGAAAACGGGGATACACCGCCACCCGAACCGGTCTTCTGAAAAGGGGGCAGGAACTCGAGAATATCGATCCTTCGGGTTCCGTCAGTTCCGCCATCTTCAATCTTGCGGACAGCGAGATCAGTTCCGCGATCTACACATACAAGGGAACGGCCCTCGCTCAGCTCAAGTCCGTCGAATCCCCACGTCCGGCTGAATTTGATGAAGTGAAGGAAGAGGTAGCCGAGGACTATGCCTTGGAGCAAAAAAAAGAAGCCGCCCGCTTGAAAATGGAGCAAATGAAGGCCGAGCTCAAGGACGGCAACATGGAGGAACTGGCTGAAAAGTATGGGATGGAGTACAAAACCGTCGAAGAGCACAAGAGGGAGCAGTATCTGGGAACGGTGGGAGACAGCACGGAGATCGATGAACTGGCTTTTACACTGCCGCTCAACACCGCCAGCGATCCCATTGAATTCGAGAACGGATTCTCCCTCGTCCGCATGCTGGAACGCAAGACGGTCACCCGGGATGAATTCGACGAAGTCAAGGGAACGGAGATGGACTCCCTGCTCGAGCAGAAAAGAAACAAGTTTTTCCAATCCTATCTCACAAAACTCAGGGAAGACCTGAATGTCAGAATCCGGTACGACACCTTTCTCCGCGTCAACTCGGAAATCATGTCCCGATTCACCAAGGAAGAGGGCTGAGGAGGCGGGCCTGTTCATCGGCCGGAAGGAGTTTCAACGTGAAGAAACTTTATGAGTCTGCGGCAAAAGCCGTCAAGCAGTCGTTGGCCCTCCGGCCGGGAGAACAGTTTCTTCTGGTCACGGACAAGCAGAAGCTGAATATAGCCGAGGCCATGGCTCACTGGGCCGCTGAAGCCGGTGCCGAAACGACCACCTATCTTTTGACCGAAACCCTGCGCCCCATTCAATCTCCCACCCGGATGTTCATCGAAATGATCGCGAGCGCGGATGCCGTCACCTACATGCTCGATGCCCGAATCGAGGAGAAGGCCTTTCGTGGATTCATGGTCCGGGAAGGGACGCGGGAGAGCCGCATCTGCATGATGCCGGGCATCACCGAGGACATGATGGAGCGGCTCGTCAATATCGACTTCTCTGAAATGGCCGCATTCACAAAAAAGGTCATCGGAGCCATAAACGACGCGGAACATGTCGTGATTGAAAATCCCGCCGGCACTTACCTGGAGTGCAGCGTCAAAGGCCGTCGTTGGAAAGCCGACATCGGAGACATCAGCCGGAAGGGAAGCCACGGCAATCTTCCGGCCGGCGAGTGTTTCACCGCCCCCGTCGAGGAGAGCTTCAACGGAAGGCTGGTCATCAGACTGATCGACGATAAAATGGGCCACGGAGAAATGATTTTTAAAAACGGGCGCCTGGTGGAACACAGCGGAGAGGGTGTGGAAGCCATTGTCCGGAACATCGGAGATGATGAGACGGGTCAAATCGTCGGGGAATTCGGCATCGGCACCAATCCCGGAGCCATGATCTGCCCCAATATGCTTGAAGCGGAAAAGGCGTTCGGAACAGCCCATTTCGCCATCGGCGATTCCTACGGCCTCGGGCTCAATTCCAGTTCCCACCACTATGACGCCCTCGTCGACAACATCACGATCCGGGCCGACGGCCGTGTCATTGCGGAAAACGGCCGCTTTCTCATCTGATCCCGGCAGTCTCACAGGAGACTCGTCGTGGAGGATGGAAGCCGGTCAGCGACTTTTTAGCAGGTCCAGAATCATCCGGGAGACCCTTTTTTCAAGAGCCAGCCTGAAACGGTTCACCGTCGTCTGAACATCCTTGTCCAGGAACTGGGTGATGTACATGGGCTCGCCGATCCTGATGTTCACCTTCCCCGGAATCCCCCAGGGGATGTGCGTACCGATGATGGCGAGTGGGGTGACGGGAACTTCCTTGCCGTCCTTCCGATAAATATTGTAGGAAATGAGGGGCGGGCCGTTGCGGAAGGGATAGGAATAGGGATTGGGCAGTTCGAATTCCATGCGCCCCTTCCCCTGAAGAGCGATGATGGCCCTTCCTTTTTTGACATATTCCTGACACTTAAGAACCGCCAACTGTTTCTTGTGCTGGAGATCGACCGGAATGGTCCCGATTTTGGCGATATTGGCCGAAATGTAATCAACAAACAGATATTTGACCGGATTGATGAAAAAGTCCATCAGAAGACCGAGATTTCCCAGCTGCCGATTCAGATGGCTTCGCACCATTTCGGAAAAAGCCTTGCGGGTGAAGATGCTTTCATTGGCCTTAAAAAAGATGGGGCGGGGAAAAACCTTGAACAGGGTCGCGACATCCTTGTAGGAACCGGCGTGGTTGCCGACAATGATATTTCCCCCCTCCTTGATGATGTTTTCCACACCCTCGATGATCAGTTT
>JAHIPL010000181.1 GCA_018894615.1 Acidobacteriota bacterium | reverse complement strand
TTAGAGAATTCACCCTACCATTGTGAAGAATTCCCCTTTCGCTACTGTACACCTTCCATCACGTGAATAAACCATGTTATCTAATCCGGAATCATTGATGCAGGAGGGTGATGATAAAATAATTCGGATTGTCGGGAGAGCCGTTCACGATTTTGATAACGACGGAATCTCCCAAAACCCGGCACTCATAGCGGATCATGTCGTCCCGGCTTTCCGCGACCATCAAATACTGGTTGATGATGGCATTGATCTCGAAATCCTCCTGCAGATTGAAAGAAACGGCCGCCCTGTTCGCAGAAGCCCTGTCGGCAAAAACGGAAGAATTCAAAGAGAGGGAAAACATCAGGAGCAGAACGGAGAACGAATAGGCTGCAAAGCGAAAACAGGAACTAAGGAAGTATGATGGTGCGGATTTCTCCTCGCGCAGAGAAGACTCCCTCTGTTCGGAAATGAGAGCATCCAGTTCGATCCTGAGTTTATTTTCTTCATTCAGGACACCAAGAATGAAGCGAAAATCCCGGGAACAGGATTCACATCGGGAGACATGATCCAGAGTCCGCTGGTTGACTTCCTTTGATTCGCCCGCCCGGACGGCCTTCAACAGTTTTTTGGAGGAAGGGCACAAGTCCCTGCGACCGCCGATAAAAAGCCACTCTTTCCAGTCAAGACTTTCCAGTTTTGCCGTCATGCCGATCATTTTTTCAACGCCCCTTTAAGATCCCTCAAACCCCGGTAAAGAAGGTTGTGGACCTTTTTGTCGGAAAAATTGAGAAGTTCGGATATTTCCCGGGTTGAATAGTCCATCAGGAACAACCGGACGATTCGACGGCGTGACTGCAGGAGTCCGTCCACGGCAGGCTCGATGACGGCGTTCGGAAGGGCATAGCTCCATTCCATCCCTCCGTTGGACATTTCATCTTCTTTGAGGGCGTCGATGTTTTTTTCGTGCCGGCGGACGCGTCGTATCTGATCGATGATGACGGAATTGACGACCTGGGTGACATAGGCGGAATAAATCTGTTTTTTTGAATTTTTTGCGAGTGCCTTCCACAACCTGATTTTAACTTCCTGAAGAAGGTCCTCGGCCTGCATGCCGTACATTTCAGGATTGTACTTGCGGATGTGATACTGGATGGTTGAAAAATAACGGTCGATGATTTCCTGCAGATTCTCTTCGATGGACGGAACCTGTCCTCTCAACATCCGGCCTCTTTCAAAATCGATTGAATCCCTTCAGCCGCTTGAAAACCACTCATCGTTAGTTTAAACCACTTTCCCTTCTATATCCAATACTTAAAACGCAGCAAAAAAGTTTATTTGCTCACACAATATTTGAATTTTGTATCAAAAGAACAATCCAAAAGTTCTTTGTTGCCCGCCCAGGCCCCATCACAGAAAACATTAGAGGGAAGACTCCTCTCAGAATGGATAAGACCCGATTATTACGGCAAACATCTATTTGTTTTTCAGCATGAGTTGTGTTGATGCAAAAACAAACCAGCCGGCGGACGTGAGAAGGAAGAGGAATTTCCCCGAACCCATCGACAGGTCGCCGCGGAAAATCATAACGGCGACAAGCAGGCAGGCGGCAAGACAGAGGACGCCGGCGAAAAGAACTATCAGGCGTTTCATGATTCCCTCCGTCCTACAAACTGCAGCCCAACATAAACAATAACGGTGATCAAATAGCCCGGCAGCCATTTGAAATAGAGGTGAACGGGCAGCATAAAAACGCAGACAAGCGGCAGGATCCAGGCGGCCAGAACCCTCCAATTCCAGAGAAGGCTGTGCTTTTCCGCCCGGTACTGCTTCATTTTCAGTCTGGGAAAAATCCAGTATTCCGTCAGCACAACCGCTCCGATGGGCATCAGCACAAGCCCGTAAATGGCGACGTAATCGAGGAGCTTCATAAAAAAGAGAGGGAAACAGGACAGTATGGTGGTCAGCAGACCGGCGGCGGCGGTGATTTTCCAGCGCGGCCAGTTGGGTGTCAATGTCTGCAGAGCCAACCCAGCCCGGTAGAGAGTGGGATTGGCCGTCGTCCAGCCGGCGATGAATACACCCACTGCTCCGGCGATCCCCAGCGCTTCGAAGGCCATCAATCCCGGGTGCATGTCCCGTCCGATGGCCGCCACCATCACTCCCGAACAGATCCAGGCGACAAAGTGCCCCAGGTACATGCCGAAGGCGGAATAAAAACCATAGGTCCAGCGCCGGGCGTAGCGGAAGATCGCCATATCGGATAAGCCGATATGCATGGCCAGGTTGCAGAACCATGCAAAAGAGAGGATGTGAAAAAATCCGAATTTGTCCTGGCCTGCCGCCGCGATCCCGTTCCAGATTTTTTGCTGCGCCACTTCCATCAGATTTCCCAAATCGGCCCGAACTCCTAACCTGGAAAGCATCACCACGGCTCCGGCGATAAAAACGACAAAGATCCAAGGAGAACAGATCTGCGCGAAACGGCTGAGCTTTTCAAATCCAAGGACGGCGAGGACGGTGAAGAGCAGCCCGATGACGGCGGTGAGACCCACCCAGGCCAGGCTCGGGGGAAGGATGTCCGTCGCGACCGGGATGGGGACACCAAAGATCACCCCGACGGCCGTGGCCGAAACGGCGATCATGGCACCGGCCAGGATGCAGTAGAAGACGGCGTTTATGAAATTGTAGACGACATTGAGCCCCGGTCCTGCGATTTTTCGAAGAAACCAGTACAGGGTGAGCCTGGTTTTGACGGCAATCGGAGCGCAGATAAAGGCCCATGACAGGACGGCCAGCATATTTCCCGCCAGGAGCCCGAATATGAGATCTGAAAAGGTGACGCCGTGCAGCACGAAGAAGGCGCCGATGACGAATTCCGTGGCGGCCACGTGCTCTCCAGCGAACAAACCGGCGAAACGGGCCCCTGTCTGCAGCTTGTCGGATGATACCGGTTCTCTATCAAACTCATACAGCTTGTCCATCCTCGAGGCAACGGAGTTCATTCTCATTCCGTCAATCCCTTCATTTCCGGTATGTGTCCTTTATATCGAATTCCTTCGGGTGTTTCAATCTTTTCACTCTCAAACAAAACTCGAGTATAATCTTCTACCCTCTCCGAATCCGATCGATTGAACACTCCCGATGTAATAAAGCACAAAACGGGTGAATAAAGAAAAATGCTTCCGAACCTGCCGCAAATGAATATAATTGGATGATCATGAGGAAAGCAGCGATGACATCCAGAGAACGCTGGGAGGCGGTCCTGCGGCATCAAAAGCCGGATCGGACACCCATGGACTACTGGGCCACGCCGGAATTCTCCAGCAAATTGATGGTCCACCTGGAATGCGAAACCGAGGAAGAAGCGCTCCGCAAACTCAACGTGGATTTTGTCGTCAAAGCCGAGCCACTCTACTGCGGTCCTCCCCTGCTGGCCGGCACCGATGTGTTCGGCAGTCGCTTTAGGGACATCGATTACGGCTCCGGTGAGTACCGGGAGTGCATCACTCATCCGCTGGCCGAATTCGAGACGGTGGACGAGATCGAATCCGGCTACACCTGGCCTGATCCCGACTGGTGGGACTATTCGGTCCTTCCCAATCAACTGCGCGGTCATAAGGACCACCCCGTCATCGGCGGCAGCTACGAACCTTTCCTCATCTACAAACAGCTGCGGGGAGAAGAACAAAGCTACCTGGATCTTGTTTTGAATCCCGACTTGGTCCACTACTGCCTGGACAAACTCCTTCACCTCGACCTGGAAGAAATCACACGCATTTACGAAACCATACCCGGACAAGTGCTTTTGACCTACGTTGCCGAGGATATGGGAGGACAGGAGGACCTTCTTTTCTCTCCGGAACACATCCGCGCCTTCCTTCTTCCCCATATTCGCAGGGTTATCAACCTCGTTCACTCTTCAGGGGTGTACGTTTTCCATCACAACGACGGGGCGATCCGCCGCATTTTACCTGATATGGTGGAGGCGGGGATCGATCTGCTCAATCCCATCCAGTGGCGCTGCCAAGGCCTGGACCGGCGGGAGTTGAAGAAAACCTTCGGGGACCAAATCGTTTTTCACGGAGCCATGGACAATCAGGAGACACTGCCGTTCGGTACCGTCACCGACGTGGAACGGGAAGTACGGGAGAACCTGGACATCCTGGGAAAGGACGGCGGCTATATCCTGGCCCCCTGCCACAACATCCAGCCTCTCACCCCCGTCGAGAATGTTGTCGCCATGTACCGCACCTGTTTTATTGAGAGCCTGTTGTGATGCCGTTCTGCCGGAGGCAACAAGCTAAACCCGCCCCCAGACGCATTAGAGCTGATCAAACGTTAAAAACCATCAGGGCCGAAAACTTCCTCTTTCAGAACGGCGGTTAGTATGTTCAGGAACAGATCTGCGTTTTCTTTGGAAAAGACGAGGGGCGGCTTGATCTTGATGACGTTATGGTCGGGACCGTCCGTGCTGAGAAGGATGCATTCCTCCTTCATCCGCTCAACCAGGTATCCGGCCCGGAGTGCATCAGGTGTTTTTTTCTTCGGATCGGTCACGAACTCCAGTCCGATGAATAGCCCCATTCCCCGAACGTCGGCCAGAAAAAGGCATTCCTGCTGAATAGCCTTCAATTCTTTTATCAGAAATTCACCCACTCGATGGGCGTTGTCCTGAAGTTGTTCGTCCCGCA
>JAHIPL010000180.1 GCA_018894615.1 Acidobacteriota bacterium | reverse complement strand
TTCGGGTGATTACGATCAGGTCGTCGGCTACGCCGGCATCCGTATCATCTGATTATCACGCCTTTCATTGACATTTTTTTGAGGAAAATGCTATAAATTTAAGTTCAACATGTCATTTCCGGGGCTTTCAATTAAAAAGACGGAGCGTCCGTCTTTCACATCGACGGCTTTAGATCCACCCGATGGAATGGAATGAAGAGAAACCATGACCCATAGAGAACTGCAGGAAAAGGAACAGAAGGTTCTTCGCCTTATTGTCGAGGACTATCTCAAGGCGGGGCATCCGGTCGGTTCCTCCACTGTGGCCGCCCAGTGTGATTTTTCGGTATCGCCGGCCACCGTCCGCAACATCATGAGCCGGCTGGAACAGGAAGGATATCTTTCCCAACCTCACATCTCGGCAGGCCGGATCCCCACTGATGAAGGTCTCCGGTTCTATATCAATCTGCTTTTTGATGATCTCCGTTTTCCTCAAAAGTCGAAATCGATCGCCCCGGGCGATTTTGATTTTCAACAGGGCGATTTTTTCTCCATGCTTCACCAGGTTTCATCCCTTCTGGCCGAGCATTCGGACAATCTCGGTTTTGTGCTTTCTCCCCGTCTGTCCCATTTGAATTTCAAACATGTCCGTTTCCTCAAGATCGGTGAGGAAAAAGTCCTCATCATTCTCATCACAACCTTCGATCTGGTCCTCACTGAAATCGCCCAGACGCGCAACTATTTCACTCAGCGGGAGCTGGACAGCGCATCCCGTTTCATCAATGATAATTTCCGGTCCAAAAATCTGCTTTATATCCGTGATTACCTGTTGAAGGAACTCCCGAAATACAGAAACAAATATGAGGACTCCATCGGGAAGTTGACAACTCTTTTGAAAAATTACATTTTCATGGAGGAGAGCCGAAAACAACTTTTTCTGCAGGGGACATCCAAGCTTCTCAATAATCCGGAACTCTTTGAAATGGATCACCTGCGGACGCTTTTCCGTAACTTCGAGGAAAAAGCCAAGCTGGCCAAACTTCTCTCCGATTTCATCAGCCTGGACCGGGTGAAAGTCATCATCGGCTCAGAACTCAATATTCCCGATATCGAGGAGTGCGCTCTCGTCCTGTCCCATTACGGATACGACCGGCAGATTCTCGGTTCCCTGGGGATCATCGGACCCAAAAGGCTGTCCTACAAGAGAATCATCCCCCTTGTGGATCTCATCGCTCAAAAATTGAGCCAGACCATCAGTTCATCATAATCCGGATAATCAGGAGGTTTTATGTCCGAACAAAACAACGAGCAACCAAAACCACAAAACGAAACATCAAAAAAAAATCCCATAAACCAGAACGACGAGATGGAGATTGAATACCTGTCCGCGGCATCGGAAGACGACGATCGGATTCAGGAAAAAAAACAAAGCGGCCTCATCAAAAAACTGAAAAAGGACGTGGAGGATCTCACCGTAAAAAATGCAAAGATCCGCGAGGATTACCTGATGCAGATGGCTGACAAGGAAAACCTTCGAAAGCGTCTGGAAAAGGAAAAAAAGGAATATTTCCAGTTTGCTCTTGGGGAACTGATCAAAGAATTTATTGTTATTCTGGATAATCTTGAACGGGCCCTCGCCAGTGCCGGAACTCCCGAAGCGGAAAAGAGCCTGAAGGAGGGGGTCGAGCTGATTATGAAGCAGTTTCAGGACCTTCTGGCCCGTCAGGGGGTGACCCCCATCGATGTGTCCGACAAGCGCTTCAATCCGCACATCCATCAGGCCTTCATGACAGAGGAGTCGGATGATGTGGATGAAATGCTGATCAAGGAGGAACTGCAGAAGGGCTACAAAATCCATGACAGATTGCTGAGGCCCACCATGGTCAAGGTCGCCGTTCCCAAAAAAGAGAACTGATATGAATCCGATCATCGGTATCGACCTGGGGACCACCTACTCCTGTGCCGCCGTTCTGGAGGCCGGACGACCCAGAGTTATTCCAAATCTTGACGGCTACAACACCACACCGTCGGTCGTCACCATCATGAAGTCCGGTGACCACCTTGTCGGACACATGGCGCTCCGTCAGGCGGTGACCAACCCGGAAAACACGATTTATGCCGTCAAACGACTGATGGGAAAGAAGATGAGCAGCCAGGAGCTGCAGTTCGTCGCGGAGAGGTATCCCTTTCGGCTCACTCAGGCAGAAAACGGCGACGTTGTGATCGAAGCGCAGCAGTTTCGAATGTCTCCTCAGGAAATATCCGCCTTCATTCTCAAGTATATAAAAAAAAGTGCGGAGGCGTTTCTGGAGGCCGAAGTGCGGGATGCCATCGTGACGGTCCCGGCCCATTTTGATGACCACCAGCGGCAGGCCACCAAAGACGCCGCAAAAATCGCAGGGCTGAACGTGCTTCGGGTCATCAATGAGCCGACGGCGGCCAGTCTCGCCTACGGACTTGAGAAACAGTCGAATTCACGGTGTGCCGTGTACGACATGGGCGGCGGGACGCTTGATGTCACCATTCTGGAGATCAACAGCGGTGTTTTTCACGTCCTGGCAACCAACGGCGACACTTATCTCGGCGGAGAAGATTTTGATCACCGGCTGGTGGACTGGATGCTGGATGAGTTTAGCCGGGAAAACGGCGTCAGCCTCAAAGGCGACAAGCTGGCCGTTCAGCGAATCAAGGAAGCCTCGGAAAAGGCCAAAAAGCACCTTTCATTTACGGAGGAAACCGAGATCAACCTTCCTTTTATTTTCTCCGACAGCTCCGGTTCGAAGCATCTCCGGCGTCTTCTCACCAGGGAAAAACTGGAGGAACTGACAAAAGACCTCGTCAAAAAGTCCATCCCCTATTTAAATAAGGCCATTTCGGATTCCGGGCTGAAACCCGAAGACCTGGATGACATCATTCTGGTCGGCGGCCAGACCCGCATGCCCCTCGTGAGGCGTTCCATTCGGGAATTTCTGAACAAGGAACCGAATGACAGCATGAATCCGGATGAGGTCGTCGCGGCGGGGGCCGCCATTCAGTCGGCCATCCTGAGCGGTTCCATATCCAAACTGCTGATTCTTCTGGATGTGACACCCCTTTCCCTCGGTATTGAAACCGAACACAACACCTTTGAACGGATCATCCCCCGCAACACGACCATTCCGGTCAGGGAAAAAAAACCCTTCACGACGGTGGAACATGAGCAGAAACGTGTGCGCATACACGTTCTTCAAGGGGAAAGCGACAAGGCTTCGGACAACACGTCACTGGCCAGGTTTGATCTGATCGGTTTGGCACCCGAACCGGCCGGGGTGCCGCAGATCGACGTCACTTTCGGAATCGATGCCGATGGGATTGTGACGGTAACGGCCGAAGACAATAAAACAGGGAAGGAACAATCCGTTGAGGTGAGGCCCTCTTCTGGTCTTTCTCCGGAAGAAATCCACCGAATCATCGAAAGTATGGTTAATAAGGAACATCCTGCGGATGATAAAATAAAGGCTGATAAACATGAATCAGAAACTTGATTATTACGAAGTCCTCGGTGTTGATCGAAAAGCGTCATCCGCAGAGATCAAAACCGCTTACAGAAAACTGGCGCTGAAACACCATCCCGACCGGAATCCTGAGGACAGGGAAGCGGAAGAACGGTTCAAGGAGGCGGCCGAAGCCTACAGTGTGCTCATCGACACTGAAAAGCGCTCCATTTACGACCAGTATGGATTCGACGGCTTGAGGGGGGAAGGATTCAGCGGATTTTCGGGGTTCAATTCGTCCGTGTTCAGTGATTTTCAGGACATCCTCGGCAGTTTTTTCAATTTCGGGTTCGGTGACATTTTTGGTTCTTCAGGAAGCAGCGGAGTCAATCGGGCCTCAGAAGGAAGGGACTTGGCCCTGGAAATGGAAATGACGTTGGAAGATGCAGCGTCCGGAATGGAGAAGGAAATCAAACTCAACAGGGCCGAACTCTGCCCGGAATGCGACGGCACAAAAATGACGGCCGGCTCCGAAAAAACATCCTGCCCGACCTGCCAGGGACGTGGGCAGATGCGCTACCAGCAGGGATTTTTCACAATCGCCCGCGAGTGCTCTCACTGTCGTGGAGCCGGGGAGATCATCAAGTCCCCCTGTACTAACTGCAGAGGTTCCGGGAAAGTGAAGGAAAAGAAAACGGTCACGGTCAAGATACCGGCCGGCGTGGACAACGGTTCCCGTCTTCGAATCGAAGGAGGAGGAGAAGCGGGAGACCGGGGAGCTCACCGCGGTGATCTCTATGTGGTCATTCGGATAAAATCCCATCCCCTTTTCGAGAGGGAAGAAAATCATCTCACATGCACCGTTCCGGTTTCTTTCACTCAGGCTTCACTGGGATCGATATTGGAAGTTCCGACTCTGAACGGGAACGAAACATTAAAAATTCCTGCCGGAACGGGATCCGGCGACATCCTTCGCATCAAAGGGGCGGGAATAAAGGATATCAGGCGGGCTCACAAGGGAGATCTGTATGTTAGGATCGTGGTCGAGACGCCGAAGTATCTCAACCGCAAACAAAAGCAGCTTCTCAAACAGTTTGCCGAATTGAGAGGGGAGCCGTGTGAGGACACGCTCGATCAGGGAGTGAAGGAACGGATTCGGAAGGGGCATTCGAGAGAACATTGACCGCACCCCTCCTCACCGCCTCTGTCGGTCACATTTCTATGCGGGCCCGAAGGAGGCTGGACAGATGAGGAAGAAGAGAATATAGTTAAGTGTCGTTTCTGCGCCGTCAGACTCGGCACAATCCATCTGTTCAGGGACGGAAACCATGTTTCTTCAGGGACAAAAAGTCGGTAAATACCAGATCATCCGCTCACTCGGAAGCGGAGGATTCGGATCCGTCTATCTAGCCAAGGACTCTTGGCTCAACATAGAGGTGGCCATCAAGGTTCCGCACAAGCAAACCACCGAGCTGTTCAAAATGCTGAAAGAGCCCCGCCTGCAGGCGGCTCTGAATCATCCGAATATCGTCCGGATGCTTTCGGCGGAAAAGCGGGAAAATGTTTTTTTTATGGTTATGGAATATGTTGACGGGGGGACGCTGGAAGACGTTCTGGACGAGAAAAAAATCGTCGGTCTCAAAATCGCCAGCGACTACATCCTTCAGATCTCCGATGCCGTTGATCATGCCCACGCCAACAAAATCATTCACAGGGATCTTCGTCCGTCCAATATCATGCTGACATCCGCGAATCAGATCAAAATCACGGACTTCGGCACGTCCGCCTGGCTGCACAACGCTCCCTACGCCTCGACCCGTATCGGATCTCCGCCGTATATGGCGCCCGAACAGTTCATGGGAAAGGCCACGCATCGCTCGGATATCTATTCCATCGGCTGCATTTTTTATGAAATGCTGCTCGGGCGTCCACCGATCTACGATCCCGATCCGTTCAAAATCCTGGAAAAAGCGCAGAAAGGAAAAATCACGCCCCCCCGTATCAAAAACAACCGTATTCCGAAGGAAATCGACACCATCATCATGCGCTGTCTTGCCTCTGAAACAGAGAAACGATTTGCCAGCGCCTCTGAGATCATTCGCTGTATCGGTGAATACAGAGGAACCGATCCCGTTCGAACGGAGATGGAGGATATCCGAACCCGGATCAAAGCCCGAGAAAGAGAGAAAACCGGCACCTGCTGGAACTGCCGCTGGCCGCTTCCCCACAAAACAACGAATTGTCCCCGATGCGGCGAATCGAATGAAGCGTCATAATATGTGTGAGGAGATTATGGGAGTATGGAAAAAAAATCGATTAATATCAATCAGCTGTTGACGATCGCCGTCACCTATCAAGCATCCGATCTGCATCTCAAAGCCGGCAGCTACCCCCTGCTTCGAATCCATGGCGAACTGAAC
>JAHIPL010000179.1 GCA_018894615.1 Acidobacteriota bacterium | reverse complement strand
GGAGATGCCGACCAGTCGGTCTCGATCCTCACGTCGCGGATGATGCCGTCACGATGGGGTCCGCGAAAGCCGGGCCAGTCGGCTTTTACCTCCGCCGATTCCGGAACTGCCGGGAGCGCTATAGGCTCGTCACCGGCTTGAGCCAGGAGCCGCTCTTCCGGAGATTTTGTCCAACGCCAGTCGAAATCCGATTTGAGGTCGTTGGTGATGCCTCCGGTCCGAACGAGGGTCCAGACGCCGCAGGCAAGCAGGATGGTCGCGACCATTGCCGCGCGCCGGGGGAAGTCGGAGAAGCGGCGGCCGGCCACTGCCCAGACGACGAAAGCGAGGCTCAGGACCGGGATGGCATAGATGAGGAACAACATCCCCATCCCAGCCATCGCGATCGACTTGTGGAGGAACGGCCGTGTCGCGACGAGCGCGATGATCATCAGGACGACGGCGATCAAACGCTCGGTCCGGGGCGCCCGGCTGAAGAACGCCCACCATATGATGATGGCCAACCCGCCTAAGAGTCCACCAATCACCCCGATCATCATGGATTCGGGAATAACAAAAGGGATGCCGAACCTGACCAACCACTGCAGTGAGACAATAACGACTCCAGGCCACAGCCTGAGCGGCTTCCGCCGGATCGGTTCGTCGGATATGACTTGTATTTTTCTTTTTGAAATTATCTACTCCTCATCCTCTTTTTAAATTCAGGTTTTTGGTGCCTATGTGACATTATTGCCTATCGCTTGAGGGTCTTGTACTTCAGCCGGTGAGGCTGGTCGGCCGCCGCGCCCTTGCGTATCCTCAAATTTTCCCTGTACTCCGAGTAGTTCCCGAAGATCCACTGGATGCTCCCGTCCTCCTCGAAGGCCAGGATGTGGGTCGCGACCCGGTCGAGGAACCAGCGGTCGTGGCTGACCACAACAGCGCACCCGGCGAATCCCGTCAGGGCGTCCTCGAACGCGCGGAGCGTGTTGACGTCCAGGTCGTTCGTCGGCTCATCGAAAAGGAGGACGTTGGCCCCTTCAGCCAGGGCCTTGGCCATGTGGACGCGGTTCCGTTCCCCGCCCGAAAGCGCGTCGACCTTCTTCTGCTGGTCAGAGCCGTTGAAACCGAAGGAAGCGCAGTAGGCCCGGGCGTTCAGCGTCTGTGCCCCGACGATCATGGGGTCGGCCCCGCCTGAGATCTCTTCGAAGACGCTCTTGGCCGGATCAAGCGTGCGCGACTGGTCCGCGTAGGCCAGCTTGACCGACTCCCCCAGGCGGAGACGGCCCCGGTCGGGTTCGATTTGGCGGGTTATCATCCTGATCAAAGTCGTCTTGCCCGCTCCGTTCGGACCGATGACGCCGGCGATCGAGCCGGGCGGGATACTGAGGGTGAGGTTCTCGATGAGGAGGCGATCGCCGAAGCCTTTGGACACGTTCTCAAGCTCGATCACAAGATCACCCAGGCGCGGGCCCGGCGGTATGGGGATCTCCTGCTCATCGCGGTAGCGCTCGAAATCGCGGCCGAGGAGCTCCTCGTAGGCGTTCACCCGGGCTTTCCCCTTGGCCTGGCGGGCCCTGGGCGACATGCGGATCCATTCGAGCTCGCGGGCCAACGTCCTCTGGCGGCGGCTCTCGGTCTTTTCCTCGACGGCGAGGCGGGCCTGCTTCTGCTCGAGCCAGGAGGAGTAGTTGCCCTTCCAGGGGATGCCCTCGCCCCGATCGAGCTCGAGGATCCAGCCGGCCACGTTGTCGAGGAAGTAGCGGTCGTGGGTGACGGCCATAACCGTACCCTTGTATTCCTTAAGATGCCGCTCGAGCCAGGCAACCGATTCGGCGTCGAGGTGGTTGGTCGGCTCGTCGAGGAGCAGAATGTCCGGCACCTTGAGAAGCAGTCGGGTCAGGGCGACGCGGCGGCGCTCTCCGCCCGACAATGTGTCCACCGGCGTTTCGGGCGGCGGGCAGCGGAGGGCCTCCATAGCGATCTCGAGATGGTTGTCGAGGTTCCAGGCGTCGTGCCGCTCGATCTCCTCGAGGAGCTTGGCCTGCTCGGCGACCAGGACGTCCATATCGGCGTCGGGTTGGCTGAACTTGTCGTTTACGGCATCGTAGCGGGCCAGGAGGTCCACGACGGGCTGGACGCCCTCGCGGACGATCTCGATAACGGTCTTGTCCGGGTCGAGATGAGGTTCCTGCTCGAGGAGGCCGACTGTGTAGCCCTTGCTCATAGACAGCTCGCCGTCAAAATCCTTGTCGACACCGGCGATGATCCGGAGGAGGGTGGATTTCCCCGATCCGTTCAGGCCGAGGACGCCGATCTTGGCCCCGTAATAGAATCCTAGGGAGATGTCCTTGAGGACCTGCCGCTTCGGGGGAAAGACACGGCCGACCCGGCTCATGGAAAAAATGACTTGTGTATCGGATGGCATGGAGAGATTGTACTCTAAAAGGAGGACGAAGAAAAGTTGACACCAGTTGTATTGAGGCAAGCTTAAGCAAAATCTGTTACACCGGCGTTACACGGATGGAGAAGTCTATTAGGGAGAGTTTTCCGGTCAGAATGGCCTCTGGTGCCAGTGGTCTATATCCCAGAAAACTGTGAGGCCGAATCCAACTGTATTCCCAACGCCATCGTTTCAAAAGCACTCTGACTTCCAATAACGTATCAAATATTTCACGATTCAGCAACTCATCCCGATCCTTAGCGTTTTATGAGTTCAAGTTATTGACTATGGATAGTGATCGGCGATATCATCCTTTTAGATTGGGATATATCCGTTCCGGAATTTAGGGCCTGGATTCGCCCGCGCCGAGAAAAAGGAGTTTCCTGGCCCATGAAAGGTTTTCAATGAAAATCAATACCCGCCGGCTCAAATCAGCCGGATTCATTTGGATCCTTTGCCTGATGATCTCATCAACCGCCTTCCCCCAAGGGAATATCCGGTTCCGGAACGTATCGATCGCCCAAGGACTCTCCCAGAACTCGCTCTTCACGATCGCTCAGGATCAGCAGGGATTCATGTGGTTCGGCACCGAAGAAGGGGCCAACCGTTATGACGGCTATACCATGAGGATTTTCCGTCCCGAGAGGGGAAATCCGAATTCCATCAGCAATAATTGGATCTATTGCATCCGAGAGGATCGGCAGGGGAAAATCTGGTTCGGCACCGATAACGGTTTGAACTCCTTCGACCGGGAAACAGAACGGTTCAAGCATTTCATGGCCCAACTCGACAATCCGGAAGCCCTGATTTCCAACCGGATTTATTCCCTTATGGAGGACCTGGATGGCGTTCTCTGGATCGGAACGGATCGAGGTCTGCACACCCTGAATGCGGACCGAACCCGGCTGACCCGGATCTTGTTTGAAGGAACGGACCGGGAGACCGCGGCCGCCAACGACATCCGGACGATCATTCAGGATCGGAACGGCTCTATCTGGGTCGGCACCTACGGCGGCGGTCTCCGGTATCGAGACGTCAAAAGCCGAGAATGGACCACCTTTGCTCATGATCCCTCCCGACTTAACAGCCTCATCGGCAACAACGTCCTGCATCTGGCCCAGGACCGAAACGGCGAAATCTGGATCGGCACACAGAACGGTTTGGACCGGTTGGATCCCGGGCACGGGATGTTCACCCACTATGCCCACGACCCAAAAAACGCGTTCAGCCTGAGCGACGATTGGGTCAATTGCATTTATGAAGATGGCGACGGCGATCTCTGGATCGGCACCAACGAAGGCGGGCTCAACCTCTACCGCAGGAAAACGGACGATTTCACTCATTCGATATATGATCCTTCCGATTCGAACAGCCTCAGCGCCGACCGGATCCTTTCGATCTTTCAGGATCAATCGGGACTGATCTGGATCGGAACGTACGGGGGCGGATTGAGCTATTTCCAAAAAAGCTCCATTCGGTTTTTGCATATCCAAACGAATCCCCAGGATCCCAACAGCATCATAAACAACCACATCCGCGCCTTCCTGGAGGACGGACCCGACCGTTTGTTTATTGGCGCCGAATCGGGTGGGGTCAACATCATCGACCGGAAACAGGGAACGACGATCGTTCTCGCCCACGATCCGGGCGACCCGGACAGCCTCGGCGCCAATCAGGTTTATTCCATCATCAAGGACCATCAAGGAACCATCTGGATGGGAACCTACGGCGGCGGGTTGAATCGCTTCAACCCGGCCGACCGGACCTTCACCCGTTTTCCACATCGGCCCGACGACCCCAACAGCCCGAGTCACGACAACATCCGGACCCTCCGTCCCAGCCGCGACGGGGGTCTCTGGATCGGTCTGGATGGAGGCGGAGTCAATTATTTCGACCCCTCGACCGGCCGATTCACCCGGTATCTGGCGGATCCATCTAACCCAAACAGCCTCGCCCTCAATCGAGTCTTGACATTGACCGAAGATCCTCAATCCGGGATCCTGTGGATCGGGACGTTCGGCGCCGGCTTGGGCCGATTTGATCCCCAAACGGGAATGTTCCGCAACTTCAGAGCTCAGGAAGAAAATCCGAACAGCCTCAACAACAATTATATTCTCTGCATCCATATCGACCAGCAGGGAATTTTCTGGATCGGGACCGCCGGAGGAGGCCTCACCCGTTTCGATCCGCGGCAAGAGACGTTTCATAGCTACACCCGGAACGACGGGCTCCCCAACAATACCGTATACGGAATTCTCGAGGATGACGACGGGAACCTCTGGATGAGTTCCAATCAGGGCATTTCAAAATTCAATCCGAAGCTATTGACCTGCAAAAACTACGACGTCAGCGACGGATTGCAAAACATGGAATTCAACGGCGGCGCCTACTATCGAGGCCCCAGTGGCTGGATGTACTTCGGGGGCATCACCGGTTTCAACGCCTTCCATCCTCAAAACATCGCCGACAATCCTTTCATCCCGCCAGTAGCGTTCACCAGGATCCAGATCATGAATAAAGATGTGGGGATCGGGGACATCATCAACGGGCGAAAAATCCTCGACAAAGCCGTCAACGTCACCGAGCAAATTACTCTGACCGCCAAGGATCGAGTCGTCTCTTTTGAATTCGCCGCCCTGAGTTTCCTGGCCCCGGAGAAAAACCAGTACGCCTATCAATTGGAAGGATTCGACAAGGACTGGAATCCGGTGGGAACGCGGCGTTTCATCTCCTACACGAATCTCCCTCCGCGGAAATATCGGCTCGTCGTCAAAGCCTCGAACAACGACGGGCGGTGGAATGAACAGGGGGCCGTTTTATCGATCACGGTGATTCCTCCGGTTTGGAGGATGTGGTGGTTCAAAATCCTCCTGATTTTAGCGGCCGCCCTTCTGGTGCTGTCCATCATCCGGATGCGGACGCGGGCGATCATCAACAAGAGGAACGAACTCGAAGCCTTGGTCCGGCTCCGGACCAAGGAATTGCAGGATGCCCATCGCGAAATGGAGAAGCTGACAATCACCGACGCCTTGACCGGGCTCTACAATCGCCGTTATTTCCAGGACCGGGTGCGGAAAGACGCGGCGTTGGCCGTCCGCCAAACCGTCCGGAAACCGTCGGAACGATCCTCCAACTCCCTCGGCTTCCTGATGATCGACATCGATTTTTTCAAGCGCGTCAACGATACTCTGGGACATGACGTCGGAGACCAGTTGCTCAAGGGAATCAGCGAACGTTTCAACCGCACGGTCAGGGCCAGTGATACGCTGGCCCGATGGGGCGGCGAGGAATTCCTGGTGATGTCCAAGGAAAACGACCTGGAAGCCGCCGGATTGCTGGCCGAGCGATTGCGCCGAGCCGTAGCGGACACTCCGTTCCTGATCGCCGAAAACTCCATTTTCAAAACGATTTCCATCGGCTATTGCGTGTTCCCCTTTATCGTCCTCAAAACCCGCCTTTTGACTTGGGAGGAAACGGTCCAGATCGCCGACAAGGGCCTGCTGATCGCCAAAAATTCCGGCCGCAACCGTTCGGTCGGCGTGGAGGTCCTGAACGAAGACCTTTCCTCGGATGACGTCGCCTTGCTCAAGTCGGATCTGCCGGCCGCCGTGAAGAACGGTCTCGTGAAGTTACGGCTGGGGCCGGCCGATATCGCTCCGCCAAAATGAGGCGAGTTTATGCAAAATCTGTTACACCGGCGTTATACGGATGGAGAAGTTTATTCTTTCGGATCACTGCTGATTATCTTCGCTTCATGTCCATAATCAAAGAGGCTTCATGAAACTTAACAAAACATACCGAAACCTTATGATCCTTCTAATCGTCCTCTGCGCGATGACCATTTCAACCATCCCCGTAATCGCGGGTGAAACTCAGGATGACAGCCCGTTGAATCGGAAAATAGTTCCCGGCAAGATGTATCCTGATATCGGCACGTTCAATGGATGGTCGTTCTGGGTCGGCTATGATTACGCGTTTTCGGAGACTTATGTCCCTGAAGGTGAATCGTACGCGTGGATTGTTCACTTTGCCCCCGAGGGCATGTACGTTTCACTGCAGGGAGCCAAGAGTGTTTATTCGGGAGTGGATGTCAACGCCGGAATGGACTTCTTCTACGGAATCGCCTACTCCCCGGATGGCGACCGCATAACGACAAAATATTTCGGCGACCTTTCCGGAATGACATTCTCAACAGACCATTTCAGCACAAAAGCGCTCCCGACCGGGCCCGCATCAAATCTGTCAATCGGGATATCATCGGCAACAACATTCTATAAACTTGGAAAAGAAGGGCCAATCCAAACTGTTATTCAGTATGGCGCCGGTTTCAGCATTGCTTACGCATTGATATCCATTCCCATTCCGTTCAGCGTGTCCCTGGAAACTGAATCGTGGGTTAAGGCGGGATTTTACCCGATAGCCGGCTGGGATATCTGGTCACCGGGAAAGGATCCTGTCGATGCCATCCTCTATGGACTTGATTGTGTCCGGTCAAGCAAGGGAACCGCGTTTGATGACATTAATCTCGCGGGATTCGCTGATCCCATGCACAGGATGATAGATACATTCCCTTTGAATGCCGAGATAAAAGAATTCATTCACAGTAAATCCGGCGATTCGGCGATTGAGCAATTAATAAAAGAAGTCGACCAATGGAAACAAACGGGCGACACGAAAAATCTTCCTGAAAAACTCAAACCGCAAATCCCTCCCCCGGACATACACAAAATAATGAAACCAATCCAGGCTGCCGCCACCTGCGCGTTTGAAGTCGGTTACTTCTACGGCGATAAATCAGACAATATCTATGCCAACTGCATGGAGGAAATAGCCTGCAAGCCGGGTGAATACTGCACAATAACGGTAACCACCGATGAAATCGCAGAATGGGTGCCTGAATCATCGCCATCCGATTTCGAGGGGGTTACAATCGTGTTTGATGTCGCGCCGGAAGACTACCTTGTTTCAAAGATTACTGAAAAGAAAGTGCCGATTAAAAACGGCAAAGCGGAATATAAATTTGCTTCGAATTCAACCACGCCGATTTTATTGGGAGTTCGTATTGACCGATGCGCAGCCACGGGTAACCGTCGGGTTGAGCTGTGCCGCAGAAAGATTACATATTCGGAATAGGCGAATTACGTTTTTCCCAAGAAAAAAAAGTCGTTTCCTTTAAGCACCTTCAGCCGGAATTAGGCGAGTTTAAGCAAAATCTGTTACACCGGCGTTACACGGGGAGGAGTCTAGAAAGACTCGATGATCATCCAATTGGATTGGTCTGCATTGTGATCGACTAAAGGCGGTCGCTTTGTCAACGATTATAGACTGCCTATTCCCCCAATTCGGTCAAAGGCATGGAGATGACCCTCTAGGGAATTCGCAATATGATTTAAAAGCAATAAAACGACATTAAATGACATTTTCAGACAATAAGCGACATTTTTTGAGAATATTCTTTATATGCTTGACAGCAATATTGAAATGAATAGAAAATGATAAACGGATTATCACAAAAAAAGGGGGAAATATGAATCAACTCACAAAAAGGATTTTAATCTTTATTTCAGGAATTTTGTTTTTTGCTGTAAGTTTCCAAAATGTCCAGGCTCAAACATATGTGGATTATTTCGAATGCCAAAAGGGGAAACCTATCATTTGGCACCCAAAAGGGAATCCCTACATAATAAGGCTTAATGTAGAATTGCCTCCTGATTGTCGTCTAATAATTTTGCCTGGAGTTCAAGTGATCATTGAACACCCTAATATCTTAACGATCAGAGGAACGCTCCAAGTATTAGGCGGGAGAGGCAATCCTGTTCATTTTACCTCTGATATCCCTGACTATTATAATGCCAACAACCTTGAACCGTTTAAATATATGAATACTGGTGAGGATACAAGTCAACTATGTATTGAAAATGGAAAAGCATCCTTCAAGCATGTTGTATTTGATTATTTGCAATACGCAATCAGGGGATATGATAGTATAATTGATGTCAATAATTGCACCTTT
>JAHIPL010000178.1 GCA_018894615.1 Acidobacteriota bacterium | reverse complement strand
TCCCGATCCGGACCTGGAGAAGTATGTGGACAGGGTGATCGATCAAATCGCCGCCGCCCAGGAGGAGGACGGCTATCTATACACAGCCAGAACCCTTCAGACCGACGACAAATTGCCACCCGGAGGAAAAGAGCGCTGGTCACACATCGAACACGGCCATGAGCTGTACTGTGCCGGGCATCTCTATGAAGCCGCCGTGGCCTATTTTCAGGCGACCGGTAAAAAAAAGCTTCTGGAGGTGGCCGTCAAAAATGCCGATTTCATCGCCGGTCTTTTCAATCCGGAGGGACGGCGGAATCCCCCGGGACACCAGGAAATCGAGATTGGGCTGGGCAAACTGTACAGGCTGACGGGTGACCGGAAGTATCTCGATCTGGCCAGATTTTTTCTCGATGAGAGGGGGCGATCCGACGGGCATGAACTGTACGGAGAGTACAGCCAGGACCACATTCCGGTTGTGGAGCAGGATGAGGCGGTCGGCCATGCCGTTCGGGCGGCCTACATGTATTCCGGAATGGCGGACATCGCCGCCCTGACGGGAAGCGGAAAATACATCGATGCAATCGGCCGCATCTGGGAGGATGTCGTCGGACGGAAGATGTACATTACGGGCGGGATCGGTGCCACGGGAGGTAATGAAGGATTCAGCGTTCCATACGAGCTTCCCAACAGGACCGCATACAGCGAAACGTGCGCCTCCATCGCCAACGCCATGTGGAACCACCGCATGTTCCTCCTGCACGGGGATTCCCGCTACATGGACGTGGTCGAGCGGGTGATCTACAACGCTTTCCTTTCCGGCGTGGGGATGGAGGGGGACCGCTTTTTTTACCCCAACCGGCTGGAATCCCTCACCGGGGCCGAGCGGTCGCCGTGGTTCGACTGCGCCTGCTGCCCGTCCAACATCGTCCGCTTCATCCCCTCCCTCCCCGGCTATGTTTATGCCAAAAAGGGGAACGGGGTGTTCGTCAATCTGTTTATAGGAAGCCGGGCCCGGATTGAACTGGACCATTTTACCCTTTCCCTCGCCCAGGAGACGGAATACCCCTGGAACGGGGACGTAACGATCACGGTCGATCCCGGCCGGAAGGAACGAAAATTCGCCCTCTTTCTCCGCATTCCGGGATGGGCCCAGGAGAAACCGGTACCCGGAGACCTTTACCGTTACATGAGCGGCAGAATAAGTGAAATCCGTGTTTTCATCAACGGACAGCCCGCCGACCCGGTGATGCGGAACGGATACGTCCGTCTGGAGCGCACCTGGACATCGGGGGACATCGTGCAGTTGGACATTCCCATGCCGGTCCGCCGGGTTGTCGCCCACGAGGCTGTCGAAGCCGACAGAGGACGGACGGCTCTCGAGCGGGGGCCTCTCGTTTATGCGGTCGAGGGATTGGATGTGGAGCAGGGCCTGGTTCACAATCTCCTCTTCCCCGACGATTCCGTTCCGGCCGTTGAGGTCCGGAAGGATTTGCTGGGCGGGATTCATACCATCCATGCCCTGGCCTTCGCCGGGCGTGAAAAGGTCATGTTTTCCGCTATCCCCTACTATGCCTGGGCCCACCGCGGCCTTACGGAAATGGCGGTCTGGCTGGTCCGGGAAGACGCTGCCGTGCGGCTTGAAATCAAGTCTCAGGAAGGGTCGAGGTTCCCGTGAAATGCCCCCACTGCAGCTCCGACAACACCTCCGCCGCTGAATCGCGGTTCGCGGCGGACTATCCCTTCTGGATGGTGTTGGTGGTCGTCTTTGCCATTCTGGTTCTTCTCCTCGCGCTCTTTCTCCTCCTGCAGCTTCATCCCGTCATCCTCATTCTAGTGGTTGTGGCCATCGTCACCCGATTTCTGAGAGGAAAAGGCGAGGGGAAGAGAAAAGAGAAAAAGGAATACATCTGCCTCGACTGTAAAAAACGGTTTAAATAATTTCAGTCGGTTATGTATCCGGCCCGGTGAGTGATTCTGTAGCGGCCGCCTTTGACCTTGACTTCGATCCTTCTGAATTTTCCGTCCACCCGGTAGATTTGAGGCCGGTAGTAAAGCAGGTAATAGTTCCGTGAGGCCTCGGACGCCTGCCGCAGGGCGAAGGCCGGATTCTGCGTACTTTCCGTCAATCCACCGGTCGCTTTTGCCATGACGAGAATTAAAGCAAAGATTCGGCGCATTATTTGTTCCTCTCCAAATATATACTACGTCGCTTACGATCGAATCCAATGATTTGTTAAAGAATTTGCGTTTCGCTTCTCTTCCGAGGGCCTGTCCAATTTTTTGGATATCTCTTGAAGAAAACATCGGTTTATCTTAGAATAGACAAGAATTCCGGATGCAGGATCTGAAAAAGACCGGAGTAAAACGTTAATTTAAGTGGTGCCGATGCCTGAGAAAAACAACAGCCGCTTCCAGTGGCGTTCATTCACCTCTTTTACCCTGTTTCTATCGTTTTTTTTTCTCGCTGCTTCCGGCCTGGCTCTCTATTTAAGACCCGAGGGGAGCATTGCCAACTGGACAGCGTGGAAACTGATCGGAATCGACAAAACCGGATGGGAGGGCATTCATACCTTTTTCTGTGTCCTTTTCCTGTCGATCGCCGTTTTCCATATTGTTCTTAACGGGAATACTCTGCTGAGGTACCTGTATGATCGCCTGTCCCGAAACATGCGAAAAAAGAAGGAACTGGTCATGTCGGCCGCCCTGGTCGGAATGGTCCTTTTTTTATCCGTTTTTCAGATCCGTCCATTCTGGGATGTGATGGATCTGAGAAGCAGCATCAAGAAGGGAAGCCACCTGGTATCCATGAAACCGCCGGAACAGGATTTTGACAGGCGAACTCTTTTTGAGGCGGCGAATTTTCTTCAGATGCCTCTCGAACAATTGATGAAAAACTTGCAGGAAAACGGACTTAGTTTGAAAGACGAAAATGAGTCCCTTTCGGAATTGGCCCGGCGGAATCATACCTCTCCTCAAAAGGTGTTCATGCTGCTGTTTCAGATTGCAGAGCAGTGACGTACTGAAACACACAGCGGAATACAGAAGAGCCCAAATTGGTTAAAATTGCCGAAGAAAAGCCCTGATTGTGGCAAAGAACTCGTCTCGAAAGGCTTGAGGCGCGATATGGCCGAATCCTGCCGGCAGCCTTTCCGGTTTCGCTCTGTCTCTATTTTCTCGTCGAAAATTTATGGATGGTTTGGGTTTTGTATGTTTCACCCGGGCGAAGGATGGTCGATGGGAACTCGGGCTTGTTCGGGGAATCGGGGAAGTGCTGGGTTTCGAGACAGAATCCGAAGTGCTGGAAGTAAACTTTTCCGCTCTTACCGATGATGGCTCCATTCAGAAAATTGCCGGAATAGAATTGAATGCCCGGTTCAGTGGTTAGAATTTCCATGACCCGGCCCGTTGTCGGTTCATACACTTCAGCCGCCGGGGAGAGCTCGTCCCCCTCTTCCTTGTTCAGCACGAAATTGTGATCATAGCCGCCTGCCACTTTGGTGATTTCCTTTCCGATGTCGTGGGGGATATTAAAATCCCAGGGCGTGCCGGCGACGGCCTTGATCTCTCCTGTCGGGATGAGGCCTTCATCGACGGGAGTGAAATAATCGGCATAAATTTTAAGTTCGTGGCGCAGGATGTCTCCACGCCCCTGACCGGCCAGGTTGAAGTAGCTGTGATGGGTGAGATTGACGGGTGTGGCCTTGTCCGTTTCCGCTTCGTAGTCGATTCTGAGTTCGTCGGTAGCCGTCAGAGTGTAAATAACGGTGACGGTGAGG
>JAHIPL010000177.1 GCA_018894615.1 Acidobacteriota bacterium | reverse complement strand
CCCGGAATACTATCCCAAAGCCAGAGTATATATCGAAAACTTTTCGAAAAATATCTATACGGTCTTTGAGTATTGGCTGGAAGGAAAGGGGTGGATACCTCTTACGACCAATGCGATAGAGAGCATATTTAGCCGGATCGTCAACCGAAACTGGCTTATGCTTGCTTTTCGCAAAATCTATCAACCAAAGCTGTGGGACAACTTGTGGGAACAGTATATCGGAATTCATAATCGACTCATGCTCAATACTATCGAGGCAACGTATGCTTGGATTTAAATCACGTTACTTTCGGACAAGCTCTAATTGTTAGTCGCCTTTGGCCTCCCGACTTCGTCGGGATGTAAAGCGTGGGATTTAAAGACTTGCTTCGTCTTATACCTTCGGCGAAAGTGGAAAAAATTGGAAAACAAATAATTTTGGTTTCGCCACCCCGAACCGTCGTCTGCTGGACAAAAAAGTCTTTTTTGATTTTGAAAAGCCATTTGATTTAATTCCTTATTATAAAAGCACATACAATAAAGAATTTTCAGCAGAAAAGAAGTCAAAAAATCGTTTTTCTTTTCTCCAAAAATCCCAAAGTCCGATCTGGTCGGGGCGGTGGGATTTGAACCCACGACCTCTGCGTCCCGAACGCAGCGCGCTAACCGGGCTGCGCTACGCCCCGACCGGTTCAGCCATTATAGCCGGAAACGGGCCATTTGGAAAGTTCTATTTTGGTGGGGGTCAAAATGGGCTTATCCACACCCGTTCTGGAATCCCTTGATCGAATCTTTCAACTTCTCCCGAATGAGAGAAAAGGAGGCTGGTCGGCGTCATTTTATCAGAGGGAGAAAGCGCCGAAAAGAATGGCTTTTTTTCTGGAATATTCTTTACTATGTCCCCTGTTTAAGGTACAATAAATTATGCATTCTCAACCCCTGAAAAATCGGTTTTTCACAGCCCTTTTTTCCCTCCCATCAACGGTTAAAATCATAGCACAATGACAGACAAAAATTACACGTCCGAAAGCATTAAAGTCCTTAAAGGCCTGGAAGCCGTCCGAAAACGGCCGGCCATGTACATCGGCTCCACAGGAATCGAGGGGCTTCACCATCTTGTCTACGAGGTGGTGGACAACAGCGTCGACGAAGCGCTGGGGGGATACTGCACAAGGATCGATGTGATCATCCACAGCGACAACAGCGTCACTGTCATCGACAACGGTCGGGGGATTCCCGTCGATCTCCACAAGAAGGAAAAAAGGCCCGCCGCCGAACTGGTCATGACCACCCTCCATGCCGGAGGAAAATTCGATCAGAAAACTTACCAGGTTTCAGGCGGACTTCACGGTGTGGGCGTTTCCGTTGTCAATGCCCTGTCCGAACTGCTGGAATTGGAGATCAAGCGGGACGGCGGCGTTTTTACACAGTCCTATATCCGGGGTGTTCCGTCATCTAAACTAACGCAGGAAGGAAAAACAAAAAAAACCGGGACCAAAATCACCTTCAAGCCGGATTCGGAAGTGTTTGAGTCGACGGATTTCAACTTTGAAATTCTCAGCCAGCGGCTGCGTGAGATGTCCTTTCTGAACAAGGGGCTGCAGATCACCATCACCGATGAGCGGACGGAGAAGTCGAACGAGTTCCACTACAAGGGTGGTATTCTCGAATTTGTAGAGTACTTAAATCAGAATAAAACCGTCACCCATCCCAAACCCATCTATTTCGAAACCCAGAAGGATGACGTCATTGTTGAAATCGGGCTTCAGTACAACTCGGGCTACAGTGAAAACATCTTCTCTTTCGTCAACAACATCAACACCACCGAGGGAGGAACTCATCTTATCGGATTTAAAGCCGCTCTGACCCGTTCCATCAATTATTACGCCCATTCCAACAACATGCTGAAGGGAGTCACTGAGAACCTCTCCGGAGACGATACCAGGGAAGGACTCTGTGCCGTCATCAGCATCAAGATCCCCAATCCCCAGTTCGAGGGCCAGACCAAGACCAAGCTGGGGAACAGCGAGGTCAAGGGTATTGTTGAATCCATCGTTAACGAGCAGCTTTCCATCCACTTCGATGAGAATCCAGGCTTCGCAAAAAGAATCGTCTCCAAGGTGCTTGACGCTTCCCGGGCCCGCACCGCCGCCCGAAAAGCGCGGGAGTTGGCCCGGCGCAAAGGGGTGCTGGAATCGACCACGCTGCCCGGGAAACTGGCGGACTGCCAGGAGCGGGATCCAGCCCAAAGTGAAATTTTCCTCGTCGAGGGGGATTCCGCCGGCGGGTCCGCCAAACAGGCGCGCGACCGCCGCAATCAGGCGATCCTTCCCTTGAAGGGCAAAATCCTGAACGTCGAAAAAGCCCGTTTCGACAAGGTGATCAAAAACGAGGAAATCGGCGTCATCATATCCGCCCTCGGCACGGGAGTGGAACAGGCGGATTTCAACCTGGAAAAACTGCGCTACCACAAGGTCATTATTATGACGGACGCGGATGTCGACGGTTCCCACATTCGGACCCTTCTTATGACATTTTTTTACCGTCAGATGCCGCAGTTGATCGAAAAAGGCCATCTCTTGATCGCTCAGCCGCCGCTGTTTAAAATTTCAAAGGGAAAATCCTTCGAGTATCTGTTGGACGAGCGGTCATTCGATAGGTACATGATCAGGAAAATGTCCGAGGATTTCACCATCAAAGCCAAAGGGTCGAAGGAAGAGATCAAGGGAGAGAAATTCCGCCGCGTTTTTCAGAAAATCGTCGCCCGCCGCAATTATCTCCAGATCCTCGACCGCCGGAACTACCCGTTTTTTCTCATCAATCTTCTGCTGGAACAGAACGTCGACAGCCGCGATTCGCTGAAGAAAAAGGCGCTGATGGAAAAAGTGCAAACCCAGTTGAACAACAAAGGCATTTTTTCCGTCCTTCGAAAAGATGAGGAGCACGGGATTTACGAACTGGTCGTCGATTTTCAGGTCAACGGAATGAGCCTGACCGTAAAAGTGGACAAAATCCTCATCGGTTCGGTCGAGTACAGAAATCTTGTCGGCCTGCACAAGGAACTCCAATCGTTCACCCCTCCCTTCAAAGTGAACAACTCTTCCGAAAGCATCACCATTGAAAACGAAGCCAGGCTGCTGGATTATCTGTATAAACACGGCAAAAAGGGCCTCGTCATCCAGCGGTATAAAGGTCTGGGAGAGATGACGCCCAATCAGCTCTGGGAAACGACCATGGATCCCGAAAAGCGGTTCATGCTGCGGGTGTCCATTCAGGACGCCGTGGAAGCGGACAAGATTTTTACCATTCTGATGGGCGATGAGGTCGAACCCAGGAAAAATTTCATTCAGACCAACGCGCTGGAAGCCCAGAATCTGGATGTCTGATTTTTAAAGACGATGAGGCGGATTGTAAAGGAATAAAAATGACCGATCGATTGAAAGAAGTCAGTCTTGAAGAGGAAATGAAGCGGTCCTATCTCGATTACGCCATGAGCGTCATCCTGGGCCGGGCCATTCCCGATATCAAGGACGGACTCAAGCCCGTGCACCGAAGGGCGCTCTTTGCCATGCATGACATGGGCAACACCTGGAACAAGCCCTACAAGAAATCGGCCCGTATTGTCGGCGACGTCATTGGAAAATACCACCCGCACGGCGATACGGCCGCGTACGATACGATCGTGCGCATGGCCCAGGACTTCAGCATGCGCTACCTTCTTGTGGACGGCCAGGGGAACTTCGGTTCCGTCGACGGAGATCCGCCGGCGGCCATGCGTTACACCGAAGTTCGAATGAAAAAGCTGACCCAGGAGCTTCTGGCCGATCTGGACAAGGACACTGTCAATTTTGTTCCCAACTACGATGAAAGCCTTCAGATGCCCGAAGTGCTGCCGGCCAAGTTCCCCAACCTTCTCATCAACGGCAGTTCGGGAATCGCTGTGGGAATGGCCACCAACATCCCTCCCCATAATCTGCGAGAGGTGATCGACGGTGTCATTCACCTCATTCACAATCCCAAGGCCACCGTGGATGAGTTGATGACCTTTATCCCCGGTCCCGATTTCCCGACCGGCGGATACATCTTCGGACTGGACGGAATCCGCAGTGCCTACACCAGCGGGCGCGGGACCATCAAACTTCGGGCCAGAGCCAAAATCGAGCGCGGCCGGAAAATCGAAAGGGACCGTGTCGTCATCACAGAAATCCCTTACCAGGTCAACAAGTCCAGACTCCTGGAAAGCATCGCCGAGCTCGTTAACGCAAAAAAAATAAGCGGTGTTGCCGATATTCGAGACGAGTCCGACCGGGAAGGCATGCGGATCGTCATTGAAATCAAAAGGGGAGAGCTTCCCGAGGTCATTCTCAACAACCTCTATAAGCACACTCAGCTTCAGACTTCCTTCGGAATCATCCTGCTGGCGATTGTCGAGAAGCAGCCCAAATATTTGAGCCTGATCGAGATAATGCGCTATTTTGTGTCCCACCGGCAGGATGTGATCCGCCGCCGGACACGTTTTGAGCTCAAAAAAGCGGAAGCGCGGGCCCACATCCTGGAAGGATTGATCATCGCTCTCGATC
The DNA here is from genome assembly GCA_018894615.1 of Acidobacteriota bacterium. GTDB lineage: Bacteria > Acidobacteriota > Aminicenantia > Aminicenantales > Aminicenantaceae > JAHIPL01. The sequence goes on along the minus strand of JAHIPL010000177.1, from coordinate 2,883 downwards.
ATCTGGATGAGATCATCACTCTCATCCGCAATTCCCGATCCGTGGAGCAGGCGCGAAAAGGGCTCATCACACAGTTCCATCTGTCCAAAATTCAGGCTCAGGCCATCCTGGAGATGCAGCTGCAGAAACTGACCGGATTGGAACGGGAAAAGATACAGAAAGAGTACAAGGAACTGATCGATCTGATCGCATATCTTAAAAAGATCCTGGGAAGCGAAAAGATGATCCTGGACATCATTATCGATGAACTGAATGGTATCAAATCGGAATACCAGGATGAGCGCCGCACCGAAATCATGCAGGAGGACATCCAGGAAATCAATCCTGAAGACCTGATCAAGGAAGAGGATGTGGTCATCACCTACACCCAGTCCGGCTATGTCAAACGCACCTCCCTCAGTAATTACACCTTCCAGGTTCGGGGAGGGAAAGGCCGGAGAGGCATCATGATGAAAGCCGAGGATATCGTTCAGCACCTTTTTATCAGCTCGACACACAGTTACCTCCTCGTCCTCTCCCAAAAGGGCCGTCTTTACTGGCTGAGGGCTCTTGAGGTCCCGGATGTCGGCGTCTCCGGCAAAGGCAAATCCATCAACAATCTGATCGAATTTGAGCCCAACGACAGCGCGGCTGATGTGGTGGCCGTCAAGGAATTTTCCAAGGACAGATACCTCCTCATGCTTCGGTCGGACGGTTTGATCAAAAAATCCAAACTGAGCGATTTTAAGAATATCCGAAAGGGCGGTATCATCGCCATGAACGTGGACGAAACCTCCAATCTGATTGCCGCCAAAATCACGGACGGAACGACCCACATAATGATCGGCACGCGGCAGGGAAAGGCCATCAAATTTCCGGAGAGCGAGATCCGGCCTATGGGACGAACCGCCGCCGGCGTCAAATCCATCAACCTGAACAAGGATGACCTGATCATCGGCGTGATTGTTATCAGTGAGAGTGAAAAATTCGCCTTTACGGCCACCGAGAGAGGCTACGGGAAAAAGACGGACGTCTCGCTCTATCCCAGTCACCGGCGTGGAGGAAAAGGGGTCGTCAACGTCAAGGTCAGCGACAGAATCGGCCTCGCCATCGGCATGGTCGGCATTACCGATGACGAGCTTCTTTTCATGACCCAGAAAGGAAAGGTCATCCGTATCAAATCCGACAGCCTGCGGCCGCTGGGCCGGGCGACTCAGGGAGTCCGGATCATCAACCTGGGTGAGGACGACCGCATCTGCTCTTTCGCTAAAGTGGCGGAAAGCTGAATTCAAGACCGCAGCACTTGACATTTGTTCTTTCCGTTCAATACAATGAGTCCACTTTAATGAAGGAGGCTTCTATGATTGAGACAATCGGACAAGTGTTTTTGAATACCGTTAAAAACTATCCCAAACCGGATTTCATGCTCCATAAAAAAGACGGGGCATATGTTCCCATCTCCACTCAGGAGTTTGCCGATCAGGTCAGATACATGTCCCTCGGCCTCAGAGAGATCGGGCTGGCCAAAGGAGACAAGCTGGTCCTTCTTTCCGAAAACACACCGAACTGGGTCATGACGGATCAGGCGACGCTCTGTCAGGGCGGAATCACGGTTCCCATCTACACCTCACTCGTTCCAGAACAGATCAAATACATCATCGATGATTCCGACGCCAAGATTGTCGTCTGCGCCGACGCAGATCTCTGGGAAAAGGTCGAAACCATCCGCAAGGATCTCACAAAGGTGGAACATTTCATCACCTTTCAGGAAGTCGCCCCTGCCGGCGATCTGACGCTGAAGGAACTGATCGCCAAGGGGAAGGCGGCGGACGACAAGGATCCGCAGGCTTTCGAAAAGGCCGTCCTGTCCGTCAAACCCGATGATGTGGCCTCCATTATCTACACGTCGGGAACGACGGGTTTACCAAAGGGTGTTCTTCTGAAACACAGCAATTTCGTCAGCAACCTGAAAACGATTTCCGAAATCGTCAAGTTTTCGGACAAGGACACGGTGCTGTCCTTTCTGCCCCTGTCCCACATCCTGGAGCGGCTGGTCACCTTCACCTATATCTACAAGGGCTGTACCATTGCCTATGCGGAGTCCCTGGAAACGCTGGGAGAGAACCTGCTTGAAGTCCGCCCGCAAATCATGGTCAGCGTGCCTCGTGTTTTTGAAAAGATCTATGCCAAGGTCATTGACAATGTCCTGGCCAGTTCGCCCATCAAACGGAAAATTTTCTTCTGGGCGGTCAAGGTCGGAAGGGAATACGGGTCCTATAAACTGGAAAAGAAACCGGTCCCCCGGGGTCTTGAAATCCGCCGCGGCCTGGCTCACAAGCTTGTGTATTCAAAGATCATCGCAAAAACAGGGGGTCAGGTCCGCTTTTTCGTGTCCGGCGGAGCCGCGCTGTCAAAGGATATCGCCGAATTTTTCTACTCCATGGGCTTGGTCATCCTCGAAGGATACGGTCTGACCGAGACATCACCCGTAATCTCTGTCAACACGTTCGAAAACATCAGATTCGGGACGGTCGGAAAACCCATCCCCGGTGTCGAGGTTAAAATCGCCGAGGACGGCGAGATCTGGTCCCGAGGCCCTCACATCATGAAGAGCTATTACAAAAAGGAAGCGGAGACGGCCGAGGTCATGGAAAACGGCTGGTTCAAAACGGGAGATATCGGACACTTTGACGACGACGGCTTTCTCGTTATAACGGACCGAAAAAAGGACATCATTGTCACCGCGGGCGGAAAGAATGTGGCCCCCCAGCCCATCGAAAACATGATCAAGACCAATCCCTACATCGCCAATGTCGTCGTCATCGGCGACAGGCGGAAATTCATATCCGCTCTGATCATTCCCAATTTCGAGAAGCTTGAGGAGTACGCCAAATCCAGCGGCAT
>JAHIPL010000028.1 GCA_018894615.1 Acidobacteriota bacterium | reverse complement strand
TGATCCCGGCTTCAAAGTCGAAAAAAAATATCCGGCTTTGATCGGCCGGCCGCATGTGCAGGTCCCGAATCGCGATCCATTCCACTTTTTCCAGAGAAAGAAGGCTGGATTTGATGGTTTCCAGCTTTTCGATGTCCTTTTTCAGCTGTTGAATCTCGCTCTCCTGTTTTCGTGCATTATATCCGAGCCGGATGGATTCGACCTGATGCCAGATGTAGAAGGAGAGGACAAAAATAACGATTACGGCCAGGGAAATTCCCAGGACCACTTCCTTTCTGCTGAACTTTTTTTGAATCATGGGAGCTTCTCCGCGGCTCTCAATTTGGCGGATCGGGCTCGAAAATTGGCGTCCACTTCCTTTTCAGTGGGAATGACGGGTTTTTTGGTGAGGATGCGGAGGGATGGAGGGCCGTCGAGCGAGGAAGCTAGATTGACGAAGGCGTGTTTGACGATTCTGTCTTCAAGGCTGTGAAAAGAAATCGCGACGATTCGAGCGCCCGGGGAAAGATGGGAGGTGATTTTTTGAATGAATTCGTCGAGATCCTTCAGTTCCTGATTCACTTCGATTCGCAGGGCCTGGAACACCTTGGCCGCCGGATGAATACGGCCCTTTTGCGGGTGCCACCGGCAAATCTCCTCCACCAGACGGCGGAGTTCGGTGGTCGTCTCTATTTTTCTGATTTTTCGGCGGGACACGATCTCCCGGGCCAACCGGCGGGCCTGGCGGAGTTCTCCGTACTCAAAAAAGATGCGGGCCATCAGTTGTTCCGAGCCTTTGTTGATGATTCGATCGGCGGTGTACTTGTTGCGCCGGTCCATCCGCATGTCGAGAGGACCTTCCTTCTGGTAGCTGAATCCCCTTCCGGGAGAATCCAGTTGAAAGGAGGAAATGCCCAGGTCGATCAGAATGCCGCGAATGGAGCGGAAATCCAGATTGAGATCAGGGAGAAACCGGAAATCCGAATGAAACAGACTGACCCTGTCCCCGAATTCGGCCAGATTCTCTCTCGCTTGAAGGAGAGATCGTTCGTCCAAATCGAGCCCGATCAGTCTGGCTTTTGAATATTTGGTCAGAATATCCCGGCTGTGACCTCCAAGACCGATCGTGCAGTCGACGAAGAGACCCTCTCCTTCTTCGCCGAGATGCTCCAGGACCTCCTCCCGGAGCACGGGAACGTGCTGTGCGCCCTCCATAAATTATTCATCCTTTTCGGCCAGGTTGGCTATGGTTTCGAAATCGCTGTCCGTAAGCGGATTTTCATCCAGCATTTGGTCCAGCATGTCTTTGTTCCACACTTCAAAGTGGTCGTCCAGTCCCACAATTTCGACCAATTCATCCAGTTGCGCTTTATCCCGCAGGTCTTGACTGATGAGGATTCTTCCTTTAGAATCAATTATATTACGGGATCCTTTGCGATTGACTTGAAGCTTGAACCTTCTCAGATTGGGTTTGAGATGAAGCAGGCCCTGTGTCGTTATACAGGTCAGTTTCTCCCAGACAGGCCAGGGGTAAATCTGCACGGCTTCATTGGTCAGGGAAGTGATGAAGATGTCTTTTCCAAAAGACTCTTCCAGATCGGAGCGGAATTTTTCCGGAATTTTGATCCGGCCGCTGCTGTCGAATCGTGCTGAATAGCTTCCTGAAAACATGTTTTATCCCAATTTATCCCGTTTTGTCCCAAATCAAATATATAGAACAAATTTTGGCTTGTCAAGGGAAAAACGGGCATATTTTTTTTATTTTCTAGCAGTTTCCTGATCACCTGTCACCGTATTTTTATGAATGCGGGATAAGAATTTGGAATTCAGGATTGCCCGGGTGCGGGCTTGACCCGGACATTTCGTGAGGGCCGGCCTGCGCCGGCGGGCAGCCGGGTTGTCGGCGGCGTTCAAATCCATTACAATACATGCTTGAAATGAACAAACCGTCGGAACCCAAGTACAAAAATCCCGCCCCCACGGCCGATACCATCATCGAGATCGAACGGTCCGACGGCCTCCGGGGGATCATTCTCATCGAACGCAAATATCCACCGCCGGGATGGGCCATCCCGGGCGGATTCGTCGAATACGGAGAGTCGCTGGAAGATGCGGCCGTGAGGGAGGCCAGAGAGGAAACGGGACTCAACGTCAATCTCCTCTACCAGTTTCACACCTATTCCGATCCGAAGCGGGATCCGCGGAAGCACACCATCACCACGGTTTTTATCGGAACGGCGGAGGGGAAGCCGATTGCCCGGGACGATGCTCAGAATATAGGCATCTTCACCGAGGAGGAGATCGATTTTCCGCTCGCCTTCGATCACAACCGTATTCTGCAGGATTACTTCCGCCACAAAAAAACAAGGAGCCGCGATGACGGTAACAAAAGACGATAAAACGATCCGGAAAGGAGACCTGGAATTCAAGGAGATCGCCAAGGTTCAGGGCTCGATTGAAGCTGAAGTGATCCGGAGTTTTCTGGAGAGCAACGGCATCTCCGTCCTGTTTCGCGGACTGGTCGTTCAATCCGTACATGCCTTCACGGCTGACGGACTGGGCCAGATTCGAATCCTGGTCCCCGCCGGGGATTTTGAAACGGCCTGTAAGTTGATGGAAGTCCAGAACGGTGAATCCGGTTCCTGATCGAAGCGATGCGGATAAACATCAAGATTCGTCATTCAAAGGGTCAATGGGGCCGGCCGCCGGCGTCCGCCTGGATTCTGGGGCTGGCCGCCCTCTTTCTACTCCTCAGCCTATGGCCGAAGGAAAAGGCGTCCTGGCGGTCCGATGAATCCGGAGCGGCGGAAATTCCCGTCGTCCTGGCGCCCGTCCTCAACGAAGAGATCCTGTCCATCAAGGAGGGAAGCACGCTGTCGGACATCCTGGACGATTACGGATTTACTCCCGCCGACATTCATAAACTGCGGGCTGAGGTCCAATCGGTTTATGACCTGGCCCGCATCAAGGCCGGGCAGGATCTACGGATCTACAGGGATGAAGCGGATTCCATCGTCCGCATGGAATATGAAATCGATGACGAGAGTTACCTGGAAATCCATTTTGAGAAAGGTTCCTACAGGGCGGAAATAAAAAAAATCCCTTTTGAAATGCGGACGGCGGTCATCTGGGGGCGGATCGACGAGAATCCGATCGAGGCGGTCAGGAAGACCGGAGAGGACGCCGTCCTGGCGCTGCTGCTTGCGGAGATTTTTGCCTGGGACATCGATTTTTACACCGGGCTGCGTAAAGGGGATGTGTTCAAAATTCTCTTTGAAAAAAAATACAGCCAGGGAGAGCCGGTCGGCTACGGGAAAATTCTGGCCGCGGAATTTGTGAACAACGGAAAGCTGTTTCGCGCTTATCGTTTCGTTTATCCCGATACGGAGGAGGCGGGCTACTTCCGCCCCGACGGAGGTTCGATGAAGCGGCAGTTTCGTATTTCTCCCTTCAAGTTCGGCTACCGCATCACGTCCCGCTTCAGCTACCGGCGGCTCCACCCCGTCCGAAAAGTCTATCGGGCTCATCTGGGAGTGGATTACGGTGCACCCGTCGGCACACCCGTACATGCCACGTCGGCCGGCACCGTCACTTATGTCGGCCGCAACGGCGCGGCCGGACGGCAGGTCACGCTCAGCCACAAAAACAGGTACGAAACCATGTATCTCCACCTCAGCCGTTATGCCGTCAGAAAGGGTGAAAAGGTCAATGAGGGGCAGGTCATTGGTTATGTGGGCAATTCGGGCGAGTCGTCCGGACCGCATCTCGATTACCGCATCAAGGAAAACGGCCGCTACATCAATCCTCTCTCCTATAAATTCAAACCTGTCGAACCACTCCGGGCGGAGTTCAGGACGGATTTTGAGGAACTGGCGGTTCTTTATCTCTGGACCCTCGACGTCCCTCTGTATATCGCATCCAATCTGACCGGTGCGACGGCCTGGACATCACGGGGCATTGCGGACGGCGCCGGTGATTCCGACGGGATTTGAGGGGGTCTTTTTCCCTTTTCTTGAATCGAGTTGAACCGGGCCTCTATTTTTTTGTCGCTCCGCTGCCCGAGGAACTACCTTTTGATGAGCTGCCGGCGGAGGCTGATTGAGCTCCCATACCGGTTCGGGCGACACGGGAGGAGGTCAGATCCCTGATGGAGAGCGCCTGTTTGTCAATGCGGTCGAATCGCAGATGCTCTAGCGGGATGATCACGGTCTGGGTGGGGGACAAAGGTTTTCAGAAGACCGTGTGTTTTTTTTCATCTTCCCCCCCTTGTCGGGCTCACTTTTTTTTGACTTTGGTGCTGCCGGAACTGCCGCTGGAGCCGCTGCTTCGGGTGGCTGTGCCGCTCGATCGGGTTGTTCGGGTTGATCCGGTTCGGGAAACGGTCCCTCTGGACGTGGAGCTTCCACTCGAACCGGTGGACCGGGAGCTCACCCGACCGCTGTTGACGGTTCGTGTCGACGGCCTTTGCAGCGCTTTTTTGGTGACGACGGCGCGGCCGTTGCGGTAGGTGGTGTAGGACGGATATCCCCAGTAGCGGCCGTACCAGTAAGCCTGGGGGTGGTAGTAGTAATAGTAGTCATAAAATCCCGAGTAGAAGAAGGGATTCCACCATCCGATTCCCCACCAGAAGGACGGCATATAGTAGAAATAGGGTTCGTAGTAGGGTGAGGAATAGTACGAATAATAGGAGGGGCGGTAATAATTGGGATTACCCCTGTCGTAGTCCCTCTCCACGTAACCCTCGTCTCCGTAGTAGTCTTCAGTGGGAGCGGTCTTGACCGTCGGACCGGTCAGGTAGGGATCGATGCTGGTGCAGCTTGTGACGAGGAAGACCGAACACAGGATAAAAAGTAGAATGAGTTTTTTCATTGTCTGTCTCCTCTTTATTTATTTATTATACAGAGGTGCAATCTTTATGCCAATAGGATTAGGAGGGAATCCCATCTTTCTTCGCGGCGGAATGTCCTCCCGGTGCCACAAGTGTACCCATATGGAGGCAGAAGATTGTGTTGGGAGGGAGCAGATCGGTTTTTCCGTTCACATTTACGGCCGAAGACCGGTATACCCTTTTGAACATGAATGAAGACAACCTGAGGGAGAGGGCCCTCGGCGGCGATGACGATGCCTTCGAGCGGCTGCTGCGGCCTCACCGCGAGTTCATGCTCAGGCTGGCCTTCCGGGCGATGGGGAACGAGGAAGACGCCAGGGAGGTCTGCCAGGAAGCGGTTATCAGGATCTTCCGCTATCTGGAGAGTTTCCGCTCCGGGAATTCATTCCGGAGTTGGACGTGCCGTATTGTTCTGAACTGCGCCAACGACGTGTGGCGGCAGCGGAAAAGGTATGAAACCATGATCGAGACTCAGCAAAAAAACACAAGCGGCTACAGCTCTGTAAATCCGGAAAAAACGTTTTTGAATCGCGAAATCCGTGAAAAAATTCAACTGTGCCTTTCCGGACTGTCCCGCCGGGAAAAATTTGTCTTTCTGCTGCGGGATGCCGAGGGGCTGTCCATTCGGGAAACGGTCGATGTTCTCGGGTATTCATCGGCCAGTGTGCGAACCCATCTCTGCCGGGCGCGAAAAAAAATCCGCTCGGCGATGGAGAAATATCGGCTTCTTGAGGGGGCCGAAGGAGGGAGCGGATGAACTGCCGATACGTGCAAAAATGGCTTCCGCTTTTTGTCGGGGGAGACCTGGGCCCTGGAAAAACGGCTGCCGTCGAACGGCACCTGAAGACATGTGCCGAATGCCGGGAGGAGCGGGTTCTCGATCAGGAGTCGCTCGCCCGGGCGAAACGGTGGTTGGACGGAGAGAGGGTGGATTGGAGCGAGACCGACTGGCGGAGGGTGGTGCGAAGAGCGGTTGACCGCGCGGCGGATCGGACCTCCCCATCTCCGCTGGCGCCCTGGCCCTACAAAAAATCGCTGGCCTGGGGTTTGATGGCGGCCTCCTTTCTGGTCCTTGCGTTCCTATTTATTCGACCCTCGGGACTGTCGAGACTGACAGGACTGGAACCCGCCCGACTGGCCGAGATGCGGCGGGAACCGTTGTGGGCCCACGAACAAACACCTGCGCAGGATGTGGTGTCCATGATTCTGGTGACGCCGGATTCCGGCATCACAATCGTCTGGTTTCTGAATAAAAATTTTGATCTGGAGGACAATTTATGAAAAAAATGACAATTTTTAGTGTGTGTATGGTTCTTTTGGGGCTGTTTTGCGCTCAGGGTGTGACGGCCCAGCAGCCGCCCGAAAAAGCGGATAAAGCGTCCGATCCTCAGGCCAGGGAGATGACGGTTGAGGTTATTAAGCTCAAATACATCTCGACCATAGATGCCATGACTCTTGTTCAACCCTATCTCAACCGGGGGTACGGGGCCACTATTGCACCAAACGTCCAATTAAAAATGCTGACCGTCAGGGACATGCCGGAGACCATTCGGAAGATCAAGGAGATCCTGGCCGTCTACGACGTCAAACCGCTGGACCTGCAGTTTTCGGTCGAGCTCATCAAGGGTTCCATGGAGCCGGGAAAAACGGATCCGGACCTCAAAGCGGACAGCCTTATCCGGGAGCTGCAGAAGGTGCTGAGCTACAAATCCTTTGAAAATATCGGTTCCTCGGTCGTCCGTGTCCAGGACAACAGCCGGACCGAGCAGCGTATCGGCGGACTCATGGGGGAGAAAAAGGAAAACTTTGATCCCATTCCCATTCAACTCATTCTCTCCCTTCAGCCCAGCTATGTCAAAGACGGCAAGGATGAGCTGTTCCAGGTGGATGTCGACCTCCGGTGGGACAAGTTCGCGTCGGGGAAGGACACCGTTCGTCTCCTCCACACGACTCTGTCCATGAAAAACGGCGAAAAAACCGTGGTGGGTGTTTCCAAGCTCAACGGCGACGACAGCTCCCTCATCCTCATCCTCACCGCCCGCATCATCCGTTAATATTTGTAAAATTTCGGGGTCAGGCCTCAATATTTTACACGTTCTAAAGAAAAGAAGGCTTTTCAGTCATCCTCTGAAAAGACTTCTTTTGAGGGATCGAAAGATGGAACCTGATTAATAAACCGGATCGATTCGTCATGTCACGCAGCTATTAACCAGCGAAGCTCTATCATCAAAAAAATAACAAGTTTACCCGCACTGCGAATAGCGCTGGTGTAAAATTTCAAGGCCTGACCCCAATTATTTACAGGTTGGCGAGGTAGTAGGCGGCGAGGAAAGCCAGGCGGGAGATATCGGCCATGACGTCGGGATTGATGCGATAAATGGTGTCGCCCGGCAGGTGATAAAATAGATGGGGGCCGTTGGAACTGAATGAAACGCAGGGAATCCCTTTATTATAAAATGGAGCATAATCCGATCCCCGGACTCCCACACCCCTGAAAAAACGCGTGTTGCGGAGGATTCCGACGGATTCATCGGCCTTTTCCAGCATCTCCTTGAGCTCCTTCGGTTCAGGGCCGAGGCCACAGCCTGCGCCGTCTCCCTCACCAACCATGTCGAAGTTGAACATGGCCGCCGTCTTCGTGAATTGGGTGGGGACATGATCGGCGAAATAGGTGGAGCCCTGAAGCCCCATCTCCTCGCCTCCGAAAAGGACAAATATGACGGACCGCTTTGGTTTTTCTTTGAGAGAGGCAAAAGCCTGGCCGATTTCCATAACCACAGCGCTGCCGCTGGCGTTGTCGTTGGCTCCGGGATAGAGCACTCCCATGTGTTGGCCGCAGTGGTCAAAGTGGCCGCCGATCACTAGGCATTCCTTTTTCAATTCCGGGTCTGAACCCTCGACGTAACCCACAACGTTGTAACCCGTGCCTTCGGGATGGGGGGTGGCATCCACGATGAAACGGGCTTTGGATGAGAGGTGAAAGGATCCTGGTTTTTTGGTTTTACGCAGTTCATTCCGCAAATCGGCTGATTTAATGTCCTTCTCTGCCAGAAACAGGTCGGCCGTCTTTTCACTCAGAATGGCCGGAGTGAATCCCGCGATCCAGTCGCCGTTGGGATTGGCAAGCGGGCTGTCGTAGATGTAGAACAAACCGAGAGCTCCTCTGTCCTTTGCGGTCTGCATGCGGAAGCGGTGGTGGTCATGTTTGATGAAACCCTGTTCGCGCGGATCGGGGGTTCCACGAAAACAGACGACAAACCTGCCCTTGACGTCGATGCCGGTATAGTCGTCATATCCCAGTTCCGGGGCGCTGATGCCCCAACCGGCGAACACCAGCTCGGCCGTGCCGTCGCCGCTGTCACTGAAAAGAAGCGGCAGAAAATCAGGTCCGGGTTTGAGAGGGATGGTTTTGCCGCCGACTTCCAGCGACATTTCGGCTTTATTGACGATGACATAGGGGGAAAGGTAGGCCTGAAGATACCCTTCCTCTGAGGAGATGGGGCGCAGTCCCCAGCTTTTGAAAAGAGCCGCCGCCCATTCTGCCGCCGCCGTGTATCCCTCATGTCCGGTGTGCCGTCCGGCGAATCGGGGCTCGGCCATGGTCCTGCAGTAGCCGTAGACATCCATACCGGAGATGGTTGCCAATCCTTCTTCCAGATTATTATTCAGCCGGGTTTTTTCAGCCGTCAGCGGAAAAACAAGGACCAGGCAGAGACAGACAATGAGCGCGCGTTTTTTCATAGGATCCTCCCGATGATTTGAATGAATCGAATCATGAAAAAAAATCATAATCCTTCTCGGTGAGAATTGCAAAACTTTCGTCTCTGATTTATATTTGCACAGATTTGCGAGAAAAAGGAATCGGCGATGGTTAAAAAACGGAGATTCAATCGGTGGCTGGTCGTTGTGGGGGCTGTTCTCATTCAGCTTGCTCTCGGGGCCATCTATGCCTGGCCCGTTTTCACTCCGAGTCTTGAAGCGGCGGGATGGAGCAAGGCGCAGACGCAGATCGTGTTTTCCGCAGGGCTTTTTTTCTTTGCCGTCCTAACGGTTGTATCCGGCCGGCTGATGCCCCGCCTGGGTCCGCGAAAACTGGCTCTGGCGGGAGGGATCGTGCTGGGAGCGGGAAATATTCTGGCCGGGCTTGTCGGAGGGACCAACATCGGACTGCTGGTGCTGTTCATCGGCGTGATCGGCGGAAGCGGCATCGGGCTGGCCTATATCGTGCCCATAGCGGTCGGAATGCGCTGGTTCCCGGATAAAAAAGGATTGATCACGGGACTGGCTGTGGCGGGATTCGGCTTTGGGGCCATGTTCTGGATCAAATTTGCGGGGACCTGGGGTGACTTGATTGAGAAAGTGGGACTGAGTCAGACGTTTTTTTTCTACGGCATCCTTTTTCTGGCGATGGTCGTCGTCGGCGGCATCTGGATGGTTTTCCCTCCGGACGGATGGAACCCCGAGGGATGGTCGCCGCCTGCTCCAAAGAGGGGCCAGGTGGCGGAGGGCACTCATCTCAAGAGCCGCGACATGCTCCGCACCCCGCAGTTTTATATGATATTTCTGACATTTGCCTTCAGTGCCGGCGCCGGTCTGATGACCATCGGCCTGATGAAGCTTTTTCCCAGGGACGCCCTTCAGTCCTCCGGGATGACGCCCGAGGCGGCCGGTGCTGTTGCGGGAACCGCCATGGCCTTCTTCTTTTCTCTCGCTAACGGTTTCGGCCGCATTGCCTGGGGATATCTTTCAGACAGGCTGGGCCGGAAGCTGTCCGTCGTCCTTATGTGCTCAAGCCAGGGGATTCTGATGATGGCCTTCGTTAAAATGGCGGGAATGCCGTCCACTTTGTACCTGTTCTCAGCCCTCATCGGATTCAATTTCGGCGGCAATTTCACCCTCTTCCCGACCCTGACGGCGGACACCTTCGGGGCGAGGCACATCGGTCAGCTGTACGGCTGGGTCTTTCTTGCTTACGGTGTGGGGGGTATTCTGGGACCCATGCTCGGAGGGCGACTGGGAGATATGGGGAATTTCCCTCTGGCCTTCATGATCTGCGGCGCCCTGTGCTTTCTTGCGGCTCTGCTCGCCGCCGCCGTCCGCCCTCCCCGGGCGGCAGTGGAATAGGCCGGGGACGTCATCTGCCGGATACGGAGCCTTTTCCGGCGGGAAAACGGTTGAAATAATCGCGGACGAGGCGGGTGGCGAGGGCGGACAGCCCGAGGATTCCGATGAGGTTGGTGAGGACCATCATGCCGTTAAAAAAATCCCCGATAGACCAGGCCACCTCCACCTCCAGAACGGCTCCGACGAAGATAACCAGACAGACCATCCAGCGGTAGGGCTTCTTGATCCACACGCCCAGGAGGGAGGAAAAGGCGATTTCACCGTAATAGGGAGTAGCGATCAGGCTGGAATAACCGAAGAGAAAGGATGAGGAGACGACGATCAATCCCCCCAGGCCGGGAAGAGCCGAGTTGAATGCGGCGACCGTCATCTCGGTGCTTGTGCCCGTCGTCCAGACCCCGGTGACAAGGACGGCCAGTGCGGTCAGGGTGCAGATGATGATGGTGTCGATAAACACATCGAGCGTGGCGATCAAGCTCTGCTGTACGGGTTCTTCCGTGCGGGCCGGGGCATGAAAAACAGCCGCCGTGCCGCTCCCCGCCTCGTTGGAATAAGCGCCCCGGGAGAGGCCGTACCGGATGGCCCTGGCTACGGTGGCGCCGGCGATCCCTCCTCCGATGGCGGTTGGATTGAAGGCTCCTTGAAAGATGAGACCAAAGGCTGCGGGGATTTTTGAGGCAAAAAGCATGATGGTGATGAAAGCCCCTGCGACGTAAAGCAAAACCATAATCGGGCTCAACCATTCCGTCACCCGGGCGATGGACCTGATGCCTCCGATGATCACCAGCCAGGTCAGAAGCGCCAGTCCGATCCCTGTTATCCAGGGCGTGATCCCGAGCTGTGTTTTTAAGGCGAGCGCAATGGAGTTGGATTGGATGGTGGTTGTGGAGAAGAGCGGCTTGCAGCCCATAAAAAAGGCGAAGAGGGCGGCCAGCCAGGGAAGCCCCAGGCCTTCCCGGATGTAGTACATCGGACCGCCGGCCGTGCTTCCGTCTGGTTGAAGTTTTTTGAAGTGTTGGCCGAGAAGGGCTTCAACCAGTTTGGTGGCCATGCCGAAAAACGCGCAGAGCCACATCCAGAAGACGGAACCGGGCCCTCCCATGGCGATGGCGGTGCAGACGCCGGCGATATTGCCGTTGCCGATCACTCCGGCCAGGGAGGTGGACATGGCTTGAAAGGGTGTGATGTCTCCCTGTTTTTTACCGGCCTCTTCCCCCCGCCGTTTCGGGCCAAAGGCCAGGCTGACGGCCAGAGGGAATTTTCGGACCTGGATGAATTTGAGCCGGAAGGTGAGGAAGATCCCCGCTCCAAGAAGCAGAACGGCCATGTGCGGGCCCCAGACGATTCCGGCCAAGGTCTTGATGGTCGTATCGAAAAAATTCATTCGATCAGCCGGGTTTGCCTCGGTTTTTCCGCCGTTTGATTTCCTTTCGGACGTTTTTATGCAGGACGAAAAAATAATAAAGCGTCAGTCCGACGAATATCAGGGAGAAGCGGAGGATGTTCCCGATGATGAGAGAGTAGACGGCGTAAATCACAATGCCGGTCAGGAGGAAGAGATGAAAAAAGGCGAAGACCCAGTCACCGATTTCTTTTTTTATTAATCCTTTGTCCTTTGTCATTGTTCGTCGATGCGGCGGATGGAAAAAATGATGATTCTTTTTCGCGGAAAGTCCTTGAAGTCCTGATAGGTCATGGTTTTAACGTCTTCGATGGCGTCCACCACGTCCATCCCTTCGATGACTGTCCCGAAAGCGGGATAGCCCCAGCCGGCATCCGTTCTGGACGTGAAGTCGAGGCCGTCGTTGTCGACGGTGTTGATGAAGAACTGGGCGCCGATGGTGTGGGCGGCCTCCTCCCGGCCGAAGGCGATCGTGCCCCTTTTGTTCTTCAGCGCTCTGTCGGCTTCGTTTTTGATGTGAGGATGGATGTCCTTCAACTCCGTTTCCGTCGTGAATCCGCCGCCCTGGACCATAAAATCCTTGATGATGCGGTGAAAAAGAGTGTTGTCGTAGAACTTTTCGTCCACGTAGCGGAGAAAATTTTGGACCGTGGCCGGGGCCTTGTCGGGATAGAGCTCAATGGTGATATCGCCCATGGATGTTTTTATCAGGACCTTGGGCCGGGAGATGCCCGCCGGGACGGTCAAACCTGTGACGAGAAGGAAAACAATCAACCCGAATCCGATTTTTTTCATGGGATGCCTCTCCGGGAAATGATTCGTTCGGGTCATTTTTATAACACAGCCATCTTGACATAACAAGCTGAAGAATTTAGCGGGCTTATTGACAAAAAATGCCGTAGTTCTCCTACTGCGCACCCGACGCAGCACCGCAGATCGGTTCGCCCGAAGGGTCAAAGAGACCGACATTGATAGATATCTTAAATGCTGTTTTTAGTATCGGCCTATTTGGTGAATAATCCGGGTTAGTTGAATGGTTCTTGAATCCAAATGGAAGTTGTCTTTTTTACTTGTATTCCCAAACAAATGTTGATAGTTTAAAAACAATCGTAGCAAAACGGTGAAGTATAAACGGGAGGTTTAAAATGAAGGCATCAAAATTGTTGCGGCTTATTCCTGTTTTTGTCCTCGTGTTTCTTCTGGCAGGGCCCAGCCTCATGGCCAAGGGTCATTTTGAAATCGGTTTCCACTATTCCGGGTGGAGCCTGAATATCATTAAAAACCTTGTCGGCGATGCGTTTGACAACATGGCCGAAAATTTTGTCGATGAAACCGAAAAGGAAATTCAGAATGACAATCCTGATTTTTATACGGAGGACTGGAGTTCCGATTCGGACTTCAATGCCGACGGCTCCAATTGGGGAATTGAAATGCGCTGGTATCCCGGCGGCCACGACGGATCCTTCAGTCTCGGCCTGTCCATAGAAAAAACGACCATCAATCTCAACATGGACCGGGCTTATGTTGATGTTTTTCTATGGAATGATGTGGAAGCACTGTCCGGGACCGCCCAGATCAATGCATCGGGTGGGCTGATGATGAAGCCCATGGCCTTTATGCTGTCCTTCCGCTGGAATATTCACCCCGTCGGGCGAATCAGCCCTTATTTTCAAATGGGATTTGGATTTGCCTCCATTCAGTCCCTGAAGGATGCCGAATTGTCCTTCAATTACAACTACACGTTCAAGGTGACGGGTGAAGAGGATGAAACCGGAGGCGACAGCGAAAACAGAACCCTGGGGGAACTTGATGATGAACGGGTGGCCGACGGCGAAGAATCCATGTTTGACAAGATTCCCTTCTTTCCCTTCGTCAATATGGTGATCGGCATAAGGGCCCGCATCGTTCAGAATGTTCATCTGCTTGTCGAAGGCGGCATTTTCAACGGATTTATCATCCGTGGCGGCCTCTCCATCCGCTTCTAATCTTTTTCGGGGTCGGACCACTATATCATGTAGATAATAATTAAGTTATCCAATTCCATAACGATGAGATCGCCTACCACCATGACCAATGGAAAAACAAAACCCGCAACCGGCGCCGACGGTCCTCTGATTTCTTGCCTTCGGTATACCTTTTTAATTAAGATGGATTTGAAGAGGAGGCAGGAATGAAATTTAAAGGCCTGGATGTGAATAGGAAAATTGAATGTTAGAAAGTGAAACAAGGCGATCATGACTATTTTCCGTTTTTTTAATCCGACCCGCATCATTTTCGGCGCGGGTTCCATTCAGGAGCTCGATTCCGTCCTAAAAAACGACCTTCAGGCCGTTCGCCCCTTTCTGATCACCGACACCAGCTTACGCCGTTCGGGTCTCTGCGATGCCGTCTTGTCCCGTACCGGGGATATCCCCCTCTTTGACGCCGTCGAACCCAATCCCCGTCACACCACCGTGGATGCCGGCGGGGACATTGTCCGGGAATATAAACCCGATGTCATCCTCGCCCTCGGAGGGGGCAGCGTCCTCGATGCGGCCAAAGGGATCGCTCTTCTGGCCACCAATCCCGGGTTTATCGCCGATTACGAGGGCCGCGCCAAATACACCCGGGCCCCTCTTCCCGTCATCGCCATCCCGACGACCTGCGGAACGGGCAGTGAAGTGACCTGGGTGGCCGTCATCACCCATACCGGGCGGCGCTTCAAGATGAGCATCAAAGGGCCTCTTTTGTATCCGGCCGCGGCCCTTGTGGATCCTGATCTGCTGAAAACACTCCCCGCCTCCCTCATCGCTTCCACCGGTCTGGATGCCCTCACCCATGCCGTGGAAGCGTACACCGTCCGTCCGGCGACCTTTTTCACCGACTTGTACGCGCGGGAGGCCATCCGGCTGATCTTTTCGCACATCGAAGGCGCGGTGGCGGACATCGGCCGCAACAGAGCTGACAGAGAAGGCCTGATGAAGGGCAGTCTCCTGGCGGGGATGGCCTTCGGCAACAGCGACGTGGGTGCGGTCCACTGCATCGCTGAATCGGTCGGTTCCCTCTATGATATGCCGCACGGAACGGCCAACTCCATCTTCCTTCCCTACATCATGGAGTTCAATCTGCCGGCTGCGCCCGACCGGTTTGCCGCGATCGCCCGTCTGGCCGGGATTCGGGAGGACAATGGGGACGCGGCTGCCCGGGCTCTGCTCGCACGCATCAGAGAGCTTTCCCGGAAGCTCGGGATACCGAGTTTTAAGGATTCAGGGATTCTTGAGTCCGATTTTCCGGTGATCGCTCAAAAGTCGTTCGAAAACAACTCCAATCCTTCCAACGCCAGGGAAATGACCGCTGCGGATTATTTGGAGATCCTGAAAAGAGCCTACGCGTCGAGCTGAAAATATTCTGAACGCGGCCTGAACACGTTCTATGCCGGATCCGCGTGCCAGGCCCTTTGGGATATTCCGCGGGATTCGTGTCCTTCAGTTCTCGGAGTCCTGTTTCTCTTCGATCAGAATCTGAAGGATTTCCAGTTCATCCCTGTCGAACCAGATGCTCCGGCAGGCGAAACATCTGTCGACCGGCACGACGTAATGATAAGTGTACGGCCGCGGAAGCAGCTTGCCTCCGCACTCGGGGCAAGCGGCCGGTCTTGGTCGAGCCCTCTGTGTTTTCAGAGATCGGGTCGGGTTTTCCATAAAACTCTCTTTAAAAACCGCGGCCTTTTTCAGCAGTTCGTCAGAGAACCCGATCTCCCGGCGGGCGATGATGCGTTCCGCCAGATAATCTTTGACAAGCCTGCCGCCGCATTTCAAGCAGGCCTTGAGGGGCACCCCTTCATAATAACTGCCCCTCAGTCCGGCGCGGCATGAGGGGCAGCGGCCGGAGCCTCCCGCGGCCCGGGCTTTGTTCCGCCCCATCCGCCTGTAGGCCGTCCGGATTTCAGGGAATTCATGGGCCGCCGCCCTGATCCCGTCCTGAAGGTTTTTGACGGGCATGCGGATTGTGAAATGATCTAGGAAGAGCAGCTCCTGAAGGGACAACGGCAGGCTCCAGGTCCTTCCTTCCTGAAAAACAGACCAGATTTTTTCGCCGGAGGCATTCGGGCCGCTCATCGGTTCCTCAGACTCCTGCCGATCGCCGCCCACGATTTCCCGCGCTTCCCTTCGGATTTTCTGCTGCCGAATGACATCCCCGATTATTTTGGTCGGCCTGACCGGAATCATCTCCGCCAGTTTTTTGATTCGGTGCATCAGAGGAGGATGGGAGTTGAACAGGCGGTTGAGCCACCCGTCCGAGACGGCGTCCGAAGAGGGAGGGACGATAAACAGGGGCGTATAGGTCAGGCTGAAATCACCGACAAAGGAGTTTTTGATGTGGGCCCGGTAGACGGCCCTCGCCAGAGCTCCCGGATTGCGGCAGATCTCGACGGCAGCGGCATCAGCCAGAAACTCCCGCTCCCGGCTGACCAAAGTGCTCAGGAGATGCATGATCACCCTGGAGACGGACATGGCGGAATACAGGGCCAGCAGAACACTCTCGCTTCGATCCGGCGGGTCGCATCCCGGCAGAGACCTTTCCGGCCGCAGGGCGTCGCGGATTTTTTCAAACATGTTGGCCAGGGAACAGACCAGGGTGATGTAGACCGTGTCCCCGCGCGTGATGTGGGCCAGTTCGTGGGCCACCACCGCTTCGATTTCCTCTCTGCTGAACTCGGCCAGGAGCCCCTCCGTGACCAGGACGGCGGGGGTGTTGTCCTTTTCGATAAGCGCCATGGAATTGACGGCGTACATGGGGAGAATGTAGGCCCGGACCTCCGGCAGACCGGCGGCGAAAGACATAGCCTCCACCGTATCGGCGTACCGTATGTGATAGCGATCGCCCCGGTCCGGGGGGAATGCGCCCAGGCGTTTTTTGATGAAGGCGGCGCCGAACATCCGGGCGTCATAATAGTGATAAACGGCGACCGCCAGGGACAGGGAAAGGACAATGAGCAGAAACTCATTCAGGAAGCGGGGAATGACCCCGGCAAGTCCCGGTATAAAAAGGACGAACACCAATACGAAAAAACCGGAGATCAGGATCAGACTCAGCGAATAAAACAGCACCAGAAAGGCAAAAAGGAAAAGACTTTTTCCCCAGTGAATCTTCTGGGCGCGGTAAAAATCCGCCCCCCGTCCCGTTTTTTTTTCGGCACTCATCGGCACCATTATTCCCGGTTTTTTTGCCGGATGTCAAACCGTGCGTCTTTCATTTGCCTGTTGTCCCATTTTCTGATATAAGCATTTTTTTAGGACACCATGCTTTTTTCTTCCATCCCACACAACAAATGGAGGGGCACTATGTTTGGCAATAGGAGACGGACAAGTCTGTATATCGGAATCGTTCTGGGTTTATTCATCCTTTCCTCCGCATTCGCAGCAGGGGGGCAAAAGGCGCTCACCTTTGAGGATATCATGAAATTCAAGGAAATCCGCAGGCCGGCCCTGTCGGTTGACGGGTCCATCGTGGTGTACGCCGTGGAGCCGGACCGAGGCGACGGCGGTGTTTTTGTCCATCATCGAAAAACCGGCGCAATTTATTCCGTCGACAGGGGAAGTGCTCCTCGAATTTCCAATAACGCCCGCTGGGTGGTGATGACCGTCCGGCCCGCCGCTCTTGAAACGGCGAAAGCTGAAAAGGACAAGCCCCGGCAGGGGATGGCGATCCTCGATACAAAGAGCGGAGAGGTTGTCTCCATTCCCGAGGTTCAGGAATATGCCCTCTCCAAAGACGGGGAATGGCTGGCCTATCTCCTCTACAAACCCAAGGATCAGCCCGAATCGAAAAAACCGGAGGCGGATAAGGAGAAGACTCAATCCGAGAGCGAATCGCCTGCCGATGAGAAAAAAGAGGAGAAAAAGAGGGAGGTTGGCGCGGAGCTCATCCTCCGCCGCCTTGAAAACGGGGAGGAGAAAAATATCGCTCATGTCCTGAAATTTCAATTTGCCGAAAAATCTTCTCTTCTGGCCTATACGACCGGGACATCCGATGGGGCGGGAAACGCGTTTTATCTGTATGGTCCGGGAATGAATGAACAAAATCCCCGCCCGCTCTATCAGCAGGATGATGCGATCTTTGGAGAGATGGGCTGGGCGGAAGCGGCCGATTTTCTGGCCTTCACCGTTGCCGAAGAAAAGGGTGAATACAAGGAATCCTTTTTTTCCGTGTGGCTCTGGACCGGTGAGGGTGCGGAGGCGCAAAAGGCCGTTGCCACCGACCGTTTTCCCGGGGGATGGATGCTTCCCGCCAAAAACAGCGACCTCCGCTGGAGCAAGGACGGCACGGGCCTCTTCCTTGGCTTGAAGCCGACGGAGATGGCGGAGAAAAAAAGCGAGAAGAAGAAAGACATCGACCTTTTTGACCCGGAACAGATTCTGGCGGAACGCGGCCT
This sequence comes from Acidobacteriota bacterium, assembly GCA_018894615.1. Classification (GTDB taxonomy): domain Bacteria; phylum Acidobacteriota; class Aminicenantia; order Aminicenantales; family Aminicenantaceae; genus JAHIPL01. The sequence continues at coordinate 4,625 of JAHIPL010000028.1, read as the reverse complement.
GGATATCTGGCACGGGGATGATCCGTTCATCAATTCCCATCAGAAAATCCTCTGGCCCCGGGTGAAGGATCAGACCTACACGGCCGTTTTTTATCCGGCGTCCGACAACCTGGTGCCTCTGGCCGATGAGGGGATGCCCGATGTGATCGTCAACAACAATCCGGATGTCGCCCTCGGCCTGTCCGACGTCCCCTACAGAAAAGAGATCACCTGGGACGGCGACTACAGCGATGTCTACGTCGTCGATCTGAAGACGGGGAAGAGAACAAAAATTGTTGAACGGCTGGGTGAAAGGCCCCAACTTTCCCCGGAAGGGAAATACATCCTCTACTATCAAGACCGCAACTGGCACCTGTATTCGGTCCAAAAGGGGGAAACGACCAATCTGACCTCGGGAATGGACGTCCCGTTTTATGATGAGGATCATGACTATCCTTCTGCTGTGCCCGGTTACGGAACGGGAGGCTGGATCGAAGGGGACACGGCCGCCCTCATCTATGACAAGTTCGATGTCTGGAAATTCTCCCTGCCCGAAGGGAAGGCGCTCTGCCTGACGGGGGGCGAAGGCCGCCGGGCGGAAAAAATCTTCAGGGTGCTGCAGACGGACCCCGACAGGCAATATTATAAGGCCGGGGAAAACCTCCTTCTCACAATGTATCACGACCGTGAAAAACACTTCGGTTTTTATGCCGCCAATACAGCCTCCGCCGGCGTCAGGCGTTTGCTTGAGGATAAAAAGAAATTCCAGTTTTTGGCAAAGGCGAAAAAGGCGGACGTGCTTCTCTACACCCGGGAAGATTTCCGCGAGTTCCCCGATCTCTGGGCGGCGGCAGGGGATTTTGCCGAAGCGAAAAAGATTTCCGACGTCAATCCGCAGATTGCGGATTTTGCCTGGGGCACGCCCGAGCTTGTGGAGTGGAACAGCCTGGACGGTATCCCCCTGCAGGGGGTGCTCATCAAGCCGGCCGGATACGAACCGGGAAAGCGCTATCCGGTGATTGTTTATTATTATCGTTTTTTTTCCCAGCGCCTGTATGAATTCAACCAGATGGTGGTCAACCACCGGCCCAACTTCCCCTACTACACCAGCAACGGCTACGCGGTGTTCCTGCCCGATATCCGTTTTGATGTCGGCCATCCCGGCTTCTCATCCACCAAGTGCCTGGTTCCCGGAGTTCAGAAGCTGATCGACCTGGGCATCGCCGATCCCAAGGCCGTCGGCCTCCACGGGCATTCCTGGAGCGGCTACCAGACGGCGTTTATGGTGACTCAAACCAACCTTTTCGCCTGCTGCATCGCCGGTGCGCCCGTTTCCAACATGACCAGCGCCTACGGCGGCATCCGCTGGGCTTCAGGGCTCTCTCGCCAGTTCCAGTACGAAAAATCCCAGAGCCGGATCGGCGGGAGCCTGTGGGAATATCCCGAACGCTACATCGAAAACTCGCCGGTCTTTTTTGCGGACCGCATTCAGACCCCCATGCTGATTATGTTCGGAGATGAGGACGGGGCCGTTCCCTGGTACCAGGGGATCGAGCTCTACATGGCCCTGCGCCGTCTCGGGAAAGACTGTATTTTTCTTCAGTACCGGGGAGAGCCTCATCACCCGCAGAAATACGCCAACAAGCTCGATTACTCCATTCGCATGAAGGAGTACTTCGACGTGTATCTCAAGGGGCAACCGGCGCCCGACTGGATCAAAAAAGGCGTTCCTTACAGGGGCAAATAGAGCCTGAATGATGGTGACGAAATCACAGAGGAGTTTTCAGCTATGACAAAAAAAAGATGTACGGGTGTTTTGACCTTTCTGCTGCTGGCGGCCTGTTTGTCCTCGGCACAGGTTCCTAAACCGGAGGATGTCCTGGGATTCAAGGTCGGGACAGCATGCAAAATGGCCGACATGAACCAGATTATCGATTATTTTCAAAAGCTGGAACAGGCCAGTGACCGGGTGATTGTCCGGGAGGTGGGCAAAACCACCGAGGGGAATCCTTTCATTGTGGCCATCATCACCTCATCCGCCAATCACCGGGAGCTGGAAAAATTCAGAGTCATCCAGCAGAAACTGGCCGATCCGCGGACCATCACGGAGAATCAGGCGGAAGAATACATTGCAAACGGAAAAACCGTCGTCATGATCAACTGTTCCATCCATGCATCCGAGATCGGGGCCAGCCAGATGTCCATAGCCCTGGCCTATGACCTGGCTGTTTCCAACGATGCGGCCACCCGGCACATCCTGGACAATGTCATTCTGCTCCTTGTTCCCATGCACAATCCCGACGGGATCCAGATGGTGGCCGATTATTACAAAAAAACACTGGGAACTCCTTATGAGGGAAGACGCATGCCCTGGCTCTATCAGAAATATGTCGGGCATGACAACAACCGGGACTGGTACATGTTCACCCAGAAGGAAACACAGCTGACCATCACCCTGCACAATGCCTGGCACCCTCACATCATTCTCGACATGCACCAGATGGGAAGCCGCGGTGCCCGCATCTTTGTTCCCCCTTATGTCGATCCATACGAGCCCAATGTCGATCCCATACTCCGTCAGGAGGTGGCCATGATGGGCACATTTATCGCCACCGAACTCACCGCGGAAGGAAAGGGGGGCGTCATCCACAGCGCCGGTTTTGATGCCTGGACTCCGGCCCGGGCCTATCACCACTATCACGGCGGCATTCGCATTCTGACCGAGCTGGCCTCCGTCAATATTGCGACACCCGTGACCATCCCTTTTGAATCCCTCTCTTCGGAGGTCCGGAAACCGTCGGTCCGCATGCCCCTTCCCTGGATGGGCGGTGAGTGGACTCTTCGCGATATCGTCGATTACGATTACAGCGCCGCAAGGGCCGTATTGACCAATGCGGCCGGCCTGCGCCGGAACTGGCTTCGGAATTTCTACCGGATACACCAGAAAGCGGTCCTTCCCAAGGAAAAACCCTTTGCCTTCCTCATTCCGGAAGAGCAGGCGGACCTTCCCTCGGCGGTGTGGATGATGAAGGTTCTGCAGATGGGCGGAGTGGAAATCCACCGTGCATCCAGGACCTTTTCAACGGAGGGAAAGGCCTATCCGACCGGGACATCCATCATCTACATGGCCCAGCCTTACGGCGGTTACGCCAAGGCTCTCCTCGAGAAACAGGTCTATCCCGAAATCCGGGAGACGCCGAGCGGTCCCCTCAAAACCCCCTATGATGTGGTTGCCCACACCCTTCCTCTTCTGATGGGCGTGGAGACAGTCACTGTGGATGCTTCCTTTTCCGCCGACGCGGACCTAATGGAATCGATCAAGAAACCGGAGGGAGAGATCAGTGGAGAGAATGACGCCTTCGGCTATGTCTGGGGTTATTCCTCCAACGAGGACGTGATCGCTCTGAACAGGCTTCTGAAAAAAGGATATGAAGCCTGGTGGATGACGGAGGCTTTTACCGCCGGCGGAAGGGAATACGCGCCGGGAACCATGATGGTGGCAGCCCGTCCCGGGCTCAGGGCCGATCTCCAGGAAATGGTGAAGAGCCTTTGTGTCCGGTTTGCGGCGGTAGCGGCCGACCCTCAGGTGAAGACCATGACGCTCAAGCCGGTCCGGCTCGGGCTGTACAAAAGCTGGACGGCTTCCATGGACGAAGGCTGGACCCGCTGGGTGCTGGAACAGTATGAACTTCCCTACGAAAGTGTTCTTGATAAAGACATTCGGGCGGGGGAACTTCACGACCGGTTTGACGTTCTGATCCTGCCCGACATGGATGAGAGAAGCATCATTCGGGGGCTTCCTGAGAACGCGGCGCCCGCCGAATACACAGGCGGCATCGGAGAAGTGGGGGTGGCCCATATAGAAAAGTTTGTTAAAGCCGGAGGCACTCTGATCACCCTCAATCAGGCGGCCCAGTTTGCCGTCAACCGCCTCCACTTGGGTGTCACCGATGTCGTTCGCCGGGTCCCGCGTGACCGTTTTTATGTTCCCGGCTCCATCCTTAAAGGATTGAACCGTCCCGGCCATCCCATCACCTTTGGTTTCGGGCGGGATGCGGCCCTCTTTTTCCGGAGAAGCCCTGTTTTTTCCGTGAGTGAGGGGACAGGTGTGGTCGATTATCCGTCCGCCTGTTTTCTCAGCGGTTGGATCACCGGAGAAGAACATCTGTCCGGCCGGAGCGCCATTGTGGATGTTCCCTATGAAAAGGGACGGGTCATCCTCATCGGTTTTCCCGTGCTGTACCGGGGCCAGAGCCACGGCACCTTCCGGTATCTTTTCAACGCGGTGTATTACGGCGCATCGGGACGCCTCGGATTAAACAGAAATTAACCATCACCCAGGCTGTCTTTTTAGGAGGATAGCGGGTTTTATTGCCTTTCAACCTCGTAATCCATGCTTAATTTTTACGAGCGGAATCAATGTAATTTGTAATTTATTACATAAAATAAGAAATTATGTTATAAGCAACATGAAATTTGTACGAACTTTTCGGCCTGTCGTCCGTATAATGATAGGGAGCGGCATCCATATTGCTTTCCCGCGGTTGTCTTGATACATTGAAAAGGCACAAACCATTTGAAACAAATACGGAAGAGAGGGGAGAGAACCAATGAATCATACCGTCACGATAAAATGGATGTGTGTT
>JAHIPL010000176.1 GCA_018894615.1 Acidobacteriota bacterium | reverse complement strand
GGCTATACCGACAACGCCCTCTACATCCACTGTGCGCCAGCCGGACGGAAAATCGGTATCATCAAACGCAACAACACGGTCTGTTTCCAGATGGATGTCGATCTTCATCTCCGAGAAGGGGAAAGGGCCTGCGACTGGACGTTCGGCTACAGGTCCGTCGTTGGATGGGGACCGGCCCAAATTCTTGACACACCCGCTGATCTACGCGAAGGATTGAGAATCATCATGAGTCAGTATTCCGACAGGGATTACGAATTCCCGGTATCGGACCTCAAGGGAGTTGCCGTCATCAAAATCGTCATCAGCCGCCTGACCGGGAAAAAGTCCATATAAATGTAACGTCTGGTGATTCTTTTTTTCGTTTGTCGGAAAGTGATCCGACATCGTTTCCTTATTGCCGGACTCCTTTCATTAGGCTATAGTATGAATGTGCCTTTTCCGTAAAAGCAAAGGAGAGTCCGCCATGAATAAAAAACTTATTTTACTGATAACGGTTCTGATGGTGGTGGCCGCAGGATGTATCATTTATGTTCCATCGGATACGGGAGAACGGCCTCCTTCCGATGAAGGATATTACGGAGACCGTTATGATGACCGGTCCGGTATGGAGTGGGACACAAGCCGGGTGTATGACTATCTCTCCCCCTACGGCAACTGGGTGAGATACCAAGCCTACGGGTACGTCTGGATTCCGACGGTGAACCGCTACGACTGGCGGCCCTATACTGACGGCCGCTGGGTATGGTCCGATTATGGATGGACCTGGGTTTCCAGCTACCGGTGGGGGTGGATTCCCTTCCACTACGGCCGGTGGGGCTTTGATGCGCGTCTCGGCTGGTACTGGGTTCCGGGAGATGTCTGGGCACCGGCCTGGGTCTCCTGGAGATCGAGCCAGCTCTATATCGGATGGGCCCCTATCCCTCCCGGAGTCCCCTTTATTCCCGGAAGAGGGGTTGTCTTTGATGGCCGGACGATCCCCTATCGCCACTGGGTGTTTCTGCAGAGCCCCTATTTCATGAGGCAGAGCATCTATTCCTATGTCCTTCCCTATGAGCGAAATCTGACCATCATCAATCTGACCGTGCACAAGACATCCCTCTATATGCGCAACAACAGGATGTACAACGACGGATTGGATGTCGGATTCGTCGAAAGCGTTTCCAAAACCCGAGTTCAAAAGTACGAACTGCAGCAGGGCCGTACGGTCGGTCCCTCCAGAATAGAAGGCAACCGTGTCACGGTCTATAATCCAAGGGTCACTAAGGATGAAAGCGTCCGGCCCGGCAGAATTCTAACCGAACGTGAAGCGGAGGTCCAGGTTGAAGAGCAGCGGAGCGGTAGGGTAAAAATCCTGGGCGAAGCCGAGATCGAACGCCGCCAGAGGGAAGAAGTGGAAAAAATCGAAACCTCTCAAGAGAGGGAAGTCGTCGAGATGAAAAAAAAGATGGAAAGAGAAACGGCGACCACAAGCAGCCGGGTTGAAAAAACACGGATCACCCGGGAGTACGAGGACAAGATAAAAACACTCAAAGAGAATCACGCGACCGAGAAAAAGGATGTCGAAGTTCGGCACCAGGAAGAGAAAACCAAGGTCGTCAAGAAAAAAGTCGTGAAAAAAGACGCCTGATTCACCTGCGGACGGAGACGGCCGCGACGGACAGCAGGATTAAAAGTCCGCCCAATATCGTTCGCAGGGATGGAATCTCCCTCAGAATGAAGAAAGCGAGCAGGATGCCGTACACAGGCTCTAGGGTGCTGACGAGGGCGGCTGTCTGGGCGCGGATGTGTTTCATCCCCTGAATGAACAGGCTGTGGGCCGCCGCCGTGCAGACAACTCCCAGTACGAGCAGAAGCAGCACATCTCCCGGTGTGACGGCGGCCGGTTTCAGAAAAAGCGCAGGTACGAGAAAGAGGGCGGCGGACGTATCCTGGTAGAAGGCGATGGTGCGTCCCGAATAGCGGGATGTGAGCTTCCGGTTGAAAATCGTCAGGAGAGCGAAGGTGGCGCCCGCGGCCAGTCCCCAGATCACCCCCTTGAAGATCGTGTTTTCCAAGGAAAACCGAGGGATGATCAGAAAAATACCGCCCAGGCAGACCGCCGCAAGGGCCAGATTGGCCGGAATGATCCTTTCCCTGAAGAAAAGCGGTTCGAGAAACACGGTGAACAGGGGAAAACTGGAATACGCGAGAAGACCGATACCGACCGTCGCCGACTGAATGGATTGAAAAAAACAGGTCCAGTGGACGGCCAGCAGTAAACCCAGGAAAACAAAAAGGAATCCGTCTTTTCTGGACAGGAGTTTGAGCCCTCCGTGCGTCGCCAGGAGGAGAGGCAGCAGAGTCAGACCGGCAAAAAACACACGCCCGAAAACGATCCATACAGGGGGAAGCGCCAGCCATTTTCCGAACAGACCCGCCAGACCGAAGAGGAGAACGGCCACATGGATTCCGGCCAGACTTCTTTTTAAGGACATGGGCCGACAACTATAATACAGCTCCCCGTGAAAAACAATGAACTCCGGCTTCAAGGAAACTGTTTCTCCTCCTCTTATCTCCTCTTATGCGTTTATTTTCCATCGGGATTGTGCTAAAATACAGCTTACTAAAAAAGGAATTAACTTCCTTAACTGCACTTTCAGACAGAAAAAATGAGTTATCTCGTCTATGCCAGAAAATACAGGCCTGTCGTATTCGAAGAGGTCATCGGGCAGAAGCATGTGGTACAGACCCTGCAGAACGCTATCAAAACCAATCGGCTGGCCCAGGGGTACCTTTTTTTCGGGATGCGGGGTGTGGGGAAAACGACCATCGCCCGCCTTCTGGCCAAGGCTCTCAACTGCCTCAGTTTTGACGGCCCCACTCCCACGCCTTGCAACACCTGCGACGCCTGCATTCAGATCAACGAGGACCGGGCCGTCGATGTCCTGGAGATCGACGGCGCTTCCCACGGGCTTGTGGATGATGTCCGCGTGATCAATGAGGGGGTCAAGTACAGGCCCATCCATTTTCGATTTAAAGTCATCATCATCGACGAAGTGCACATGCTGGGAAAATCCGCCTTTAACGCCCTTCTCAAAACTCTAGAGGAACCGCCCCCCCACACCATCTTTATTTTTGCGACGACGGAATTCCACAAAGTTCCAGCCACGATCGTCTCCCGCTGCCAGCATTTCGAATTCAAAAAAATCACACATGGGGAACTCGTAAAACACCTGCGGGTCGTGACGAAAAATGAGGGGATCACACTTTCCGAAGCGGGTTTGAATCTGATCGCCGATGCGGCGGAGGGAAGTGTTCGCGATTCCCAGAGCCTTCTGGACCAGGCGGTTTCCTTTGCGGGCGAACACATCGGGGACGACGACCTCAGGGCCATTCTTGGGACTGTCAGGCAGGAACTCCTTTTCAAGGCCTCTCGCGCCGTCTTTGCTGAAAAACAGGATGAGATTTTTGCCGTTGTCGAGGAGATCCTCGAAAAAGGGCATGATTTGCGTTATTTTTACGGTGAGCTCATTCAGCATTTCCGCCGCCTGCTGATCGTTAAAACGACCTCCAGGCCGGAGGAGATTCTTCCTCTGACTAAGGATGAAATAGGGGCTTATGCCGAAGATGTTGCGAACATCGGGGGAGAAGATCTGCTGCGCTTCCTGAACGCCCTCCAGCAGGCGGAACAGGGTCTGCGGTATACATCCCACCCGCGGATCTATCTTGAAACGACCCTTGTCAAATTATCCTATTTTAAAAGGATTGTTCCCATCGCCGAAATTCTGGCGCATATGAAGGACCTGAGTCCGGGTGCCCCATCGGCCGCAATGGCCCCCCCGCGCAAAAAAATTGAAGAGAACGAGCCGCTCCCTTCCGGCTATGAGAGGCCTGCTCAGGAGAAAAGAGAGACATCTCCTCCGAAACACAAGATCTCCGAACGGGCCGGCGGATCCGGGTCTGAGGACGTCGTCAAAAAGGCGGAAGGAAAGAATCCTCCCCGGCGGGAAAGGGAAGTGGACAAGGCTCTCAATGACCCGGATGTTCAGGATTTTATGGACACGTTCAAGGCGCAGATATTGAGCGCGGAAACCATCGACAAAGACAAGAAGTCGTAGGGCCGAGAAGGAGGAATTCATGAGAAATATGGGCGACATTCAAAAAATGCTCAAATCCGCCCAGGAAATGCAGCAGAAAATGCAGCAGGAACTGGCCGAACTCCGCGTGGAAGGATCGAGCGGAGGTGGAATGGTCACTGTTGTTCTGGACGGCACCAAGAATATTCAAGTCCTCACCATAGATCCCGAGGTCGTCGATAAAGAGGATGTGGGCATGCTTCAGGACCTCATCATCGCCGCCTTCAACGATGCCGGCGCTAAGGTTGACGAACGGATGAAGGACAAGCTGGGCGCCCTGGGAGCAGGTCTTAAAATCCCCGGATTGTTCTGATGTTTGGAAGCCGGCACCCGCTCACCCTGCTGATCGACGAGCTGAAAAAATTCCCCGGCATCGGCGGAAAAAGCGCCCAGAGAATCGCCTTTCATCTGCTGGACCAGCCGCGGGAAGATATCGATCGCCTGACGGATTCCATT
>JAHIPL010000175.1 GCA_018894615.1 Acidobacteriota bacterium | reverse complement strand
TTCACTCAATCACCAGAGAAGAATCAGAAATAATTGGAGAAAAATTCGAAATCAGAATATATGGAAGAACACTTGCAGAAAACCTAAAACATCCAAAAACAGGCAAGAAGGATGATCCTGAATCCCTCATAAATGAAATCAAAACCATTATCCGTTCCTACGACCCATCCACCCATAAACTGATTATCGAGGAGGGAACGGACCACTCCATCATCATCATCAAACGACTCCAGGACCACATCATCCAGTGCCTGGATCAGGGAAAGCTGCCGACAGTCAAAGAACTGGAATATCTAATTTAACGTATTTTATTCCACCAGCTGAATGCCGTGTTTTTCGATGGTGATGAGGTGGCGTTTATAGAGGCCGCCGACCGCTTTTTTGTAGGCCTTTTTACTGAGGTTGAAGACGGCCGCGATTTTTTCGGGAGAAGAACTGTCCGTCACCGGAATGAATCCTCCCTTTGCGCGCAGGACATCCAGGATGATGGCGGCGGCATCCCGGATGTGCTCGCCCCCCTGTTTCTGAAGAGTGAGGTCAACCTTTTTCCCGTCGCGGATTTTGGTCACGTAACCCTTTATCCTCTGTCCGATCTTTAGCGGCTGAAAAACCTCGTTCCGGTAGAGAAGTCCCCAGTGCCGCTCGTTAACGATGGCCTTGTACCCGACGGCAATTTCCCCGGCGATGAGAAGGTCCACCTCCTCGCCTTCCCTGTAGTCGGGCGGCGTATCGCTCAAAAATTTTCCGTGACGTGAAGAGGCCGCGATGCGGGTTGTCTTTTCGTCCAGATAAATCCTGACAATGTAGTGACGCCCCTTCTCCATTTTCTGACGCTGCTCGCGAAAAGGGACAAGGAGATCCTTCAGCAGCCCCCAGTCGAGAAAGGCCCCGACCGGGCTGACCTCCACACACTTCAAAAAGGCGAACTCCCCGACCATGGCCAGAGGCGGCAGAGTTGTGGCAATGAGACGGTCCTCCGAATCGAGATAGAGGAACACATCGACCTCACCGCCGACCTTGCAGTCCTCGTTCAGGTATTTTTTCGGCAGCAGGATTTCGCCCAGTTCTCCCCCATCCAGATAGACGCCGAAATCGAGGGCCTTCACCACCCGCATCCGGTTCATCCGCCCGATTTCCATCGTTTCTTGAAATTATCACACAACCGCCGATAAATCAAAAGGCAGGGAACAACAGTACGACAGCTGATTCGATTTGAGCAACGTTTTTCCTACTGAGAGCGGAAGGGAGAGAAAGAATCCGCAAAAGAAACAGCGGAAAACGGCTTCCATCGAAGGACGGACTCATTTTGCCGGGTGGCGGCTTTGCTCCATGAAGCGGTCCAGATCTTCTTTTTGAAAAAGATATTCCTTTCCGGGTTTGTAATAAGGAAGTCGACCCTCACGAATCCACCGACGGACAGTGACGGGAGCCTTATCCAGATAATCAGCGGCGCCGGGAAGATCAAGCCAAAGGCGAAAATCATCCGTCAGGAAACTGATGGAGAGAAGTTCAATTCCAACCACCCTGTCTTTTCCATCCAGATCGACCACACACTCGTCCGTCACTGAAACCGTCTTCGCGACCGGTCTTGAAGATATTTTGATATACGCCGCATTGGCCTTTCGATCCACTGTCAATTTCATGGTTTCTCCCTCTCACTCCGATTGAACTATTTATCTAAAACCATCGCCGTCACAACAATCTCACAGTCCCTTTCCACCATGGTCACCACTTGTATCGTTCTTCCGGGACTCACCTCTCTGGTCATGATGATCCGACCATTTTTGCCGGGATAGGTGAGGCGGGGATCATCCAGAACAATATTGATCTCCCCTGGAGATATTCCTCTCTCAACCATCCGACCTCGAACATGATTCGTAAAATAACGTCTTTTTTTTATCATTATAGATCATTGATTATCATTTTTCAAGAATTATTCCTTTTCCGGAACCTGAATGAACCATCTTGAAGAACGGTTTCGAACAAAATAAATCTCAACCCAAAAAAATTCTCTGGAAAGTCCCCCCTTCCTTTGAATTGTCTTTTCTTCCTCCTTCCATTACCATGTCGGGGTGGATCAGACTCCTGTCCGGCTCACGATAAACCGCTTTTGCCGCACAAGAGCCCGACCGAAACAACGACGCATATAGACGGAGGTCTCTCATGAACAATAAGCTGGTCCCTTTTCTTATCCTGGCCCTTCTCGTCATCGCTCCTCTCGGCGCCGTAGCGGCGGAAAATAGCCTTAAAATCCTGATATCCGTCGACATGGAGGGAATCACAGGCGTCGTCAACAGCGATCATGTCTCTCCGGAAGGAAAGGACTACAACCGGGCCAGGCTCTGGATGACCCAGGATGTCAATGCCGCAATTGAAGGCGCCCTTGAAGCCGGCGCCACCGAAATCATCGTCAACGACTCCCACGGCGGAATGCGCAATATTCTGCTCGAAAAGCTGCATCCGGCCGCGGATCTGATCTCGGGCACACCAAAGCCCTTCGGCATGATGCAGGGAATCGACGCATCCGTCGACGCGGTCATCTTCATCGGATACCACGCCAAAATCGGGACGCAAAACGCTATTCTGGCCCACACCATGTCCAGCAGCCGCCTTTTCGACTGCCGGGTCAACGGCGTGAGCATGAGTGAGGGAAGCCTGAATGCCTACCTGGCCGGCTATTTTGATGTTCCCGTCGTGTTCATCGCCGGTGACAGAGCGGCGGTCGATCAGATGCGGACGATAATGAACAGTGATCTGCCCGGCGTGGCCGTCAAGGAAGCCTATGGACGACTGGCGGCCCGGAACCTCTCCCTCGAAAGAGCGCATGAGCGTATTCGATCCGGGGTGGCTGAAGCCGTCAAAAATCGAAAGAACATCCAACCGGCCAAGCTCAGCGGTCCGATCAAGCTGGAAATGGAGTTCTTCCGGGCGGATTACACGGACCAGCTCGATCTCATCCCCGGAGTGATCCGGACAAACGGACGCACGGTGGAATACACAAGCGACGATTACACCGTTGTCTACAAACTCATGCGGGCCCTTCTGGCTCTCTCCAGCACCTGACGATCCACTGCTCAACCATTCCCTACTATTAAATTGTCGGGCCAAACGACAAAAAAGTTTTCATTTTTAATGGATTTGAGTAAGATGCCACCAGCAAGGAGAGAACCATGAAACATATCAAAACCACAGCCCTCATGTTAATTCTACTGGCGACGTCGCTGAACGCACAGAGAAAACTTCCGGCGCTCGAGGATCCGGCCTTTGAAGCCGCATCCACCGCCTACAGGATCGTTTACCACTACAATAGGCACACCTACACTCTCACCATGCCGAATGAGGACACACCTGTCGTCTTCCAGTGCAAGTTCGGATTCTGGACATCGAGCTACAAGACCATCAAAATAGGCAGCATCGAACGGAATGTGGATATGCGAAAGTTTGATCTGATGCACCCGATGGACGAAATGACCTACAGGATCGAAGTCACCGTGGGAGACATCGAATGGGAGGACTTCGTTCACTTCCCCGACAAAAATACGGTCGCCGTCCTCATTCGCGAGAAGGACACGGAAAACAATGTCGGCATCTTCTACCCGGATAAAGACAATCCGGAAACGGTTTTCAGAGGAATGGTCAAAGGGAACGACTACACATTTCTCGACAAAACCAAAGAGCGGTTCGGTGTGCTGGGAACCATTTTTTCGGACGAAAGCATGTTCAAGCGCTGCCGAACCATCGAAAAAGGCGGAGAAGTCATAGCCCGCACCATCAAGGACCGGATGAGGGGCTCCAAGATCAATTTCGACATCTACATCAAAAACAGCCTGAGCGAGCAAGACACGGCTGATCTGATCACGGTATTTATCAGCACCCACCAGCTCATGCTGGCCTTCGAGGACGCCGGAGACCGTTAACCGCGTCAGGTGACCCCCGCCTCCCGGGCCGCTTCGATCCGTTCAAAAGCCGTTCATGAAGCGTTTGTCTTCCCCGCGGCCCTTTGAATGAAGGTTGAAAGGAACAGGTTGGCGATACAGAACGCGAAAAACAGCCCGAATCCCCACTGCAGGGAAGTGCCGTTGGTGGTCAGGATGTCCGTACTTCCGCCCATCTGTTCCAGGATGTCCAGCTGGTGGGTGATGATACCGCTGAAACCCAGATAAGCCATGAGCATGGCGACCACGAACACATCCGCCATGGA
>JAHIPL010000174.1 GCA_018894615.1 Acidobacteriota bacterium | reverse complement strand
GGTGTACTCCATTGAACTGGTCGGGCCCGGTGCGGAGGAGCGTTTTCTGGATGGGTGGTATGCCCCGGAAAAAACAAAAATCTTCGGAGAGAAGACGACCGTCCGCTGGATGACTCGGAAGGCCTCGAGCCGCCTAAAGGGTGTGGAAAATCCGGGCCCCCGGTTTGTCAGTATCCGCGCCGGTCACAGCTATCCGCAGATGAAAAATCCCCGCCTGGAACTCCGGGCCGGAGGACAAACCCTCGGCGTAAAGACCGTTTCGTCAGGAATGCAAACCTATATTTTTCAGTGGAATGAACCGGAACCTTATCCCGTGTTTGAATGGGAGCTGGACAGATTTTTTCCTCCCGGGCAGACCGGAGACAGCCGCCGTCTCGGTATTCAGGTGGAACATGTGGATTGGCTGGACACCTCCCTGGAAGAATTGACCTATTCGGAGGGCTGGCAGGAATGGGAACGCGGCGAATTTTTTCCTTTTAGATGGATGGGAAAGGAGGCCGTTCTGTTTCTGTCCCCTCAATTGATGAAGAGCGCCCGGTACGTCTCCTTTTACGCTTTTTCCGAATTCGGAGACATGAGCCAGACGCTCTCCCTTAAGATCGACGGTGAGGAAACGGCGAAAACGGCGCTGCTGAACAAATGGAATCACTACTGTCTCCCATTGAGCGTTTCCGGCGGTGGTTCTCCGGACCGGAAGGAAATCACGGAAGTGCGGTTCGTTCTCAACAAACTTCTTCCTCCTTCTCATCATCAAACAGATATGAGGGAACTGGGGATTCGGGTGGGAGAGTTCCGATTCCATTCCGACGAAACCGAACGGCGGCATTTCGAGGCGTTTCACAGCAATGCCCGACTCAATTACGAGGAAATGATGGAGAGAAAGACCGATCTAGCGTCCTATCCCACCAATCTCGGAATAGATCTTTACGCCCGCTGCAACATCAATCCTCCCTGTGTCTACTGCCTCTGGTACAGCATGAAGGAACTGGAAGGGGAGGCCGTCAATGCCGTGGTCGATGAAGGCACCCTGCTTGAATACGGCCCCTTTTTTGAGTCGGCCCGCACTCTTGTCAACTGCTCCTTCGGTGAGCCGCTCCTCCATCCCCGCTTCAAGGAAATTCTCGATCTCTGCGCCCGGCATCACAAGATGATAGAGATCTCGACAAACGGTCAGGCTTTCACCGACCGCACCATTCAGGCGCTTGTCGGTCGGCCGGTTTTTCTCTATGTGTCCCTGGATGCGGCGAGCAGGGAAACCCACGCTAAAATCCGTAATGACCGCTGGGACGGCATCGTGTCCAATCTTGTGCGCCTCAACGGGCAGCGGAAGAAAGCCAACGGTTTGCCAAAAATCTTCCTGGTTTTTATGCCCATGCGGGTCAACCTTGAGGATATGGAGGAGTATTTCAGGCTGGCCAAACGGATCGATGCAGACTCCCTCGTTCTGCGGCCGCTCCTCTATCTCGAAAATCCGGAGATCCGGCAGGAGAGGGGCGGATATGTATTCAATTACGCCGATGAGATGCTTCCGGATGAAGAAATAAAACAGGTGATTCGACGGGCCCGGGGCTATTCAAAAACATACGGTGTGCCCCTCGCCAATCAGTTTGATTTTGGAAAAAAGACTCAGGCAAAGGAAGAGGACATCGGATGAGCAAAGACAAAGCCCTCGACGAGCTGGGCTTCTCGAACGCGCCCCTCTGCCGGGAACCCTGGGAGAGCTATTACATCCTTCGGCGGGGCATCCTGCCCTGCTGCTATGGGAATCCCATCGTGGCCCCGATGAACGACTGGAAAAAAACATGGAATTCTCCGGAAATCCAGGACATCCGCCGGCATCTCAGCCTGGGGGAATTGAGCCCTTACTGCCTGGCCAGCCGAGGATGCCCCATCGTCCAGCGGGAACTGGCCAGGGGCACGGCGCTTCCTCCATCGAAATTCCTGCCCATCGTTCACCGCCTTAACAAAATCCTCTTTGGCCTGCCCGAAAAAATCTACAGATCCCTCAAGCGCAATCTTTGATTTGATGTACGAGCCGGATTTGCCTGGGCTATTCACATGGTGTTGAGCGCGGCATGGACTGTGAAGCTGTAGAAGTTTACCGCGAACAGTCCATAACAAAGCTCAGCGGCGTGCCCGGAGGGTCAAAGAGGCCGACATTGAATAATGATTTCTTGGATAATAGATGAAGGTGTCGGCCTATTTGATGAATAGTCCAGGCTATTTGATGTAGCCGAGGGACCGTAACATCTCCTTCGTCTTTTCGTCGACATGAATCTCCTGCATACTCTGAATGATGTCGCGCGCCCGGCTGTCCAGGTCTTTTTTCAGTTTAGCCACACCGGCGGGCAGGGAGGAGGCATCGAAAAGATTGTTTTTCTCCTCAGGATCGGAATCCAGGTTGTAAAGTTCATAGGCACGGGTTACCGGTGTAAAAATGAGATGCCAGGGCGGGCTCAGAACGGCGAATTTGTTGTAGTCGGCCTCCGGTTTGTAGGTCTCCTGGAAAACGGAACGGGACATGTCCGGTTTCCTGTCCAGAAGATTTTTCCCGAAAAAACTGGGATACCCCCGGATG
>JAHIPL010000173.1 GCA_018894615.1 Acidobacteriota bacterium | reverse complement strand
GTATCATTGAATGAAATACTTATTGGAAGACGTGATTCTGTCTATTAAAGGAGCATACCAGCGTAATGTAACAGTAATAGCTTTACAATTATGGTTTATTTGTGTTACAATCTGAGCATGTGGAAACCAGCAGATATTTTGCCGATGACGGCACCGCAACGAAGGACCCTGAAGGCTTGGGTAAGGGCAAAGACGACTCCGCAGAGGGTCGTCCTTAGGTCGCGTATTTGCCTGCTGGCGGCTGATGGTCATTCCAACAATGCCATCGCTATGCAATTGACCGTTTCGAGACCTACGGTCATTTTGTGGAGAAAGCGTTTTGAAGAACACGGACCTCCCGGTATCGCCGAAGACGCCCCGCACGGACAGAGTTCGCGACGGACCGAAGAACAAACCATGAACCTGATCGTGGAACGCACATTGCATACCCGACCACTGGACGCGACCCATTGGAGTACCCGAACCTTGGCCAAAGAGCTGGGAGTCAGCCATTCGACAGTCGCTCGTGTATGGGAAGCCCACGGGCTGCAACCTCATCGTGTCAAGACTTTCAAGCTCTCGAAGGACAAACATTTCCGAGAAAAACTCACCGATGTGGTGGGGCTTTACATGAATCCCCCTGATAAAGCGTTGGTGCTGTGTGTCGATGAGAAAACACAGATTCAAGCCCTGGATCGAACCCAGCCTGGATTGCCGATGAAAAAAGGACGCTGCGGCACAATGACACATGATTACAAACGCAATGGGACAACATCTCTTTTTGCGGCCTTGAATGTCTTGGATGGCACGGTGATCGGTACCTGTTATCCTCGTCATCGTCATGAAGAATTTCTGAAGTTTCTCCGCAAGATCGATCGGGAGATGCCTCGAGATTTGGATATTCATCTGATCTTGGATAACTACGGCACCCACTCTCATACTAATGTGAAACGGTGGCTGGAGAAGCATCCCCGGTTTAACCTGCATTTTACGCCGACCAGTTCTTCCTGGCTGAACTTGATCGAGAGATGGTTTGCCAAACTGAGCCGCAAGCGGATTCGGAGAGGAATCTTTCAAAGTGTGCCGGAACTCATTGCCACTATCCAGGAATTCATCCGGATCAATAATCAAAATCCTAAATCTTTTGTTTGGTCTAAAAGTGTTGATCAAATCCTCATAAAAGTCGGGCATTGTAAAGCCGTTATTGAGACACTACACTAGAGTGTCAGGCCGAGTCCGACGTCCCTCCCCAAAATCTCCTCACTCTCTCCTATCACCTCTTGAAGTGCGAGTTGAGTTGCTGAACCATGAAATTTTTGATACGTTATTGGAAGTCTGAGTGCTTATGGAATGGTGGAGATGGGAATACAACTGGATTCGACCACACAGTTCTCTGGGATACAGACATATCAAGTCCGCTTTGAATCCGACTTCCTTTATTGATATTCAATTCTTCAATATTTAATTTATTAATCTTTCTTGCCTTGACTATTTAATCTTAAAGTATTAAATTATATTAAGCCAATAAGGATATATTGAAATGAAACAAGAATTCGAATTTGAGAATACAGTGAAAGATATCGTCTGGTCACTCCGTCGAATATCTCAACTCATTTACCAGGACTCCAGAAAAATGGCAAACCAATTTGGTATTACCGCTCCTCAGAGTTATGTGCTCAAGACGCTTTATCAATCTGAGGAATCTCTCTCGTCAGTCAATCTGAGCCACCAATTGGGAGTTACACCTTCAAACATCACCGGAATTATTGACAGGCTCGAAGAAAAAGGGCTGTTAAAAAGAAAGCAAAAAGAAAACGATCGGAGAACCATGCTGATAGAACTTTCCGTAACAGGAAAAGAAATGAGCAGTACTCTTCCTGATGTGGTCGAGTTAAAGCTAATAAATGGATTAAAGGACTTAAAATCAACAGAAATTTTCGGAATCTATTCCGCACTCCAAAAAATCATCGAAACAGTCGGTTCTGAAATCCCGTCCCAAGAAACCATCCTCAACTTTGAATAAGATTTTTTGGTTTCTGGAGAAAAAGGAAATATTTAAATTATGATGCTTAGCAATTGCAATTCGATCTCAGTTGACATTCCGGAGAAACCTCTGCTCCACCGAATCGGAAAGTTAAGGGAAGAGCAGAAAATATCGAAAAGATTAAAAAAGGAGCTTCAGAAGGCAGTCTGGGAAATAAGGAATCATGCCCAACCCAAGGCTGTTTTCCATGTGGTTCCTGTGTATAGAAATAACGGCTCTATCGTTCTGAATAACAAGGTGTTTATCCACAGCAAGAAATTAGCTCTGATCCTGAATCCATGCCGAAAGGTCGCAGTGTTTTTGACAACCATCGGTGCAGAAGTAGACCGGATTATCAAACAGCACATGAAAAACCGACCGCACTTCGGCTTTCTACTAGATGCCGCGGCCTCCGTTGCAGCAGAATCTGTCGCTCAATATGTCCAGGATTACATCGAAGACAATCTGCAAGAGGACGAAAAAACAACCCTGCGTTTCAGCCCTGGCTACTGCGACTGGCCACTTGAAGAACAAAAAAAAATATTCAATATAGTCCCGCATGAAAGCATCGGAGTCAACCTCTCCGAAAGCTATTTGATGTCTCCGCGCAAATCCATATCCGGTGTGATAGGCATCTGTCCCTCGGCTTGCTTGGAGGCTTCACGAAACGCATGTCTTATATGCGCCAAACCAAATTGTCTGCATCGCAGACCCCTCAAAGACAAAATCGATTTGTAAAAAAAACCAGGAAGCCAATCTGGGAGGTTCCGAGCCGCGCTTTCCCTATGTGCCTTTAAGCGACCAGGACGTCAAACAAATTCATGCTACAAGCATGATGGTTCTGGAAGAAGTCGGATTCGAAGTTAGAGAACCCGAAGCTTTCGAGCTGTTCAAAAAAATCGGGGCAACCGTAGATGAAAAAAGACGTGTAGTGCGGCTTAACGAAAAGACTGTAAGGGATTTGATTTCTTCCGTTCCACCTCAAGTCACTCTCTATGGAAAAGAAGAAAAACACAACCTGACACTGGGCTGTGGGAATGTATACTTTGGGACCGGTGGAACGGCCTTGAACATACTTGATTATGATTCAAACCAGCGTCGCCCAGCCAGGTTGAAGGATCTTATCGACATTGTCAGAATTGTCGACCAGCTGGAAAACATCCATTTCATGCTCCTCCCGACCTACCCCAACGAACTGCCTGTTAATGACATTGACATCAACCGTTTCCTGGCTGGTCTGTGTTTTACCTCAAAGCATGTCATGGGCGGAGTCTACACCCGAGATGGCATCAACGATGTTATTGAGATGGCTGAGAAAATTGCCGGAAGCCCTGAAGCTCTGAGGAAGAGACCCATTCTTTCTATGATCGCCTGCGGCATCAGCCCACTGAGGCTGGACCAAAAATACGGTGCCTTCATAATCCATCTGGCCAGAAAATCCATCCCCATCGCGGTCCCGGTCGAGCCTTTATGCGGAGCGACTGCTCCGGCTTCACTGGCTGGAACTTTGGTTATCCAAAACTGCGACGGACTCATCCATATCATGCTCAGTCAACTGGCCAATCCCGGAGCGCCAGTGATTTACGGAAGCGTGGCCACATCGATCAATTTCCAAGACATGAGCTACCTGGGAGCACCGGTCGAAAGTGGCTTACTCAACGCCGCCACCGCCCAACTTGCTCAATTCTACGGCTTTCCCTACTACTCGACAGCCGGCATTAGTGATTCCAAAACCCTTGATGCCCAATGCGGCTACGAAACAGCCATCAATAATCTGTTGGTGACCCTCGCCGGCGGCGACCTCATCCATGATGCGGCAGGACTAATGGAATTTGCCCTAACCGTCAGTAAAGAGAAGCTGGTGATCGACAATGATATTCTGGGGATGGTTTACCGCGCATACAAAGGCATCAAAGTCAACAAGGATACCCTGGCTTTGGAAACCATTCGCAGTGCCGGCCCCGGGGGGAATTTCGTAGCCCAGAGGCACACACGGAATCATATGCATAAAGAGCACTATCATCCCCCTTTAAGCAACCGGGAAAAACGGGAAATCTGGTTGCAGGATGGTGGAAAATCCATAGCAGAAAAGGCCAACGAGAAGGTCAATGAGTTGATTTCTCAACCATCCCGGTTTTATATCGACCAAAAACTGATCGGTAGTCTGGTCCAATCATTCCCAAAAATAAGAGCCGAACATTTTTTAGGAGAAAACAACATACGGGAACGAAAGGTAAAATGATCATTATCGGCGAAAAAATAAACGCCACACGCAAATCGATTGCCAAGGCCATAATCTCCAAAAACAGCTCCTCCATCAAACAGCAGATCGAAGATCAGGATATATCGGGTGCCCACTATATCGATCTGAATGCCGGGACCGGAGCGGGAGATGAAAAGAGAGAGACCGAAGACATGTGCTGGTTGATTGATCTGGCCCTGGAAACCACAGAAAAGAATTTGAGTATAGACTCTCCAAACCCGCAGATCATCCAGAAGGCCGCCGAACATTTGGCTGGGCGCCGACCCTTTCTGATCAACTCAGTCAAAAACGACAAAAAAACAATGGACATTCTACTTCCCATAGCCGCCCAGCACAAGGCCCTTGTCATTGCCCTGGCCATGGACGTCGATGGGATTCCTGAAGAAGCCGAAAAGCGGTATCAAGTCTGTAGAAATACATATAAAGAAGCAAAAAAAGCCGGGATTGAAGACAAGGATATTTTATTCGATCCTTTGGTCATGCCCATCTCCGCCAACCACAATCACGGGAGAATCGCGTTGGATACGCTGCATATTATTAAAACCAAGCTTCCTGAGACACTGACTTCTATGGGTGTCTCCAATATTTCTTATGGACTCCTGAAACGTTCTTGGATCAACGAAGCTTTTTTGATCGCGGCCATCACCCGCGGCCTGGATGCGGTCATCTGCGATTCGACCAGGCCGAGTATCCGCAAGGCTATCGCGCTCGGCAGGATGATCGCGGGAAAAGACAAATACTGCCGCCATTTCACCAGGGGTGTGCGACGTGGAGACTTTGAAAAACCTCAATTGGAAAATCCATGCAACAAAATATAAGACCGGGAACACCTGTTAAACCCATCCTTCGGATCGATGAGAATCAGATTCAATTTCTTCATGATGCCTCTCTCTCCATACTCGATAACCCGGGAATCACATGTTTCAGCCCGGATGCGGCCCAAAGGCTCAACCGGGCCGGATGCAAAGTTTTACCCATAAAAAACGGAACACAAGCCTGGCAAATTCGTTTCCCTCCCAAAGTTATAGCGAAAGGACTTGAAACCGCCCCCACACGGATTGTTTTGGGAGCCAGGAAACCGGAGAACACGTTGCTACTGGATGCCTTCCTTCCATCCGTTTACTTCGGCACGGGTTCTGAGGCCAATATTTATTTGGAGACGGATATGGCTGAATTTGTCAGAAAGGACGACCCCTCTTTCGTCCTATCGCATCCTGTTTTCAGTCAAAAAAGAGGCACCGTCCGTTTGCTCTGCCAATCCGCCAAGTTGTGTAATCAGCTCGATAATTTGGACTTTTTTATCCGCAACGTGAACATTCAAGATGACCAGATTACTCCTGATAACAAGGATGTCAATGTCTTCCTGGCTTCACTGATGTATATGACCAAGCATGTGCAAGCCGGACTGACAAACTTAAAACGTCTCGATGACGTAGTCAAACTGGCCGAGTTAGTTGCCGGAGGACCAGAAAAGCTCAAAGAAAATCCGATTATCTCTTTTATAACCTGTCTGATTAAAAGTCCGCTCCAGATGGTGGAAGACACCACTGAAAAACTGATAGCCATAGCCGAGAAAGGGCTGCCCGTGGTCATCTCCAGCTCTCCTCAGGGCGGATCTACGGCTCCCATCCAGGAAGAAGGTATGGTGGCCTTGATCAATGCCGAGATCCTGGCCGGAATCACCCTGACTCAAGTAGTCAATCCAGGAACACCGGTTCTCTATGGCGCAGTCCCCGTTCGAGCGCGGTTGGATACATTGCACGATCTCTATGGGGCTCCTGAATTCATCCATTACAATATCGACTGTATTCAGATGGCCAGACACTACGGTATACCCTGCTACTCAACAGCGGGAGCGGGTGACGCCAAAGTTCCCGGATTGCAAGCCACCGTTGAGAAACTTTTTGCTCAACTCTATGTGGCTTCAGCCGGAGCCCATTACATCCACTATGCTTTCGGACTGTTGGATAAAACCAATGTCTTTTCTCCCTTACAAGCTGTTTTGGACGATGCACACATAGGAATCGTCCGGCAGATCCTGCGGCAGCCAAAATTTAACCGGGAAGAAACAGAAACCGCTTTAGAGGAAATAAGGAAAGTCAGTGGATCGAAGACAAAACTCTTTGCCCGTCACATACGCAAATGGATAAAAAAAGGAATGGTCAGTCCACCCTATCCTTTTGAATGTGGAGAAGAGGAAGACAGTGTCATGGAAAAGGCATACATTCGGCTCCAAGAAATTCTTAAAGGATCTGACGAAAAACTGACGGACGATCTGATCCAAAAAATCCACAAAAAGATTCCTGGGCTCTTGCCGGCTCAACACTTTGAACTTGAAGAAAAATAAACTCAATACGGAATATACAAATGGATAAATTGCTTGACGATATCAAAAACAATCTAATTGCCGGACGGGTTGACCGCCAGGATGAAGGACCGGACGGAACAATGGAAGGCCAACCCGGAATGAGAGAATTAGTTCAGGAGGCGATTGAAATGGGGGTCCCTCCTTCAACTATCATGGCTCAATGCTTGAACCCGGGCATGGAAGAAGTGGGACGGTTGTATGAAAACGGGGAATATCTTACTCCAGATATGCTTGCCGCGGCCGAGAGTGTCAACACGGCCATGACGCTTCTCGAACCTTTGTTGCTGGAGAATAACATCACCAACAACGGAAAGTTTGTCATGGCTACCGTCGAAGGGGACCTGC
The DNA here is from genome assembly GCA_018894615.1 of Acidobacteriota bacterium. GTDB lineage: Bacteria > Acidobacteriota > Aminicenantia > Aminicenantales > Aminicenantaceae > JAHIPL01. The sequence continues at coordinate 3,058 of JAHIPL010000173.1, read as the reverse complement.
ATGACATTGGAAAAAACATTGTGGTCACACTTCTCCGGGGTTCAGGTTACGACATTCAGGACTTGGGCACATCAGTTCAAGCAGATCAAATCGTCAGCGCCATCAAAGAATCTCAGGCAAATTTTCTCGGATTATCCGCCCTGCTAACCTCAACCATGGGGAAAATGAAGGAAGTAATTGACAAGCTTAAAGAAGAGAATTTAAGGGAAAAAGTCAAGGTGTTCATAGGCGGAGCCCCTCTTACTGAAGAGTATGCCAGGAAAATCGGAGCAGACTTCTTCTGTGAAGACGCATTCGATGCCCTAAATAAATTGAACTCTCTAAAGAAAAAAAAATAAAAACATGGCCGATTCAAATAGATCCGACTGGCTGGCCACACGACAAAAGAACAGTCCGTCTCCCATCGAAAAAATGCTGTCTAGAATCTTTCTGCTTTTCGAGGACATCATTAAGGTTTCCCTTTTTCACTGCCAGCGCTGCGGCGAATGCATCCTAAGCCATACGGCTTTCGTCTGCTCACAGAGGTGCCCGGAATGAGCATTGCAAAAGATATAATGCAGCGGATGAGCAAGGCTGGTGACGCCAAAGAAGAAGGGATAAAAATAGCCATAGAAACCATTCGACAGTTGAGGACAGTGAAAGGTATCCAGGGGATTCACCTTATGCCCTTGTTGTGGGAAAGCATCACACCCCGGATCGCAGAGGAATCAGGACTTCTGGATCGGAAGCTCCAAACGACAATAAATCATCAAGCCGGAGGGAAAAATGAGTGATTTGATAGAAGAAATTAAAAAAAATTTAATTGCCGGTCGGGTTGACAGCGAAGATGAAGGCTTCGATGAAGACATGACTGGCCAACCGGGAGTTACAGAACTGGTTAAGCAGGCTCTGGAAGAAAAAATTCCTGCATCCGATATACTAGCCCAGGCATTAACTCCCGGGATGGAAAAAGTCGGCCGTCTTTTTGAGGATGGTGAATATCTCCTTCCCGACATGCTGGCTTCGGCCGAATGTGTGGCTGAAGCAACTGAAATCATGGAACCCCACCTGGCTGGAGTGGACATCCAGAGCCGTGGAAAGTTTATTGTCGCCACAGTTGAAGGCGATCTGCATGACATAGGCAAAAATATTGTGGCCACAATTCTGCAAGGTTCCGGTTTCGAAGTCCAGGATATAGGGACCTCTGTAAAGGCAAGCCAAATCGTTCAAGCCGTAAAGGAATCCAAGCCCAGATTCCTCGGTCTCTCGGCTTTGCTGACATCAACAATGACCCACATGGGGGAAGTGATCGACCTACTCAAAAATGAAGGCATCCGAGACCAAATTATTATTTGTATTGGAGGCGCTCCCGTTTCTGAAGAATTCGCCAAAAAAATAGGTGCAGACATATATGGAGAGGACGCCTTTGACGCCATGAATAAACTGGAAAAATTAGCCTAATGCAGAATCGGAAGCCGAAGAATAGCCCATTCAGGGGTCTTGATATTCAAAGACACTCCTTCCTCAGTGACAAAGACTGCAGGCTCATCCATGAGGGTTCATGTCAGCTGCTGGAAGAAGTAGGCATTGGAGTCACACATGCAGGTGCAGTCAAACTTTTCGAAAAAGAGGGGGCCACGAAGCAAAACGGTAGAATGTTCATCCCAAGAATGATAGTCGAACGGTCTATACAACAGACAGAAAAAAATATCGTGTTAAAGGCGTTGGATTCAACGAACAACCTTGGGATCGAAGGGAAAAATTCCCGGGTCCATTACGGAACAGGAGGACAGGCACTCTATGTCCTTGATTACAAAGACGGGGCGTTCGAAAAGAAAGCGGCAGTGACTCAGGATCTGATCGATATCGTACGTATCTGCGAAAATCTGGAAAATGTGGATTTCATTACCCGGCCAGTCGAACCAAATGTCCAAGATGAAGACATGGACCTGACCAAAACCCGGATTTTTTTAGAAAACACATCCAAACATATCAACCTGGCCAATCTCATCCAAATAGAGAAACTTCCGGAAATTATCAGCATGGTCCAGAATAAGGAGTTGATTTCTTTCATAGCCTGTGTCTTGGTCAGTCCTCTGAGCATGGCCGAATCGACAACAGAGAAATTTATAAGATTCATCCAGGAAGATATTCCCGTGGCCATCTCCAGCTGTCCACAGGCCGGAACAACAGCGCCGTTATCAGAGGTAGGAGAACTCATGCAGGTCAATGCGGAAGTTCTTTCAGCCTTGACCTTGGCCAATTTGGTCAGACCAGGGGCAAAAATCCTATACCGGGGAATTCCTATCACATCGAATCTGCACACGAATGTCTCTCCACGGTGGTGTCAGCCGGACAGCATCCGGCGTATCGCCATTATCTCCGATATGACTCACTTCTATGGAATTCCCTGCTGCGGAACAGCAGGCGTTTCCGACGAGAAGGAACCCAATCCCCAGGCGATTGCGGAGAAAACACTGAGCTGGATCTTTGAAACTGCTTCCGGCGCCCAATTCATAAATAGTGCCTTGGGTATGCTCGAACAGGTGCTGACAGTATGTCCTGAACAATACATCATCGATGACATGGTGATTGGCCGGATCAAGCAGCTCTTTTTAAAATCTCCGGACTACAATTTAAGAGACATTGCCCGAACCGGCGTCGAAGAGGCTCTGTCCATGTTTGGTGTTCAGATGGATTCTGCGATGAAGGAGGAAGTTTCCAGCCGGATCAATTTCATCTTTTCCGGGCAGGAGGAGTACTCCGCAGACCATGTGCAGGCGCAGGCTGATTTGATCAAGAAGGCCATAATTTCTGGCAAAAGCAGCAATGTATTTTTAAAGACATCCAGGAGCGGTCTGCGCAGGGGATGGCTTTATTCCGGGAAGAGGTTTGAGGGAAGACTAGAATTGGAAGACCTTCACCTTTTAAAAACTGAAATTCTGGATTCTTACGGAAACTGATCCAAAGAGATGAAAAAAATAAGGATTGCTCTTCTGTGTTACACCTACGAAGAGTCAGATGAACAGAACAAAGAGAAAGTATCACGTCTTCTGAAAAAAGTTGAAGATGCTGATTT
>JAHIPL010000172.1 GCA_018894615.1 Acidobacteriota bacterium | reverse complement strand
ACGTCGGACAGGGTGATGATGGCTCCGGAGACGCCCATCATCAATCCGGGAAGAAGAATGGAGGCCGCTCCAAGAAGGACGGCAAAATTATTCGGAATTCCGTTCAGGACTTCCCCCACAAATCCGAGATTGCCCGAACTGTCCTTGAGACCGATGATATTGGGGTGGATGGCCAGGCGCAGAACGGTCTCCGTTGTGAGCGAGTATCCCGTGTGGACCGGGATGTTGTAGACGATGACGGGAATGTTGGATTCGTCGGCGATCCGTTCGTAATAAAGGGCGAGGGCATCGGGTGTCAGGCGGGATTTGAAATATCCGGGGGACCGGATGAGGGCGGCGTCGGCCCCCAGGCGTGCCATCCGGTTGGTGAAGCGAATGGTTCCCCGGGTTGATTCTCTGGCCGTGCCGACGATGAGTTTTTTTTCTGAGGGGATCGAATCTCTGGTCGCCTTCACCAGGATGACCGATTCGTCGTCATCCAGGTAGACCGCTTCACCGGTCGAACCGAGAAGGACGTATCCGGAAAGATCGAAGCGATTATAGTGGGAGATGTTCTCCGCTAGATGGTCCGGGGCGATCTCCTCGTCGACGAAAGGGGTTGTCAGAGGGGCGAAGATGCCATGCAAATGCTTGTCTTTTGGGATCATCGCGTTGTTTACCTCATCATTGATCCGATTGAAACGATCATCTGATTGATCCGATCAGAGTGTTCGGATTCCTACTATGCCATAAATCGGACCGGGTGAAAACCTTTTATGAATATGCCATGCTAGGATGATTCGATTTCGCGCATTTGGGCGTCGGAGAAACCGAAGTAGTGGCCGATTTCGTGAATGACGACCTCCCGCACCGTCTGCCTGATCTTTTCTTCCGTCCCGCAGATCTTCTCGATGGGCTTCTGATAGATGACGATCACGTCGGGGGGATAGTTGCCGTAATAGGGGCCCCTGTGTTTGTAGGGGACACCCTGGTAGGTGCCGAGGATGAGGCTCCGGCGGGGGCTTCCCGTTTCCCTGTAAACTTCGAGCGGCGGCGTGTCTTCGACTATCACGGCGATATTGTCCAGGAGCTTTTTGAATTTTTTTGGGAGGGAGTCGACGGCTTCTTCGACATACCCTTCAAACGTCTTTCGGTCCATGCCGGGCTTCACCTTTCGATACCGTCCCGGGCTTGAACACCGCTGTCGTAGTAGTGCCTGATGTCCTTCATCTCAGTGACGAGGTCAGCCCGTTCGATGACGGAGGCGGGGGCGTAGCGGCCTGTCAGGATGACTTCCACGTCAACTGGTTTGTCGTCCAGAAAACGGTGCAGCGCTGCTTCCGCGACGAGGTTGAAATAAACGGCGACATGGATTTCGTCGAGGACGATGATACGGTATTCCCCAGAGAGCATGGCCTTTCGGCATTCTTCCAGTCCCTCGACGGCCTTTTGAATGTCGGCAGTGTCAGGATTCTTTGTGACATGGATGAAACCGGATCGTCCGAACTGAACCAGGGTGATGAGAGGAGCGAGTTTTTGAACGGATTCCAGTTCTCCGTATTTCCGGCCTTTGAGGAACTGGCCGAAGTAGGTCCGGAATCCGTGGCCGGCGGCACGGAGGGCCAGACCAAGGGCGGCTGTTGTTTTTCCTTTGCCGTTCCCGGTGTAAACCTGGATATATCCCCTGAAGTCTGTGTTTGTTTCGTCCGTCATGGCAGTTCCACTATAAAGAAACGGTTGATTCCCGTCAACATACCCCTGTGAGGTTGCCGGAATTCCAGGTTTTGGATTATAATGGACGACATGCTGGACAGAAAATTCATTCAGGACAATCCGGAGCGGGTGCGGGCCAAGTTGAAGGACAGGGGAATGGATCTTCCTCTGGACGATCTGCTTCGCCTTTTCAACGAAAACAAGGCCTTTCTTCAGCAGGTCGAAGAACTGCGATTCAAGCAAAACTCGGCCAGCAAAGAAATCGGCCGGAAAAAACAGACGGGGGAGGACGCCGCTTCCGACATTGCCGAGATGAAAGGGCTTTCCGACCGCATCAAGGAGCTGGACGACGAGCGCAAGGAGCTGGATGAACGGGTTCGGGAACGCCTGCTCGATATCCCCAACCTGCCGGATGATTCCGTGCCCGTCGGTACGAATGTCGGAGGCAATGTCGAGGTTCGGCGGATCGGGGACTTCCCTCTGTTTTCTTTCGAGCCCAAACCTCACTGGGATGTCGGAACCGACCTGGGTATTCTGGATTTCGAACGGGCCGGAAAGATCACGGGAGCCCGTTTTGCCGTTTATCTCGGAGCGGGGGCGCGGCTGGAGCGGGCGCTCATCAGCTTCATGCTGGACATCCACACCTTGGAAAAAGGGTACGAAGAGATGCTGCCTCCTTTCATCGCCAACGAGGACAGCCTGACGGGGACGGGACAGCTGCCCAAATTTGAGGAGGACCTGTTTAAGCTGAGGGGATTTCCCTGGTACCTGATCCCCACGGCCGAGGTTCCGCTGGCCAACTATTACCGGGGCGAGATCCTAGATGGCGGGATTCTTCCGCGCCGGTTTGCCGCCTGGACGCCCTGCTTTCGGAGCGAGGCCGGTTCCTACGGCAAGGATATCCGGGGTCTCATTCGCCAGCACCAGTTCAACAAGGTGGAACTAGTGAGCTTTTGCCTGCCGGAAGATTCGACAGATGAGCTGGAAAAGATGACGGCCGATGCCGAGGATGTGCTCAAGCGGCTGGGGCTGCCCTACCGGGTGATTGTCCTCTGCACGGGTGATATGGGATTTGCGGCCGCCAAAACCTATGATATAGAGGTCTGGATGCCTCACAGGAAGGAGTATATCGAGATCTCATCCGTCTCCAACTGCACCGATTTTCAGGCGCGCCGGGCGGACATCCGTTTCAAGCGTGAGCGCGGCGCCAAACCGGAATTCGTACATATCCTGAACGGCTCGGGCGTGGCGGTGGGGCGGACGGTCTGCGCCATCCTCGAAAACAATCAGCAGGAGGATGGCTCCGTTCTCATTCCGGAGGCCCTCCGGCCCTATATGGGAGGATTGGAGCGGATTTCTGTCTGACTGGAGGTTCAGGAAGTTCGCTTAATCCGGCATCTATTGCAGTTTTATTCCAACAAAAAATGACGGAACCTTCTCGGTATTCGAGCATATCTGTGATTTTGCCCAGGATATTTGCTACTTGTCAGGCAGTCCTTCTCCGGTTAAAATAGGACGACCCTGCGGAGGGATGGCCGAGTGGTTGAAGGCGGCGGTCTTGAAAACCGCATCACGAGAAATCGTGACGGGGGTTCGAATCCCTCTCCCTCCGTTTTTTCAAACGCGATCGCCACAGCATTCGGTTGACTCTGAACGAAGAGATGATAAAATAGGGGACATCATTCCGAGCGGAGAGGTGCTGGAGTGGTCGATCAGGATCGCCTGCTAAGCGATTGTGCCGTGTTAAAGCGGCACCGTGGGTTCGAATCCCACCCTCTCCGCCAGCACGCCACCCCGCCCCCGCCCACCCACCTGAAAGGAACACATCTCTTTCAAGAATTCATTCAATACCACCCACCCACCTGAAAGGAACACCCCTCTTTCAAGAATTCATTTAATTCCGCACCTCAATCCTGTTGATTTTAAATCAGGGAATCCCTATAATACGGGTTTTAATACAGGCGTAAATGTTTCAGGCATAAGGCCTTGAGTCTACGAGAAAAAAACACCCTCATTAAAATACGGGATCATCTCTCAGTTGAACGACACCACGATGAGGAGTATAATTCCTGAAAAATCTCTCCTTGAACGGCCATGGATTACTGGACTCACAATAAAACAACGGACTGGCTGCCGACGTCCGTTAAGGAAGCGGCCGCAAGGGGGTGGAACGAACTGGATGTGATCCTTTTCACGGGTGATGCCTACATCGACCATCCATCTTTTGGCGCAGCGGTTATCAGCCGCGTGATCGAGGCGATGGGATTACGTGTCGCTGTTGTCCCGCAGCCCAATTGGCGGGATGACCTTCGGGATTTCAAAAAACTGGGACGACCCCGTCTTTTCTTTGGCGTAACAGCCGGAGCGATGGATTCGATGGTCAACCATTATACGGCCAACAAGCGGATT
>JAHIPL010000027.1 GCA_018894615.1 Acidobacteriota bacterium | reverse complement strand
GTATGGGGGCCAGCAGCACTTGGGCCGCGTTCAGTCCGATACTGACCAAAGGCGCCCAAGGGCCGAAACCGTACAGCCATGACCGGATCCGTTCCTGATCTTTCAAAATCTCGATAAGCGGCCCGCCCCAGCGCCATACCGCCAGGCCGACGAGAACAATCAGGAGAAGGCCGAATAAAGAAAGCCAGGGTTTCAGCCGCGACTTTGTCGAGATGCGGCTTTTGCCTTCGTCTGGAACCGGATTCATTTCTTTCATTCCGTTTTCAGCTTATCAGAGATACCGGACATCTCCGTGTTATTCCCGTCGAAATGCCGCAGCACTCTCAGGGCCCGGAGGGTGTTCCAGCGGCTGGGACCGCCGGCCTTCTCCATCTGGAAGTGGACCTGTCCCGGATGAGCGGCCTGAAGCGGCCACCGGTTGTCCGGCCTCCGCTTTTTTATCAAAACATCCATTGCATCCTGCATTCTGAGATCGTAGGAGACACCTGCCGATTGAAAATAGTCCAGGGCGCGCAGGATATCGTAGAACCAGCGTGGAGGATAGGAAAGTCGAAGGAAGCCGGGGCGAATGATTTTACCGGTTTTATCCGAGCGGAAAAGCCGGTGCCGGAGCATAAATTCCCGGGCTTTCTCCTCCATCCTCTTCGCCTCTTCAAGCCGATAGGTAAAACCGTTTTTTCGATACTCCCAAAGGCCTTCGGCGACGGAGAGGGTGGTGTGCAGGGAGCTGTGAACGGCTCCCGAGTGGTTGGAGCGGCAGTTGAATCCTCCGTCGGTCATTTGTTCGGTGATCAGAAAATCCATGATGGATCGAAGGGAATCCTCATTGACTCTGAAATAACAGGCATAGTACAAAAACATCCCGTTGATACAGACATCGCTCTTCGGGATGGTTTTGGCTGGATTGATGCCCCCGTCCGCGTCTTTGTTTTTGCGAAGAATGATGTCAAGCGTATCGTGGATTTCTTTGATATCCGGGGAGACGCACAAATTTCTCAGATCCAGGAGGGTGTAATGGGTGGATGTCCACTTGGGCTGGTAGAATCCCATCCCCCAGTGTCCATCATTTCGCCTTAGGACGAGGTACCGGCCGCCCCAACCTTCTTTGGCGATGCGTTCCTGAAGATCAGTACGTTCGTTTTCCCGCAGGTCACGGAATGTCTGGTATTGAATGGACACATCCCCTTCAAGGAGCCATTTGAGAATGTCCTTCCCGATCATGTCCTTGCCGGTGAATGGGTCACTCTCTATTCAGATGGGCCAGATTCTCTTCGATCAGGGATATCTCTCCCTGAATGTCGGTCAGCTTGGCTTTTTCCTTTTCGACGACTTCGGGAGGGGCGCGATCGACGAAGTGGGGATTTTTCAGCCGCGATTCCGCCCGCTCCAGTTCCATCAACAGTTTATCCCGCTGTTTGGTCAGACGGATTTTTTCCATGTCCGGATCGATCAGGCCTTCCAGATAGATCTCGCAGTCGCCCACTACTGTTGTCGCCGCAGTGGCCGGACGCTCGATGTCCGGGGCGATCATAAGGGCTGAGATTCCCCCCATGTGGAGGATGAGGTTCTGATACCTGTTCAGAATACCCGCCGAGGGATTGTCCGCCTTGATGAGGGCCGTGACATTCTTCGAGGGGGGAATGTTGTAGCGAGCCCGCAGCTCGCGGACGGCCCCGATCGTGTTTTTGATCAAGCCGAAATCCTCTTCGATGGCCTTGTCTTCCAGGGATTTGTCCGGTTGGGGCCAGGAAGCCGTGATGAGCAGATCGGGCGCCCTGGATATTTTTTCCAGTCCTCTCGCCGGGCACTGGTCGTTCAGCCGTTTCCAGAGCACTTCCGTGATGTAAGGGACGAAGGGGTGGAGAAGACGAAGCACCCGGTCGAGAACATAGGAGAGAACCGTGCGCGCTGCCGGGGCCGATGCATCATTCTTGAAGCGGGGCTTGATGAATTCCAGGTACCAGTCGCAGAACTCGCTCCAGAAAAACTCCCGGGCCGTTCCGATGGCAGCGGAGGGATTGTAGGCCTCCAGCTGTTCCGTCACCCGGCGGACGATGCGGGAGAGGCGGGAAAGGATCCAGTGGTCCTCCGGCCTGAGGTCAGCGCTTGAGAGGGGAATGGATTCATGCCGGCCCAGGTTCATCAATGCGAAGCGGGCGGCGTTCCAGAGTTTTGTGCAGAAAGCCCGGCCCACTTCGAATCGCTCGCTGATGATTTTGCCGACGGGAAGGTCGGGCATGGTTCCCAGGACGTCGAATTCCCTGTTTGTTTCGGGGCAGATGTAGGTGAAGATGGTCCGACCGTGCTTGGCTGTCGCCAGGTCGATGGTGTTCCCGGTGAAGGGGGAGACGGCCTGGACGGGCAGACGGATGTCCTGTGTCCCGGTCTGCATCTCGCAGAGGACATAGCGCATGGCGTCCGTCCCGTAGCGCTCGATGATGTCCACGGGGTCGATGCCGTTTCCTTTGCTCTTGCTCATGCGCTCGCCCTTGCCGTCCTGAATGTTGGCATGGACAAAGCAGTCGGTGAAGGGAACGTCTCCCAGAAGATAAAGCCCCATGACCATCATGCGGGCCACCCAGAGGGTGATGATGTCCCGGCCTGTGACCAGGCATGAACCCGGATAATAGTAGCTCAGGCAGTCGGAAGGGAACCCGTTTTTTCCGAGGGGACGCTGCCCTTCCTCCACTTCCGCCGTCTCGGGATCGGGCCATCCCAATGTGCTGAAGGGCCAGAGGGCGGAACTGAACCAGGTGTCGAGAACGTCGGGGTCCCGGGCCAAACCCAGGGCCTCGAGTTCACCT
>JAHIPL010000171.1 GCA_018894615.1 Acidobacteriota bacterium | reverse complement strand
GCCGGAATTGACTCAGGGGCCGCAAGCCGCAGCAGCATGAGCATGGGGGTAAAGGGCGGCACGAGGGACAATGTGGTGGCGAATCCCGCATTCGGGGACATGATCACAGGCATAAAGATGAACATGGGGAAAAAGACGGGGATCATGGCCGGAAAGGTCATGTTCTGTGCGTCCTTGGGATCATTGCAGGCCGACCCCAGAGCGGCCAGCATGGACCCGACCATCACGATTTCGAGTACGAGGAAAGTGAAAAACCAGGGAATCACGTGATAGGGAATGTAGTCGGAAAGCCCTAAGCGGCCCATAAAAAACACCCCCCCGAAAACGTATACCGACGCTCCCGTCAGCGAAACGGCCAAACCTCCAAGCACCTTGCCCGCCATAAACTGAAAGGGCGTCAGGCTCCCGAGCGGGACCTCGGCGATGCGCATCCCCTTCTCCTCCATGGTGGACTGCAGCAGCGGCATGGCGCCCATCATGACCATCATGAACATCAGGAAGAAAACCACGACCGGACCCAGGATAGCCTGGGCCTCGTCCGTTCTCTTGGCCTTGTTGATCTCTCCCGTCGCCTCATCCATGGTGAGAAGCCCCATGGGGTCCACCTGAATCCAGAAAAGGATCTGATCGGCCGCCGCATCGTCCACACCAAATTCGGTCAACCGCACCTTTCTGAGATGGGTGTTGATCAGGTTGTTGAGCCAGTTGCGCACTTCGTCGATGGCCGCTCCGGACGAGTGATAGGTCATAGCGTGGTTGGTCTCCGCTCCAAGGGGATTCAACACGTCCGGCCCGATGTCCAGAAAAGCGTGAAGATCTCCCTTTCGGATGAGGTCGGAGAGCTCCAGTCGCTGCCGTTCGGGATTGGTGTTGTCCGGCGGAACGATTTCGAACAGATAGGCCGGCTGCAGTTTCTTTCCCGACTTCTTGTCGTAAACCGCTTGGTCATTGCGTAGCGGGGCCGCTTCCATGATGATATCAGACAGGATTCCCGACCGGTCGACAACGGCCACTTTTTTATCCGTCGTATCCACCTTGTCTTTGAGAAGCATCATGGCAATGCCGCTTCCGCCCATGAGGACGGGCATCAGAAGGAGCATGATGATGAATCCCTTGGTTTTGACGGCGGCCAGATATTCCCTTTTGACGAATCTTAAGATTTTACGCATCGATGGCCTCCTCGGCTTCCGGTCCGGCAATCCGAATGAAGATGTCATAGAGAGACGGTGAAGACAGCTCATAGCTGTACACCCTCGTCCGTTTCATGATGTCCGCCGCGACGGCCTGAAAATCGGCGCCCTGCGCCAGGCGCAGCTCCTGCTCCCGACCGAAATCGGATATCTTTTCGACACCGGGGAGATCATTCAAAACGGCCGTCCCTCCTTCCGTTCGAATGCGGAGAGTGTCGCTGCCGTATCTGTCCTTGATCTCGTTCAATGTTCCGTTCAACACTTTGTTCCCCTTGAAGATCATAAAGATAAAATCACACATTTTCTCGGCAACGTTCATGTCGTGGGTGCTGAAAATCACTGTGGCTCCCCTGTCCTTCAACTCGAGGACGGCGTCCTTGATAACCTCGGTGTTAACGGGATCCAGTCCGGTGAAAGGCTCGTCCAGAATGATGAGCTCCGGCCCGGAGACGATGGTCGAGATGAACTGGACCTTCTGCCCCATGCCCTTGCTCAGGGTCTCGATTTTTTTCTGTCCCCAATCGGCCAGCTCCAGTCGTTTCAGCCAGTAGTCCACCTCGGCGTCCACTTTTTTTCCGCTCTTGAGCTCACCGTAAAACTTGAGCAGATCCCTGACCTTCATCTTTTTATACATGCCCCGCTCTTCGGGAAGGTAGCCGATCCGGTCCGTGCTCGATCCCTTCATCCTATCTCCGAATATGCGGATGTCGCCCGAATCGGGGTAAAGGATATTCATGATCATCCGGAGCGTCGTGGTTTTTCCGGAACCGTTGGGACCGATAAATCCGTAGATGCTCCCTTTAGGGACATTGAGGGAGAGATTGTTTACAGCCGTCAGTCGGCCGAATGTTTTGGTGATGTTTTCAATTTCGACGATATTCATTTCCACCTCTCCTGGATAATACGATTCGAGTCATCTGATTATTTGGAACACATATATTTTTTTAGGATATTTGAAGTGATCAATCAACTTTTTTCTATGCCCTATCTGATTAATAGGGACGACGAGGGACAGATCACCCTCTGTCTCGTCACGATCGATGCCATGGGCATCACGGACCTGGAGGGTCATAAAATCATCAAATAACCTTCCGATTATTTTCGGGACCAGGTCATCCGCAGGCCGTCCTGACCGATCGCGTAATAATTTTCGATCGTGTACTCCTCTACAAATCCGAGGTCACGGTAAAGCCGGACAAGAGGCTCATTATCAGCTCTGCAGATCAGCTTGATGCCGGGGTAGAGCCGCATGGCCTCACTGATGAGAGCTTTCCCGGTTCCCCGTCCCCGGAATTGGGGAGCGACAGCCACATCCTGAAGTTCGACAAAACCCCGGGATCGATCCTCCTCAAGAAAGACATAACCGGCGAGGCCGTCCGTCTCACG
>JAHIPL010000170.1 GCA_018894615.1 Acidobacteriota bacterium | reverse complement strand
GCTGAGGGCGATAATGGCGGCGAAGGCTCCGATGTTCATGAACATGTAAACGGTCAGATAGTAGAGCAGGCTTGAGCCGTCCCGGGCCAGGATGGCGACAAGGAGGTATCCGGCATGAGCGATGCTGGAATACGCCAGGATCCGCTTGACGTTCGTCTGGCGGAGGGCGATCAGGTTCCCGACGACCATGGTCAGGACGGCGATCACCCACAGAATGTTATGCATGACAGCTGAGTCGACGGCCGACTGCCAGTAGGGGAGAAAAATCCGCAGCAGGACGGCGAAGCCGACGGCCTTGGGCCCCACCGAAAAGAAGGCGGTGACGGGTGTGGGGGAGCCCTCATAGACATCAGGTGTCCACATGTGAAAGGGCACGACCGCGATCTTGAAGCCGAATCCGATGACGATGAAACAGAGCCCGACGACGGTTAGAAGGGAAGAGGAGGACACGGAGAGGCCGGCGATGACCGAGCCGATATCCGTCCCCTGAACCGAGCCGTAGAGAAAGGCCAGGCCGAAAACGATAAACGCCGAGGCAAAACTGCCAAGCAGAAAGTATTTGACGGCGGCCTCGGAGGACTTGGGATCGTCGTGTTTGATGCCGGCCAGGGCGTAGCTCGATATGGACAGGACTTCAAGGCCGAGAAAAATGATGAGGAGGTCGGACGATGTGACCATCATCATCATCCCGGAGAGGGCCAGCAGAAGAAGGGGATAAAATTCCCCTCTGTTGACGTTCTGAAGGGAGATGTATTTGAGCGAGATCAGAATGACAAGGGCCGTGGCGATGATCAGAAGCAGAATGAAAAAAAGCCCGACATTGTCGAGAAGAAGTTTTCCGTCGAAGAAGGAGAGGTTCTGATTCCAGGAGCGGATAACAAAAAATCCGCAGGCGAGAAGGACGAGAACACCCAGATAACCGAGGTAGTCCTTTTTGTCGCGCTTGATAAAGGCTTCGAGCAGAAGCAGAAGCAGGGCTCCACCGACGACGATGAGGAGGGGGATCAGGCTGGCAAAGGTATTCATCGGATTATCGCTTCCTCTTCTTCAAGAATTTCAGGGACATCCGGCGGAAGGAGGAGCTGCGGCAGGACGGTGTCGGGAGCCATCTGGGACCGGGCGAAAATGACCTCCTTCTTTTTGATGGTGTCGAGAAGATGGGTGACCGAAGCGTCCATTTTACGAAGGAACGTTTGGGGATAAATCCCCATCCAGAACATCATCACGATGATGGGGACAAACTGAATGATCTCCCGGGCGCTGAGGTCCGGGAACTTCAGGATTTTGTCGTTGGTGATGGGGCCGTGCATGACGCGCTGAAACATCCACAGCAGATATGCGGCGGCCAGAATGACCGTCGTCACCGCCAGGATGGCAAACATCTGGTTGGCCTGAAAGATGCCGAACAGACACAGGATCTCGCCGACAAAACCGTTCAATCCCGGAAGTCCGACCGATGACAGTATGCAGATGAGAAAAATGGCGGCGAAGACAGGCATCTGTTTGCTGACCCCGCCGTAATCCTTGATGAGACGGGTGTGGGACCGCTCATACAATATTCCGACGCAGATGAAGAGAGCCCCCGTGCTCAGCCCGTGGTTGAGCATCTGGTAGAGGGCTCCCTGCAGTCCTTCGAAATTGAGGGCGAAGACGGCCAGCATGATGAGGCCCATGTGGCTGACGCTGGAGTAGGCGACGAGCGACTTGATGTCCTTTTGAATGAGGGCCATCAGGCCGCCGTAGATGATGCCGATCAGCGCCAGGATGGACAGGTAGGGGAGCAGTTTCATGAGCGCATCGGGAAACATGGGCATAGCGAAGCGCAGAAAACCGTACGTTCCCATCTTAAGGAGGACGGCGGCCAGGACGACCGAACCTCCCGTCGGCGCCTCGACGTGAGCGTCGGGCAGCCAGGTGTGAAAGGGGAACATGGGGACCTTGATGGCAAAGGCGAGAGCGAAAGCCAGAAAGAGCCAGATCTGGATGTTGGGATTGAGGATCATATTCTGAAAGTCGAACAGGTTGAAGGAGTAGGTGCCCGTGGCCTTGTAATAGAGGTTGTACATAAAAAAGAGGGCGACCAGCATGAGCAGGCTGCCGAACATGGTGAAGATCACGTACTTGACCGTGGCGTAAATCTTTCGCTTGCCTCCCCAGATTCCGATCAGGAAGTACATGGGGATGAGCATGGCCTCCCAGAAGATGTAGAAAAGAAACAGGTTGAGGGAGACGAAGACACCGATCATGCCGGTTTGAAGAATAAGCATGAAGATGAGGTATTCTTTGACGCGCTCGCGGATATAGGTCCAGGACGAGAGGATCACAAGAGGCATGAGGAAGGTGGTCAGCAGCACCAGAAAGAGGCTGATGCCGTCGATGCCCAGGTGGTAGTGGATGCCGTAGCCGATCCATTCCGCCTTTTCGACGAACTGCGGATCCGAGGTTCCCCCGTCAAAATTGAAAAACAGCGTCAGTGAAATGATGAAGTTGATGACGGTGATGACGAGAACCAGGGTTTTGAGCAGGCTCGTTTTTTCCTTCGGCAGAAAGATGAGCAGAAGAGCACAGGCCAGCGGCAAAAACGTGATGATACTTAAAACTGGTATATTCATTTTTTAAAACAACACCACACCTATTAAGATGATGGCCCCCAGCAGGAAGATAAGGGCGTAATCCTTCAGAAAACCCGTCTGGAATGTGCTCAGGACCTTGCCCATCCAGCCGGCTGTTGCGGCCGATCCGTTGATGGCGCCGTCGATCACCTTGAGATCGAAGTGTTTGTACACGGCTTCCGATCCTCTGACGAGCGGATTGACGATCACGGCGTTATAGGCTTCATCGATATAGTACTTGTTGTAGAGCAGCTTGTAGACGAAGGGGAAACGGCGGACGAGGTTGTGGGGGATTTCGGTCTTTTTAAGGTAAAAGATGTAAGCGATGAAGACGCCGAGAACCGCGACTCCGACGGATATCAGGATGAGCAGCCATTCCGTTCCGATGGAGAGGTGATGACCGTGACCGGCGTGAATGACGGGTTCGAGGAATTTGCCGAAGAAATCAAGGTTCTTGCCGAAAACGACGGGCAGGCCGACGTAGCCGGCGAAAATGGAGAAAAAAGCCAGGATGGCGAGGGGAATCGTCATAACGGGAGGGGACTCGTGGAGGTGCTTCTTGACCTCCGGTTCAAGCCGCTCCTTGCCGTGAAAGGTCAGGAAGATGAGGCGGAACATGTAAAATGCAGTCAGCACGGCGCCCGTGATGCCGAGAGCCCAGACAAAATAGTTCCCCTGGGCGAAGGCCTGGGTCAGGATGGCATCCTTGGAGAAAAATCCCGACAGAAAGGGGATGCCGGAGATGGCGATGGCCCCGATCAGAAAGGGGTAATAGGTCCGGGGAAGGTATTTCCTGAGCCCTCCCATTTTCTGCATATTGAGCTCACCCGAGAGGGCGTGCATGACACTTCCGGCCGCAAGAAAAAGAAGGCTCTTGAAGAAGGCGTGGGTGTAGAGATGAAAAATCCCCGCCGCGTAGGCCCCCACGCCGCAGCCGATGAACATGTACCCGAGCTGTGAGATGGTGGAATAAGCCAGAACCCGCTTGATGTCGTTCTGGGTCAGGGCCATGGTCGCCGCGAAAATGGCGGTCAGAGCACCGACAACAGCCACGACGTTTCCGGCCGTGCCCGACAGGGTGTAGAGCATGTTCATCCGGGCGACCATGTAGACGCCGGCCGTGACCATGGTCGCGGCATGGATGAGGGCGCTTACGGGTGTGGGGCCTTCCATGGCGTCGGGCAGCCAGACATAAAGGGGAATCTGGGCCGATTTACCCGCCGCCCCGACGAAGAGAAGAAGCGCGATCAGTGTCACAACAGCCGGGGTGAGAATCCCTCCGGAAACGGCCTGGTTGATGGTCCCAAACTCGGTGCCGCCCACGTGGATGAGAATGAACATGATTCCCAAAAGAAATCCGGCGTCACCGATGCGGTTGACGATAAAGGCTTTTTTACCTGCGGCGGCAGCCGAATGTTTCTCGAACCAGAATCCGATGAGCAGATAGGAGCAAAGCCCCACCCCTTCCCATCCGACGAACATCAGAATCAGGTTGTCGGCCATGACAAGAACGAGCATGGAGAAGGTGAAGAGGTTCATGTAAGTGAAAAACCGCTTGTAGCCGGGATCGTGGGACATGTAGCCGATGGAGTAGACGTGAATCAAAAAGCCGACCAGTGATACGACCAGAACCATGACGGCCGTCAGTGGGTCGAACTGAAAGGTGAGGTCGGCCTTGAAATTACCTGAATGAATCCAGGAAAAAAGCGTTTTGCTGAGAGCGGCATGTCCATGTTCCGCGTTCTGGAGTCCGATAAACGAGATCACTCCAAAGACAAAGGACAGAAACACGGCCAGGCAGGCCTGGAAGGACACGTATTTTTTGGGAAGATGTTTTCCGAACAAAGCCAGGATGGCCGTGCTCACCAGGGGAAAAAGGGGGATAAGCCAGAAAAATTCAGTCATTTTATCCCTTTAATAGATTGATGTCTTCTGTTTTGATCGTTTTTTTCTGTTTGAAGATGAGGAGGATGATGGCCAGTCCGATGGCGGCCTCCGCTCCGGCGACCGTGATCACAAAAAAGACGATGATCTGGCCGTCCAGGGACCCGGCTGACCGCGCAAAGGCGATGAAGGCGATGTTGGCGGCGTTCAGCATGATCTCCACACTCATGAACTGGGTGATGAGATCGCGCTTGATCAAAAAACCGAGGGCCCCCAGGAAAAAGAGGACGATGCTCAAGACGATAAAATAGCTCGATGGAATCATGATTCTTCTTTTTTCTTCACCAGGACGAGGGCTCCCACCAGGGCTGCTATGATCAACACGGACGTGATCTCAAAGGGATAGAGATAGGAGGTGAAGAGAAGCCGCCCCAGACTGGTCGGATCCGACACCTGTTCGACGGCGGCCGTTCCGGCGGGTTGAAGCGTTCCCCGAATGGTGAGAAACAGTTCTGCCAGAAAAACGAGCGCCACCGCGACGGACAGATAGGCGGTCCATTTTCTTTTTTCGGCCGGAATCCCCTCGCGGACGTTGATCATCATGATGACGAAGACAAAAAGAATCATGATGGCCCCGGCGTAGATGATGATCTGAACCACGGCAATAAACGACGCCCCCATAATTCCGAACAGCCCGCCCGTGCAGGTGAAAGCGAGAATGAGAAGAAGGGCGTTGTTTGCCGGGTTTTTAGAAATGAGAAAAAATACGACGGCCGCGATAGTAACGATTGATAGGAGGAAAAATATAAAATAGGCCATTTTTGCGTGCCAATTTTATTTTTTTCTTCCAGTCCGTGTCAAGGGAAAAAAATATTTAACGAAATTCCTTTTGACAATTAACGCCGTTTTGCTATAATACCGGTTCGGTACTGCGGGGTAGAGCAGTCTGGTAGCTCGTCGGGCTCATAACCCGGAGGTCGTTGGTTCAAATCCAACCCCCGCTACCAATCTCTTTTTTCATCTCTCCAGATTAGGCCTCTGCATCTTCTCTTATGACGTTTTAAATCTTTTGACCTGAATCAAAACGGTGAATTCTCCTGCGCTGCCGTAGGTTCCATTCAATGAGGAGTCTTGATGTGTGCAGCCTCAACTATTGTGTGATCTCAGTTTTGTAAAATAGACAATTGTTTTAAAAGATACCGGTTTCGTGGTATAAAAAACTGAAATGCAGAGAGCAGGATGGGAATGGAAGAACATGAAAACGAAATGGATTATTGCAATGCTTTTGGTCCTGACGGTCCCGTGTTCGGCATGGGCGGAGGGGCAGAATCCAGCCGTTAAAGCGTTTGAGGAAAAAATCCTCCAGGCGAGGCCCTTTCCTCTGGACAAAGTCCGGTTGACAGGAGGGCCTCTCAAACGGGCTCAGGACATAACCGCCGAATACCTTTTGAAACTCGACCCTGACCGGATGCTGGCCGGCTACCGTGTCCGGGCCGGACTGAAATCAAAAGCCGAAGGATACGGGGGATGGGATGCCGTGGACAGCCGCCAGCTCACAGGCCACATCGCTGGTCATTATCTTTCCGCCGTCAGCCTGATGTACGCGGCAACAGGAAACGAAGAGTTCAAGCGAAGGGCCGATTATATCGTCTCTGAATTCAAGATCGTCCAGGACAAGCGGGGAGACGGCTACCTGGGGGCCATCATCAACAAGGAAGGCCTCGACGGGCGGGATATCTTTGAGCAGTTGTCCCGCGGAGAAATCACGTCTGCGGGCTTCGACCTGAACGGCCTGTGGTCGCCCTGGTACACCCTCCACAAAACATATGCCGGGCTGCGGGACGCGTATCGTTTCACAGGGAGCAGGGCGGCCCTGGACATCGAACTCAAATTCGCCGGATGGGCGGAGCGTATTCTCGAACCTCTTGATGTGAACCAGATTCAGCGAATGCTCAACACCGAATTCGGAGGGATGAACGAAGTCCTGGTCGATCTATACGCCGATACCGGTGACAAACGCTGGCTGGACCTGTCATACAAATTCGAGCACCGATCCTTTATCGTGCCTCTCCAGAGAAATCAGGACATCCTCGAGGGCAAACACGGGAATACCCAGGTCCCCAAGCTCATCGGTTCCGCCGACCGCTATGCCTACACGGGAAATGTCGGGGATATTCTGGCGGCGAATTTTTTCTGGGCAAGGGTCACCCAAAACCACAGTTTCGCCACCGGCGGCCATGGTCAGGATGAATATTTCGGCGAGCCCGGGAAGTTGAGCGGCTTCGTGGAGGGGAGGACGGCTGAGACATGCAACGTCTACAACATGCTCAAGCTGACCCGTCGGCTTTTTTCCATTCATCCCGACGCTCATTATGCCGATTTTTACGAACGGGCCCTCTTCAACCACATCCTGGCCTCCATCGATCCCGAGGACGGACGGACATGCTACATGGTGCCGGTGGGGCGCGGGGTGCAGCATGAATACCAGGATATGTTCCGCAGTTTCACCTGCTGTGTGGGATCGGGAATGGAGAGCCACGCCCTGCACGGCGACGG
>JAHIPL010000169.1 GCA_018894615.1 Acidobacteriota bacterium | reverse complement strand
TTAAGGGACATGGCCAGTGAAAAACGTTCTTTGGCCGGATAAAAGGAGTCCAGGTTGAAGACGCCGACCTTGCTGAATGGGGGTTCCTGGATGTCCTGAATGAGGCGGGCGATATCGAGATTTTTTCCCTGCGACCAGGCGTTGTGCAGGATGTTCGAGAGGAGGATGTGCTCCCGGCTTTGAATGGGGTCCGCATCCAGTCCGATCAGAGTCAGAAGACCGGAGACGGCGGACATAACCCTGTCCCGGAGGGCGTCCGCGTCGGACGCCAGGGGCCCTTTCGGGGCATCAAAGGACCGGAGGATGGAGAGCGGAAGGCCGGAGGAACTGCCCGGAGTGTAGATAGCCACATCCGCCGCATCGCGGAAGGCTTGAATCCGGCGGCCGTCCTGTCCCCATTCGGCCAGGCCCTTTTCCCAGAGGGAAGCGGTTTTGGCGGCGTAGTCCTTGACCGTGGCGCCCTTTCGCGCGGCTTCATCCGGATCGATCCAGGGAAGAAAGTTTTCCGGCTTCAGGTCGGGAAAGGTCAGCATCAGGTTGCCGAGATCTCCCTTGGGATCGATGATGATGGCCGGTATGCCGTCGATGGCCGCCTCTTCCAGGAGGCCGATGCAGAGCCCGGTTTTTCCGCTGCCGGTCATGCCCACGCAGACCGCATGGGTGGTCAGATCCTTGGAATCGTAGAGAAGAAGATCGTCACCCATTTTGTTCTTCTGGCGGTCGAACAAACGCCCGAGATAAAAGGCTCCTGTTTTTTCAAATTGTGATGTTTCCATCCTTTATCCTCCTCCGAAATGGACCGGAGATGCGGTCGGGCGTCATTCCCGGACAACGACCCTTCCGGCCAAAATCTATTCGCTCAAATTTAGGGCTGAGAATATTGTATAGACTTGTACGAAAAATTTGAATACGGTTATTAACCGGGACCGAAAAAAATCAAAAGGATCATAGATGCCGTCGGCGGGTCCTGTTTCCGGCAGGGTAGACGGGGATGCCCCTCCCGTCGGGATTGTGTGTCCGTTCAGTCGAAGTTAGTAATTGACTTTTCGGGGTAGTTTTTTTGCCTGGCCAGTCCAGTCCTCGATCTCCTTCAGTGAAGGAACCCGGCGGACAAGTTTTTTCTTGGCGTTGACTTCCTCCACCTTCTGATGGAGATTCTCGGCGTTTCTCTGTGCCAGTTCGGGGACTGTGTCGACTCCCGCCGCTTCAAGCAGATCGGAATATTCTTCACCCACCCCTTTGATGCGGAACAGATCGGCCATATTGACCCAGCGCAGGATCAGCTTTTCACTGATGCCCGTGTCGGCCGCGATGCTCTTGCGTCCCGCCGGTGTGGCGCCCTTTACCAGCAACTGGTCTGTATTGCTGAATCCGGCGCTCTTCAGTTTGGCCTGATACGTTTTTGCGATCCCTTCCAAAGCTTCCAATATTGCCATTGTTTTCTCCTTTTTGGTGTTTTCTTTTTGTTCTTCCCGAAAATCAGTTGGACTTCAATTTTGGGATCCGGATTTTTTGACCGGGATAGATCAGGTCCGCGTCCTTCTTTCTTTATATTCATATATTAGAATATATAAATCATTTATACGTGTCAACCGTTTAAAGCATCTCCACAAATTCCGCCCAGGGTGTGTGGCCTCCCAGGTATCCGCTGTCGAGTGGCCGTAGGCCCGAATGATCACGGCCGCTTTGGCGATCTATAGGAAATGATCTCGAGCGGTTTTTTGATGACACCGCTTTCAAGCGTCAAATGCACGGTGTATTTTCCAGGCTTGGGAAACTGCAGAAAATGAATGAAATAGGGCTGCGGACTGTCCGTTTTTTTTGTTACGAGGTCCCATCTGTACTGATTGAGTCCCTTCTTTCCCTCCAGTTCTTGCCTCCAAACGAACTGGCCGCGTGTATCGATCACCTCCAGAGTCACCGGCTGTTTTTTTATGAGATAAAAGGAGAGGGGGACTTTTTCCATCGTTTTGCGGATGGGTTCCCGGTGGGTGTCGCCGAATTTCGGAAGGCG
>JAHIPL010000168.1 GCA_018894615.1 Acidobacteriota bacterium | reverse complement strand
GGAATCTGAAGGGATTATTTCTTCCCGCTCTTGTCGAGGGCGGACAGCTTGGAATCGATGGAAGTGTTCTTGTCCAGCCGGTGATCGACCGTCAGATCGATATGGATTCGGACGGCCCCCATCTCCACGAGGATATCGTGGGCTTTTTGAATGACGGCAAAGAGGGTTTCGAGATCCGGCGCTTCGATGGTCGTGTTCATCCCGCCCGTCCGGCTGTGCAGCCCGGATTCCTCGATCACCCGGATCACTTCCCGCACATACCGGCTGACGGAAGCGCCTTCACTTGTCGGAAAGACGGCAAGAGAGGCGATAACCATCAGAGGTTATTTCTTTTTTGTTTTTCTATGGACTGGAGGTCCTGTAGAGAGGTTTGTTCGAAGTACTCTTTGAGCATGCGGCTGGCCTTGGCCCAGACTTCGTGGGCGGCACAGCCGGCGGTCCGGGAGCAGAACTCCTCATCCTCGACACACTCGACGAGGTCACAGGTTCCTTCCAGGGCATTCAGGATCTCAATCAACTTGATACTGGAGGGGTGGCGGGAGAGGGTGTATCCGCCTCCCGCGCCGCGGATGCTCTTGACCAGCTTGTTGATTTTGAGAGGAATGACGATCTGTTCAAGATAGCGGATGGAAATCTGTTCGTCGTCGGCAACGTGCTTCAATATGACGGCCTCATGTCCGTTGGTATAATGGTTGGAGAGATTCAGCATCAGACGGGTGCCGTATCTGCCTTTTGTAGAGAGTCTTATCATTCGAAGTCTCCCTTGTTAAATATTAAAATTCATTCATATGGTATATAAATAACCGCTATATTTCAACATAAATATATAAACTTTATAAGAATGATAATTAAGGCTGCCCGGGATTTATGAATGACGGTGGGCCCTCTGCATTGAATGGTTCCTCGCGCGCTCTGATTTGATAAAAGAGGTAATTTCTGTTTTAATACATCTTCCGATTCTCTCGAAAATGACATGAAAGATTCAATCCACGCGAGGGAGTTTTTATGAACAGAGAAATTTTGCTCGGTGACGAGGCCGTCGCCCTGGGCGCCGTGCGAGCCGGTTTGACCGCCGGATATTCCTATCCCGGAACACCGGCCTCGGAAATCATGGAATATCTCATTCGTCTGGCCGAAAAAGACGATGGTTTTTCCGCCGCCTGGTGCATCAACGAAAAAGTGGCCTATGAAGAGGCGCTGGGGGTCTCCTATATGGGGAAGCGGTGCCTGGTGTCCATGAAACATGTGGGTCTCAACGTGGCGGCCGATCCGTTCATGAACTCCGCTTTGACCGCGATCCAGGGCGGGCTTCTGGTGGTGGCCGCCGATGATCCCGGAATGCACAGCTCGCAGAACGAGCAGGACAGCCGGTATTATGCCCGTTTCGCCCGGATTTTCTGCTTTGAGCCTGCCGATCATCAGGAAGCCTATGACATGACTGGTGCGGCTTTTGATCTTTCCGAAAAATATGAAATCCCTGTTATGCTGCGAATGGTCACCCGCCTGTCCCACAGCCGGTCCGGGGTGGTTACCGGGGAGCGGAGAACGCCCAATGAATTCCGGCGGGGTGAAGGGAAAGACTGGACACTCCTTCCCGCGAATGCACGGCGCCGGTTCGGCCGACTCCTGGACATTCAGGCCGACCTAACGAGGGAATCCGAAAAAAGCCCCTTCAACAAACTGACGATCAATCAGGGAAGGAAGGATGTGGGGATTATCGCTTCGGGTATCGCCGTCAAGTATGTCTTCGAAAATCTCCGGGATATGAAGGATGCGCCGTCTCTTCTGAAAGTTTCGAGTTATCCGCTGCCTGAATCTCAGGTCCGGGAATTGGTGGACCATGTCGAAACCGTGATTGTCGTCGAAGAGGGGTATCCCTTTATCGAAGAGCAGATCCGGGGAATCTTCGGGATCGCCGGCAAAAACATCCGCGGAAAACAGAGCGGCGACCTTTCCCTGACAGGAGAATTGTCACCCGATATCGTCCGGACGGCTCTGGGCCTGAAAAGCCACTCCCACCGGACAATCGAGGACTTCAAACCGGCGGGGAGGCCTCCCCAGCTCTGTGCGGGATGTCCTCATATCGACACCTTTTCCGCTCTGACCGAGCTGCTCTCCGATTTTCCGGAGGCCGCCGTTTTCAGCGATATCGGGTGCTACACCCTGGGCGCCCTGCCGCCCTACAATGCGATCGACTCCTGCGTCTGCATGGGGGCCAGCATCAGCATGGCCAAAGGGGCGTCTGAGGCCGGGCTTTTTCCTGCCGTCGCGGTTATCGGAGACTCCACATTCGGGCATTCGGGCATCACATCCCTCCTGGATGCGGCATTCCGGGGAGCCAACATGACGGTCGTGATCGTGGACAACGCCACCGTGGCCATGACCGGCGGCCAGCCGAGTTTCGCCACCGGAGAGAATCTCAGGCGGATCGTACTCGGTACGGGAGTCGAAGAGAGCCATGTGCGGACCATCACGCCGCTGCCCAGGTACAAAGAGGACAACAAAGCGGTGTTCCGGGAGGAGATCGAACATCCCGGTCTCTCCGTCATCCTTTCCGTCCGGGCCTGTGTTCAGGAAACGAAAAAACTGGCCAAAAAAAGGAGCGCATGATGAAACAGGACATCATTCTGGCCGGAGTCGGCGGACAGGGGATTCTCTCCATCGCCTACGTCATCGACAACGCCGCCCTGAATGAGGGGCTCCAGTTCAAGCAGGCCGAAGTCCACGGCATGGCCCAGCGGGGAGGGGCGGTCCAGTCCCATCTGCGGATATCGGATGAGCCCGTGTTCAGTGATCTTATCCCGAAAGGGAAGGCGGACCTGCTGTTGAGCGTCGAGCCGCTTGAGACGCTGAGGTACATCGATTTTCTGAGCCCGGACGGAGTCATTGTTACCAGCCGTTCTCCCCATGTCAATATTCCCGATTATCCGGACCTGGAGGAGGTGCTGCGGATCGTGCGGAAGGCG
>JAHIPL010000167.1 GCA_018894615.1 Acidobacteriota bacterium | reverse complement strand
GTCCAGTTTGACGTTCTGGGCCGGGACCAGGGAAGCGAGCGCCGAAAGGGCGAGGAAAAGAAATAAGATCTTTTTCATGTGGACGTTCCTCCTCTTATCTTTATTACTTAGACGGAAGGGAGTTTGCTTTCTTCCCAAAATTGTTTCTGCTGACATTTCATGCTGAACAGCCGCTCGATTGATCCCGCTCGACAACACCCAATGCCGCCCGGATTCCGTCCACACCGCTGGAGACGATGCCTCCCGCATACCCGCTGCCTTCGCCGATAAGGTAGAGGTTTTTGAAGCCCTCGCATAATCCGTCCCGGTTACGCAGCACTTGTATTGGGGAGGAAGTTTTGCTTTCGAGCCCGATGAGATTTCCGGTTTCGAATCCCGGGAGCTGACGGTTGAATTCTTTGAGCCCGCTTTGAAGGGCCCGGCTCAACTTCAGCGGCAGCATCTCCCACAGCGGTGCCGGCGTCAAGCCCAAAGGATAGCTGGATTCGGTTTCCTTGCTGGATTCTGTTTCATTCAGAAAATCTAGGATCGAACAGAATGGGGCCTTGAAGCTCCGGGTCGACCGGTGAAACTTTTCTTCAAGGGCGGCCACCTGGTCCAGAGCTTCCAGGGGGGTGGTTTCGCGGCCCGCCATCTCATCCGGGTGGATTCCACCCACACAGGCGGAATTGGCGAATCGGCCGGATCGTTGATAAAGGCTCATGCCGTTCACGATATTGGCGTTCGCGTAGGCCGTGGAGGGAACGACGACGCCGCCGGGACACATACAAAACGTGTAGACGGGACGGTCGCTGCCGCCGCGTCCGGTCAGACGGTATTCCGCCGCCTTGACACCCGGCAAATGTTCGTTTCCCCACTGCGCCAGATTGATGATTTTCTGGGGGTGCTCGACCCGGCAGCCGACAGCGAAATTTTTTGTCCGGAATTTGACTCCCCGGCGGATGAGCATCCGGTAGGTCTCATAAGCGGAATGTCCCGGAGCGAGAAGAAATTCTTCAGCCTCAAAAGAACCGGCGGCGGTAACGGCTTCCGTGACGAAGCCGTCTCGAATGCGAAGGTCCTCCATTTTGGTTTCAAACAGGACGGTGCCTCCCATACCGATGAATTCTTTCCGCAGGTTTTTCACAATGACCCTGAGATTGTCGCTTCCGATGTGAGGGTGGGCCAGATAGGCGATCTCCTCTGGGGCACCCGCCCGGATGTAAGCGGCCGTGATAAAAGCTCTCTCCCGGGAAAACCTCCGTGTCCTCGCCGTGAGCTTTCCGTCGGAAAAGGTTCCCCCGCCGCCTTCGCCGAATGCGTAATTCCCGGCGGCGTCGAAACGGCCGGTGTTTTCAAATGTTTTTATACTCTCGGCCCGCCCGGCGACATCACGGCCTCTTTCGATCACGGTGGTCTGAAAGCCGGCCTTTTGGAGGGTCAGTGCGGCAAAAAATCCGGCCGGGCCGCTGCCGACGACAACCACTTTTTTGTTCCTTTTTCGATAGGGTATTTCCAGGGGAGGCGGGACAACAGGAGCATTGTTCTTGAGCTCCCGGGAAGAGACGGCTACCTTGACCTTCCAATGAATGTCGCTTTTCTTTCTGGCATCGAGACTCTTGCGTTCTATTTGGTATGAAAATGATTTCAGTCGCAGCTGTTTTCCTGTTTTTCTTTGGAGCTGCTCCTCGGTAAAATCCGTAGGAAGCTTCAGCGAAATTTCCACATATCCCATCTCGGTCCCCCTCGTCGTTGGTCGTCTCTTGATCCGCGACCAGGAAAAAATGAAGTGCGTGGTTGTGAAATAGACGGCCGGCGTAGTCACTCCAACCGTGGATGCAGACGCCGATGGTCATCGCCCCCTCGTAACGTCCCCGACCCCATCTCTGAAGGTTTCATTCTGAACTCCACACCCCGCTTCGTCAGTCGTTCGTACTCCTTATGGGTATTCTCGACGGCAAAGGCCGTAGCCGGGTGGGCGTTGGGCTCAAGGAGGAGTTCAACATCGTCAGGCCCTTCGGGCGAAACGACCGTCAGCCAACGGAATTCTCCGGCCGGCAGGTCATTTTTTTTAACGAAACCCAGAACTTCGGTGTAAAAAGCGAGAGCCCTGTCCTGGTCATCGACGGATACGCTGTTGAGTTGGATTTTCATCGGAGCCTCCTAACTGTTTTTGATCTATCAAACATTATACAGACGTTTTACCAACAATATAAAGTGACAGTTTTCTTATTGAATTGACCGTTCCCGGCCCGTGTGCTATACCGTTGAGTTGGCCCTCTCGATGGAAAAAAACGGAACAGACGCTTATTCCTCGGCATCGGAAACCATCCGCCGTATTCGCACCGGTCTGCCGCGCGCCATGCTGAAAGACCAGGCTCTCCTCATCGACCGGCTGCAGGTTCTCCGTCAAAAAAGCCGAAGGACCGGCATGGCCGCCATCCTGTCCGACCTGCTGACTCTGGAAACCCGGATGGAACGGTCCATTCAAATCCGCGCCGACCGGAAAAACCGGCTGCCCCACGTCTCCTTTCCGGGGGAGCTTCCCATCAGCGGAAGAGCGGCGGACATTATCAGCGCCATCAGGGAGAACCGTGTCGTCATCCTTTCCGGCGAGACGGGCTGCGGCAAGAGCACCCAGATCCCCAAGATGTGCCTCAAAGCCGGACGGGGGTTGAGCGGACAGATCGCCTGCACCCAGCCGCGCCGGATCGCCGCCATCACCATCGCTCACCGCATCGCCGAAGAACTGGGCGAGGGCATCGGTTTGTCCGTCGGCTATAAGATCCGTTTCCGTGAGAAAGCCTCCTCCGAAACATTCATCAAAGTCGTCACCGACGGTATGCTCCTGGCGGAGACACAGGGAGACCCGCGTCTTTTCACCTACGATACGATCATCATCGACGAGGCCCACGAACGGAGCCTCAACATCGATTTTCTTCTGGGCATCATGCGCAATCTGCTCGATGTCCGCCCGGATCTCAAACTCATCATCACCTCCGCCACGCTGGACACGGAAAAATTTTCCAAAGCCTTCGAAAACGCTCCAATCATTCAGGTCAGCGGCCGGATGTATCCCGTCACTATCGAATACAGGTCTCCGGGTCCGAAGGGAACGGCCACGGACGAGACGGATTATGTGGAGACGGCGGTGAAAGCGGTCCATGATATCAAGGCCAAAAAAAAACCGGGAGACATCCTCGTTTTTATGCCCACGGAGCAGGATATCATCGAGACCTGTGACAAGCTGGAGGGGAAGCAGTTTGCCGGGACGACCGTGCTGCCCCTCTACGCCCGGCTTCCCGGTACGCAGCAGGGCCGGGTGTATCATGTGTCCGGCCCGAAGATTGTCGTAGCCACCAACGTGGCCGAAACCTCCCTCACCATTCCGGGAATCCGGTACGTCGTCGACACCGGCCTGGCCCGCATCTCCCGCTATATCCCCGGAACCCGGACCCACAGCCTTCCCGTGAGCGCGATCTCCCGCAGCAGCGCCGATCAGCGGGCGGGCCGCTGCGGCCGCGTGGAGGAAGGTGTCTGCATCCGTCTCTACGAGCGGCAGGATTATGAGAAGCGGCCTCTTTATACTCTGCCTGAAATCCAGCGTTCCAATCTGGCGGAGGTCATTTTGCGCATGATCGATCTCGGGCTGGATCATCCCGCCGTTTTTCCCTTCGTCGACCATCCCAAGCCCAAACATATCAAGGACGGATACGACCTCCTTCTGGAGCTGGGGGGCATTCAAAAGGAAGGCCGGTCCTACACTCTCACCAAACGAGGGCAGCTCATGGCCCGCATGCCGCTCGATCCGCAGATCAGCCGCATGCTGATCGAAGCGCAGAAGGAAGGAGTATTGCGTGAGTTGGCGGTCATCGCCTCCGCTCTGAGCATCCGGGATCCGCGGGAACGTCCCCCTGAAAAGGCCGCCCAGGCGGACCAGAAACACGCGCCCTTCAGGCATCCGGACTCCGATTTTCTAACCCTGCTCAATATCTGGGACACCTATAACGGCTCTTGGGAAAAACTTAAGAGTCAGAATCAAAAGAGAAAATTCTGCCTCACCCATTTTCTCTCCTATCCGCGGATGCGGGAGTGGACCTTCATCCATGACCAAATCCGGGACATTTTAAAGGAGCTCCGCGTCCCGGTCGAAGAGGGCGATCGGAAAACCATCACACCCCGCCTCGCTGCGGCTGTTCACCGCTGTGTGTTGAGCGGGTACCTGTCCAACATCGCCGTCCACAAGGAAAAAAACATGTACCAGGCGGCCAAGGGGCGGGACGTCATGCTGTTTCCGGGATCCACCCTCTTCAATCACCCCCCGCCCTGGATCGTTGCGGCCGAGATGGTCGAAACCTCGCGTCTCTTTGCAAAAAAAACGGCCCGGATCGATCCGGCCTGGCTGGAAGCGCTTGGAGGGGATCTCTGCCGCTCCAGTTTTTCCGAACCGTTCTGGGATAAAAAGCAGGGGGATGTCTATGCCGAAGAGCGGGTGACCCTTTTTGGGCTCGAGATCATCTCCGGCCGTAGAAAGGCTTACGGACCCATCAATCCGGAGGCGGCCCGTGAGGTTTTTGTTCAATCGGCCTTGATCGAAGGACATGTGGACAGGCCGTTTTCCTTCCTGCAGGCAAATCTTTATCTGGTGCGTCGGCTGCAGGTAATGGAAGACAAGCTCCGGCGCCGGGACATCCTGATTCCGGAGGATGAGCTGGCCGGGTTTTATTCTCAAAGGCTTCAGGGGGTGTACAATGTTCGCGGTCTCGAGAGCCGGATTCGTGAAAAGGGAGGAGAGGCGTTCCTGCGTCTGACTGAGGAGGACCTTCTTCGGCTTCGTCCGGGACAGGATCTTCTTTCGCTTTTTCCCGATGAGATGACCCTGGAGGATCGGACCTTCAGGGCCGAATACGCATTTGATCCCGGAGAAAAAGCCGATGGGATCACTATCAAGGTGCCGGCTGCACAGGTGCCGCATCTTCCGGCCGAGGAACTGGAGTGGGGAGTGCCAGGCCTGTTCAGGGATAAGATCACGGCTCTGATCAAGGGGCTGCCCAAACGATATCGAAAGCAGCTCGTGCCGGCGTCGGACACGGCCGCCGTCATTGAGCGGGACATGGAGCGGACCCATCCCTCCCTTTTTACCTGCTTGTCGGCGTTTGTCAAAAAGCGGTTCAGGATCGACATTCCGGCTGAAGCCTGGGCAGCGGCCGAGATTCCCGATTATCTGCGGGTGAGGATCGCCGTCACCGATCACAAGGGGAAGGAGATTCAGTCGGGGCGGGATCTTCTTGTTCTAAAAAAGACGGGATGGAAACCGCCGCCGCCGCAGGCATCGACCGCCTGGAAAAAAGCGCAGAAGGAGCGGGAACGGGAGGACCTGAAAGACTGGGATTTTGGGGATCTGCCGGATGAGCTTGAACTGGGGCGGTTTCTGGTCGCTTATCCCGGGCTGGAGGCGGACGGAGAGAGGGTGAATATCCGTCTTTTCGATTCGCGGCAGGCCGCCGCGGATTCGACGGAAGCCGGGGTGGAGGCGCTTCTTCTGCGGCGCTTCCGAAAGGACCTTGAATTCACACGCCGCTACCTGCGCATTCCCGAGGAATATGAGTCGGAAGCCCTGTATTTCGGAGGCCGAAAGAATCTGGAAGACGCTCTGGCCCGGCATCTGGGACAGGAGGTTTTTCGGCGGTTTTTTCAAAAACAGGACAAATACTTGACCTATGCGAACCAGGCGGTGAACACCCTTTTCGAAAAGGGGCACATCTTAATGGAGCTCACCCTTCGTGTCCTGGATGAATACCGGAAAACGCTCCTGTTTTTTAGAGAAATCGAACAAAAAGCGAAGGGCGGCCAATCCGTTCTCGATCTCCAGGCCGGATTGAAAAGGGACCTCGTCCGCATCGTCCCCAAAGATTTTCTCGACCGGTACCGGATGGACCGGCTTTCTCATTTGCCTCGCTATCTGGAGGCGCTTCGAATCCGGCTGGAACGCGGGAAAAACGATCCGGACAAGGATGCCCGCAAGGCGGCCAATATCGCCGTATTTGAGAGAGCTCTTTCCGGGCTGTCAGCGGAAAAAAGGAAAGCCGTGGAGGAGTTCCGCTGGATGTTGGAGGAATTCCGGGTGAATCAGTTCGCCCCCGAACTCAAGACCGCTTTTCCCATTTCCGCCAAACGGCTGCAGAAAAAGCTGTCCGACATCGACGGGATGTCCTGAAAACGAATCGGGACAGGTTT
>JAHIPL010000166.1 GCA_018894615.1 Acidobacteriota bacterium | reverse complement strand
TTTTGTCATCGAAAGCAACTCCTCAAAAATATTAAATCGATTATATTCCATTTAAATCGAATGATTCCATTCAATTTATACATATTCATCCTACATTTTCAGTGAATATTCGCACCAGACGGTTTCATCGACCGGTTTGAAATTCCTGAATTGAAGCATGGGGATGTTTGGTCCGTCGGGACACCCTCTCTTTCCAAAACGATGGAGGGTGCATTGTAGCAGAGGGGTCACTATAATACAATTTGCATAAGAGCGGACAAAGGAGAAGAACATGAAGACACAGGAAGCTCGGTGTCTTGTCATCAGCCCCCATCCCGACGATGCCGAATTCGGTGCAGCCGGCACGGTGGCGGGACTGACCGCAAAGGGACAGTCAGTCGCTTATGTCGTCTGCACAAGCGGCGACAAGGGGACGGACAACCCGAATGTGAATCCCGATGATCTGGCCCGGATCCGGGAAGAGGAGCAGCGGCAGGCAGCCGCCGTCCTCGGGGTGCAAGATGTTGTTTTCCTCCGATATCCGGACCAGGGCCTTGAGGACACGCCGGAATTCCGGAAGCGGCTGGTGGAGCAGATCCGCACCTTCCG
The DNA here is from genome assembly GCA_018894615.1 of Acidobacteriota bacterium. Lineage (GTDB taxonomy): Bacteria > Acidobacteriota > Aminicenantia > Aminicenantales > Aminicenantaceae > JAHIPL01. Next base: position 3,706 of record JAHIPL010000166.1, on the reverse strand, counting down.
TCCGGAAGTGGTCATCACCTCCGATCCCTACCGCCGCTACATCTGGCACCGCGACCACCGCATCGTCGGCAGGGCAGTGATCGATGCCGTTTTTCCCTACGCCCGGGACCACTGGTCCTATCCCGATCTGTCGGAGCAGGGACTCGAACCCCACAAGGTCAAGGAGATCTGGCTCTGGGCACCCAATGAGGAAGACATCAACTTCCGCTCAGACATCACGGCCACCTTTGATATCAAGCTGAAGGCGCTGCGCTGCCATACGAGCCAGGTCAAGGATAAGTTTTCGGACGAGATGGAAAAATGGCTCTGCACCCGGGCCAGGGACATGGCCGAGGGGGAAAAATTCCGGCTGGCCGAGGGTTTTCACCGCGCTGTTATCTGGTTTTGAGCCCAAAGAGACGATCGCTCCGGAATTCCTTAAGATCGCGATTTCGAAAGAATTTCCTTTAAATAAGCAAGGATTTTGGTGGCCGATTTGTCCCAAGTCAGACGGGAAGTGATGTCCTTCCGGATGCGGGCGGGATTCCAGGAAACCCCTTTTTGAACAACGTCGATAAGACCGTCGCGGAGAGAATCCGAATTTTCAAGTGAAAATAGATATCCATTCTTCCCTGGGCGAATAAAATGCCGCATTTCGCCGACGTCGGAAGCGAGAACCGGGGTGCCGCAGGCCAAGGCTTCCGCCATCACCAGGCCGAAGGACTCGGAAAAAGAAGGGATCACACAGGCGTCCGCCGCACTGTAATAAAACCGCAGCTCTTCATGCTTCACCGGGCCTTCAAAGATAACCTTGTTTACCAAATCCTTTTCTTTTACGAAGGCCCGCAGACGGCCCTCTTCCGGATTCGCGTCAAGTCCAATGTTCAGCCGCTCCTCGCTGCTGCTGTCAACCTGCGACCGGCTTCCGCCAACGATCACCAGGCGCAGCCGTTCGAATACATCGGGATGGGTTTCTCTGAGTCCCGAAATCACCTCCAGCAGCGGCTCAAGCCCCTTTTCAGGAACAATCCGGCCGACGAAAAGGAGAGAAAAGGTGTTCCTGTCGATTTTGATCCTTTTTGAAATCTCTTCGTCCATGTCTGGAAAAAACAAATCCGCATTGACTCCGGGATGAATGCAGCGGACTTTATGTTTCGGAAGTTGAAAATTGCCGACGAGGAAGGACCGCTCCTCCTCCGATAAAGATATGATGCCGGCGGCGGCCTCGACCAGGTGGTCTTCGGCCATCCGCCTCCTGTCGGCCACCGGATCTCCGGGACGGGGCGGCTTAAAATAGATCAGGGTGTGAAAAGTCAAAACAAGCGGCAGATCCCGGTTTGTGGCGATCCACTCCCCCACCAGTCCGGACAACCAGTAGTGAGCATAGACCAGATCGTAGGTCAACTTTTCCGCTTCCAGGAAATCCTCCATTCGCTGAATAAAGGCCGGCACATACTCGAACAGGATATTGGGATCGGTGATATCCGTCGGGCCGCCCTCAAGATGAATCACCCGCAGCGACGGGGAAAGGACCTGAACGCCGGTTTTGGCCGGGTCGTGAACGCGAGTGTAGACATCGATGTTCACCCCATCCCGGCCTGTGAGAAGGGCGCTGAGCTCCTTCAGATAGACGCTCATGCCGCCCGCACTTTCTCCTCCGGGTTGAATAGAGGGCGAACTGTGGAAACTTATGAGACAGATATTGATATTCATGGATTCACTTCTTCTCATTCCGCTTCAAAGGGATGGACAATCGAAAAAGCCGGGTGTCCTGCGCACCGAAGTCGTACTTGTAGGGCTCTCGTCCTCGCAGAAAATCGATGACAGGACGCTGGTTTTGAAGTGAGCGGGCGATGGCTTCCTGAAAAAGATAAAGGCCAGGGCTGGAAGAGGAATAGCGGCCGTCGAAAGCGATGTTGTAAAGGGCGGTCTCCCGACCGTGCACAAATGTGATCAGGGAAGCCAAAAGTGACGAATTTGACCACAATTCCAGCATTTCGACCCACCCTTTCTCCGCCAGAGAAACGAGCATCTCCTTAAAAAAGCGGGGCATGTTTGCCGCCCCCCAGAACCTGTCCTTGTCGGGCCCCGCCGCGCGGTGAAGGGTGGTAAACCGGTCCACAGCCGGAGCGATATCATCCGGATGATACAGGACTGCCGACCTTATCCCGCCCAGGTCTTCAAGCCGTCGTCTTTTGCGGCGAAGTTCGTGGCACGTCTTCCGCGGCAGGGAAGAGAGATAGGAGTCATAAGCCCCTTCAAACCTCAGAACGGGCGCCCACTCCATGACGGAAAAGGAAATGTTCAGGCCCAATTGTTCTGCGGCGGCCGGCAAATGATTTAACGTTGGCGATAATTCCCTGAGGTTGATGAGATCCGCCGGGAAGACATCCCCCCTCTCCCGCCAATTATTCAGCACATTCTCGAAAAATGTCGAGCCGGCCTCCGGAAGGAAGAGAAAATCGGCGTAATCCGACACATCTTCACTGGCCATAAATTGGACGATTCCGTCCCTTTTCATCAAAGGAGCGGCGGCAATCAGACGCCCGGTTTCATCACGCTCGATCCACACATAAAGCCCGGCATCATCCTGAGCTGTTTGACCATTTGCGACCTTCCCGAAGGCCTTCCACCAGGCGGTCAACCACTCGTGACTCAAAAAAACAGTCGGAGCCTCTGATTCGTCCAGGAGCCTGTTCCACTCCGACCTCAATTTTTCAAAGGCGGCAAAATCCTCGATCCTTTCTATACTCATCTTCCGCTATTGTATCGGGTGCCATTCATCAAAACAACAGGATGGTCGTCATCCTAGGGGTGATCCAATGTCTACTTTATCCATTCGTGAGAAAATGAAATTTGCTCAGCCGTCTTACTATTATGAGTGTGAATTGAGGATTAGTGCAAAAAGCCTTCGAAATAAAACTTCCAAGTTGACAGATGAGTGCATATGCAGTATATATATTGCATATTAACGCTCATGTGCTTAACAAGGGTGATTTGATCCGGAGGCAGATATGAAAGGGATAAAAAATTTGTGTTTGCGCCTGCCCGAAGAGGAATATACCGCTTTTGATCTCGTGTGTAGAGAAAAAGGGTACAGCAAAACAGGAAAAATTCGAGAATTCATCCGGAATTTGGTGAAAGAGGAACTGGAAAGTGTGAAAATCAGTACCAGAGAATGGTTGGAGATAGAAAAAGGTATAAATGAAATTGAGAGAGGCGAATGTGTGACTTTTGAGGAGTTGAAGCGTGACCTCCAAAAAAAGTGAATGGAAAATCACGAAAATTGCTAACAGTGCTAGGAAAAACATAGATACTCTAGATATTGAAAAACAAAAAATCCTGATAACTCATTTTTATTCGCTCCAAAACAATCCTTTTCATAAAAACATAAAAAAAGTTGAAGGAAAAAAGAACATTTACAGAGGTCGCATGTGTGATGTTCGATATTATTTCAGAATAATTTCAGAGACAAAATCAATTGAAATTTTGATGGTAAACTTTCGTGGTCAGATAAAGAAAAAGATTATTCAGAGATTGAAAGAATAATTTTTTTTGAGAAAAAGTCTCTATTTGATAGAATACCGGTCTGACGGTAAATTGATCAATCGATTTCGAAGGAGAGGGAGGAACGGTTTCCGCCTCCTTGGTGTCGACATCAGCCGTATCACGGCCGCCAATCAGTTCTCCTTCACCGACGCGGCCCGTCGCGCCTGGCCTTGGATGC
>JAHIPL010000026.1 GCA_018894615.1 Acidobacteriota bacterium | reverse complement strand
GCGAGAGACGTGTTCCGGCGTCATTAAAAAAAGATCGGGATTGACGGTTCAGTCGATTCTTCCTATATTGTTGAAAGGGGAAAAGAACAATGCGAACATTTTTCAGCGCTGGCCTGATCGGTTTTTTCTTGATTTGCCCGGCCCTTCTTATGGCTCAGTTCACAGCGGAGGAACTGGAACAGAGAACGGCTCTTGAGCAGTATTTGCTGCATGCAAAAATCACACATCATGAACGGATCGGTGAAGGAGTCACCAAACCCAGGCTGCTGTATCTTGAACTCGACGAAAAAAGAATGAAAGGATGCTGGAAAAATCCGACCGGATCGGATCTCGGCTTCAGAGAAAATTGGAAATACGAAATCGCCGCCTACAGGATGGACAAATATCTCAACGTCCATATGGTTCCTCCCACCGTTGAAAGGCGGTTCCGAGGAAAAAGCGGGTCTCTTCAACTCTGGATTTCCGATCTCACAAGCGAACTGCGTTTACAAAGAGAGGAAAGGACCTTTCCTGATGAACACAGGGATCATCTGGAAAAAATGCTCTGTCTGGCCCGCGCCTTTGACAGCCTGATCGCCAATATCGACCGGACACAGCAGAATCAGAATTATACGTCAGACTGGCGATTGATTCTTATCGATCATTCGCGCGCCTTTCGCTACAAAAGTTTTTACGTCGAGCAACTCCTCTACGGAAAAAACGGGATGAGGAAAGGAAATCTGTTCGACCGGCTTCCAAAGATATTTGTTCAAAAAGTCCGCTCGCTGAATGAACCCCTCATCAGAAAAATTGTCGGCCCCTACCTGAACGGAGAGGAAATCAAAGCTCTTTTGGAGCGGAAAACTCTGCTTTTGGAGGAGATCGACGAGCTTATCATGGAACGTGGAGAAGATTCCGTTCTCTATTGATCCCGCACGAATCATAAAACCGCACTCTGCAAGTTCCAGTTGAAGAGCGCCCGGTTGTGATTTCCCGTTTCTTGAAAATCCCCGCTCCCCGTTTCACGACGGCCGGGCGTCAGCGGTGAATGTTTTCGACCTTGGGAATCTCCGTGTGAAAGATCTTCATGACGTAACCTGTTACTGTGTCCAGGACATAGACATACTTGTCCGCTCCCACCTGCATCTGATAGGCCCCGAGTGTTCCGGCGGGCGGTGTAACGGCGGCCACAAGGATGCCGAAAACGAGGGTGATACAAACCCCCAGCAAAAATATCTTTGCTTTTTCATATTTGTTCATTCGAACCTCCTTTTTTCAATTGATGAACAGCCCGGTTTCATTCTTCCTGTTCCTTGAAACCTCCGGCAGTCTTCTGGAAAATGACGAGGGCGAGGATGGCCAGCACCATGTGCCCGGCCAGGATATACCACACATGTTCGGGATGACCCGCATCCCTCAATCTGCCGTAAATGTTGGTGTAGGTGATGCCGCTCAGCAGGCCTCCGATTCCAACTGCCAGAAAATTGGCCCCCATGTACAAACCGGCCTTTTCCTTGGGGGCAATCCAGGTGATGTATTCCTGGATACGCGGAGAGGAGATCATTTCACCGACGGCGAACAGGAATATGCCGAGAAAAACAAGAGCCGCACCCCAGAAACTTGCAAAAGCCAGGACGACAAAACCACAGGCCATGATGGACAGGCCAAAGAGAAAGGAGGGCATGGCCTTGAATTTTTCAAAAAACCGGGAGACGAAAATCTGCAGGATCATGATGATGTACCCGGTATGGGCGATGGTTTCCCCTAAAACGCGGGGGACACCCTCCACCTCTTTGGCAAAAAAATTGGCGAACCCTGTACCGAACACACTCTTCAAGCTCAGATAAAGCTGGTGGGTGTCGATATTTGTATCCACATAGATGGCGCAGAGGTTGAAGAACACCCAGAAGGGCAGCCAGAAAAAGATTCCGAGAAGCACGAGAAAAATGGCGAACTTGAGATCCGAGAGGGCGATGAGGATGTCGTTGAATTTACTCTTCAGAGTGACGCCTTCAATCTTTCTCTCGGGCTCCTTGTAGAAGAAAATAGTAATCAGGAGCATAAAACCGATGGAGATGGCGGCGGCAAGGAAGGCGTAATTCCAGGAGATGGCCCGCAGTTTCCCTGCTACGATGGGACCGAACGAACCGCCCACATTGACCATGGCGTAAAAGATGCCGAATCCCAGTGTTTTGTTCGTTTTGTCCGTGACGGACCGGATCGTTCCCGCGATGAGGGGCTTGAAGATACCGGCAGCCAGACCGATGGTCAGCATGGTGAGGGCGATTCCGGAGAAGGTCTTGGTGACGATGAGCAGAAGGATGGAGGGCAGGTAGGCCAGGTAGGAGACGATCAGGACCTTCTTGAAGCCGAATCGGTCGGCGAATGTGCCGGAAACCACGGGGATAAAGTAGGAGACTGCCAGAAAGATACTCTGAATGATCCCCAACTCTCCCATGGAGTAGCCCAGGGACTGCATGTAGATGCCGAATCCGAAATAGATGCCGTAATAGGCGAAGCGCTCCAGGATTTCGATGCCGTTGGACACCCAGAACACTC
>JAHIPL010000165.1 GCA_018894615.1 Acidobacteriota bacterium | reverse complement strand
CACTCTGGGATACAAGGAGGACTCCATCCGGCTGCATCTCATGAAGAATGGAGACAAGGATGTTCCGGGAGAGCTGTCCATTCGGTTCGATCCAAAAACCATGCTGATCGCCGAGTAGCAGCATCCCGATGGATCACCCATGAGGAAGTTGTCATGTTGAAACGTCCGGCCTCAACCTGCGGTTCTGAACTAAGGTTTTTTTAGGCCTCTGACCCAGATAAAATAGCAAGGGATACCGGCCAGAACGGTCAGGACGGCGGCCGTCGATTCCAACGGTCGATTGAGGTAGTTGATGAACATCAGTCCCAGGCTGGAGATGAGATAAAAGAGGGGAACGACGGGATATCCCCAGACCCTGAATGCTCCGGCCTCGCCGATTTTCCGCCGGCGGGCCAGAAAAACGCCGAATACGGCCAGCCAGGGAAAAATATTGAGGGCGAAACCGATATAGATAAGAAGCTGCTCAAAGGACCCGATGATCACCATAACAGCGGCGATTCCACCCTGGATCAGGATGGAACGGCCCGGCACACCAAAGCGGGGGTGGATCCTGGAAGCGAAGGGAAAGAACATCCGGTCTTTGGCCATGGCGTAATAAACCCTGGGGCCGATCAGGATGAAGGCGCTGAGGGAGGACAGCAGGGCCAGACTGACAAGAATGGAAAGCGCATTCCCCATCCAGTCCCCAAAAGCCGAGATGGAGGCCTGCTTGACGATGGCGATGGTTCCCTTGGCTTCGGTGTAGGGAACGGCCTGAAAGATAAACAGATTGAGAGCCAGGTAGAGGACGATAACGATGACGGTCCCCAGAACAAGAGACTGCGGAAGCGTTTTCCGCGGATTTTTCAATTCGCCGGCGATGTAGGAACTGGCGTTCCATCCGCTGTAGGAAAACATGACCAGCATCATGGCGGTACCGAAAGCGAGTCCGGTGAAGGGCCCCTCGACCCTGAAATCGAGAAGCTGAATGGGGCGTCCGCCGCTGAGGAGAATGCCGGCCAGAGCGAGCCCGGAGACGATGATCACCTTGATCGCCGTCAGAATGTTCTGCACCCGGGAGCCGAGATGAACACCCAGATAATGAATGCCGGTGAAGACGGTGATCAGAATAAGCGCCGACCCTTTTTTAATCAGCATCAGGTCTGTGGGTGAAAGCCCCTGAATTTGAAGTCCCTCGAAGATGTATTCTGAAAAGGCCATGGCTGAGGCGGCGATAGGGACGGAGAAGCCCACAAAAAAGCTGGTCCAGCCTGTCAGAAATCCAAGCGAGGGATGATAAAGCTTTTTCAGGTAAACATATTCCCCGCCCTCGTATGGCATGCGGGTGGCCAGTTCGGCGTAACTTAGTGCGCCGCAGATGGCGATCAGCCCCCCCAGAAGCCAGCAGAGGAGAATCCAGGCCGGACCCGGCAGTTGGGCGGCCATGATTCCGGACGTCGTGAATATTCCGGCGCCGATCATGTTGGCCACGACAAGGGCCGTGGCGGTGGCGGGGCTGATGGTTCGTTTGATGGAGGTCCCGTTTGCCGTTTCAATGCTGTCGTTCATCTTGTTCCCTGACGGAGATCGTTCATGTCTCTGTTCTTTTCGCCTGAATAACGTTCGGCCGTTTCTTTCGTTCACATCTTTGTTTTTTTATAGGTGTCCTGTCAAATGAAGTTATTCTGAATGCATGTTAAGGGATCAGACACGTCTCCTGTTCAGAACGCCGCGTATCATGATAGAATGACCTTTCAACAAGGATAATAAGGTGAAAACGGATGGATTGCAGCAAAAACCGGCGGGAATGTGATCCTATGCAACGGAATGTCTTTCAAATCGGTTAACGGTGTGGAGGTCCAAAGATGAGAAGAATATTATCAGGAACAACGTTCAAGTTATGCGTGGTGCTGTTTTTTGGTGTTCTTGTTTATGCGCAGCAGGTGGAAACGGTGGACGGTGTCCGCGTCGTCCACAACGGGAAGGATGGGAAGTGGGGGAAGCAGGCCAGGGTTTCCCTTGAGCTGATCAAGACTCTGGGCGATATTGATGCCGTCGATGAAAATGTCGCCTTTTACATGCCGTCCGACATCGCGTTTGACGCGGACGGCAACTGGTATATCCTGGATTCCGGCAATCACCGCATTCAGAAATTCAGCCCGGACGGCAAGTATCTCGCCACCATCGGCGGCGAAGGACAGGGGCCGGGGGAATTTGTCTACCCGGATTCCATGGGTATCACTGCGAACGGTTTGATTTTTGTGTCCGATCCCAACAACCAGCGGATTCAGATTCTTGATGGCGACGGCTCTGAGAAAAAAACTTTCCGACTCATTCAGAATCCACCCGGAACCATCCATCTCCTCCCCGACGGAAAACTGATCTCCGGGCCGGGCCGACAGATGACGATGATCAATATGGGAGATGATAAGAAAAAGACGGAACTTCCACCCCTGATGCGGGTCTTCGACGAAGAAGGGAATGTCCAAACGACGTTCGGCCGGCAGTTCGATTTCGGGGACATGATGCTCAACCGGGTGGGAAACAGCATGTCCTCTACTGTGGATGAGGCGGGAAACACCTATGTGGCCTTCGCCAGTCTGAACCGGATCGAAAAATACGCGCTTGACGGCACCCCGGTATGGCGGGCCGACAGGGAACTGGACTACAGCATGGATCCTCCCAAGGACAAGGGAAAAGTCGACCGCAAGGGAGGCAATGTGTCCATCTCCATGCCGCAGTTCAACCGCTGCTCCAACGGCATCGCCGTGGACGGCAAGGGGCGTGTCTGGGTGGTGACGTTCACCCGTCAGATCAAGGAGGAAGAGAAGGTGGGGACCATGGTCTCCGTGTCCGAGCAGAGCGGGAAAAGGACCATGAACATGCAGACGCGCGGCAACACCGAGCTTCAGGAAACGGACATGTACAAGCTGCAGGTCTTTGATGCCGAAGGTGTTCTTCTGGGGGATATTTCCCTCAACCGCTTTGTCGACGGCATTCGAATCCACAACGATCGCCTCTACATGATAGACCGTATGAGAGGAACCAAGATCTACGAATACCGAATTGTCGAATAAATCCGCCGCGTCCTTTCAGTCTGCCTGAAACGATCGGCTAAGAGGCGGAGTTGCACAGGGAGGTGTGAAACTTACACTTTTCTGCTATCATCGAATGGATGAGTTTTCCATTGGAGGGAGCCGGGTGAATCCGGGACTGCGGCGGGGACCGAACCTTGTCCTTCTATGGATCGGACTGTCCCTTTTTACTGTTTATTCTCTCTCCGCTCAACGGCAAGTCACCGAAACCTCCGTTACTCCCGGATTCAAATACATCCGCATTCAGGACGCCGACGAGCAGCTGGGGATTCATGTGATCCGGGTGGACCTTCGGGATTCGGAGATCGGAATTCTGTCCGTCATTGCTCAGGACGGATTACCCGGAAGGGAAACCGTGCCGGACATGTCGAAAAGATATACCGAGCAAGGGATCCGTGTGCTGGGCGGGATCAATGCCGATTTCTGGAGTGTGGCGGCGCCCCTCGGACTCACCGTCATCGACGGCCAAATCGCCCGCTCCCCGAACGGGCGGTCCAGCATCGGTTTTTCAAGGGAGAAGAATCCGTTCATCGACGTGTTTGTCCTGCAGTCCGGCCTGTCCGGTCGGAACGGAGACATGTTTTCCATCACATCCATCAACCGGTTCAGGAATGATTCCAACATCGTGCTATACACGGATTTGAACGGGGATACGACCCGTGTTAAACAGGAGGGCCGTGCGCTCCGGATGAATCCGGCCGGGACTGCCGGGGATGGGAAACGGGTTGAAGCTGTCATCGAAGAGGTCTGCGCCGCCGCCGCGGACAATCCCATTCCGGACGGGCGGTGGATCGTGTCCTTCGGTCGGGATTATCTGCCGCGGATCGATTTTTTTCACCCGGGGAAAGTGGTGAATCTTTATTTTTCACTTGGTCCCGCGAACATGGGCCTTCACCATGCCGTCAGCGGCGGTCCCCGCATTCTGCGAAACGGGGAGATCTCCGTTGAATGGGAGAGGGAAGGAATAAGGAAGGGATTCGATACCGAACTTCATCCCAGGACAGCCGCGGGATACACGGCGGATAAACGGTTTTTGGTGATGGCCGTTATCGATGGGCGGCGTCCCGGGTACAGCCGCGGGGTTGATCTGTATGAACTGGCGGAACTGATGCGGGGATTCGGATGTGCGGACGCCCTCAATCTTGATGGGGGCGGATCCTCCACCATGGTGGTCCTCGACAGGGTTGTCAACCGTCCTTCCGACAGAACCGGGATCCGGCCCGTCTCCAGCGGATTATTTGTTATTCGGACGGAGCGTTAGTCGGCCTTGTCCTGTCGTCGGGGTCCTATTTTTTAATGAGCTCATCCAGTTTTCCGGGCAGGGCTAAAATGGCACGGATGATGTCGATGGCCAGGTAGTAAATGACAAAGGCGATGTAGCTCAGAAAGGGAAGGAGCCCGAACAGGGTGATGGTTCCCGCGGTCTTTGGCGCATTGTTCCAGGCGGCGGTCAGTTGGGATTCCGAACCGAAGACGCCGGTGAAATCGATCACGAGAAGGATCAGGCCCACGGTGATACCCACGCCGAAAAGGATGGGTACGAGCCGCATGATCCCTTTGAGAAAAAAGACGACGATCCCGATGGCTTCCTGCCCGGCTGATGTTTTTTTCCCGACGGATTTGTTGATGGTGGCAGGATTGAAGGCGATGAGAGCGAACAGGACAAGCAGTACGAAGGAGGCCGCGCCCATGAGAAAAAACCAGAAGCCTCCTCCCTGAACGGCTCTCACGATTCCGGTCACGAGAACGATAACGGCTCCGATGAGGGAGAGAAATCCGAGACTGTCCAGAAAAGCGATGGAGGACAGCGTGCTGGGATTGTTCTTGATCAGCGTGTCACCGGCCGTGACAAACCGATGAGCCGTGAACTGGATGACAAATACCAGCACAACCCAGGCGAATCCATAAAGAAAGGCGAAAAATGAATTCAGACGGATCGCCACCAGGAGTGCAAAGAGAATTCCCAGAAAAGCCGAAGCGATCAGGGCGTAGTGCCCGATTTTTGTGGTCCAGTCAATAGAAAAATGAAGGACCTTCTCGTTCAGCAGCCCTTTGGCCCATTTGATGATTTTTTCCAGGAAATCAACGCCGAAGAGATGATCGAAGACCTTGCGTGTTTTTTTTGGTTTGCTTTGGTCTTTTTTGGGTTTGGCTTCTTCTTTTTTTGCCATTTTCTTTCTCCTTCTTGTTGAGAGGATACGTTCCCTTCTTTTTCCCTATTTAATAGGAAAGGAGAGGGAAATTCAAGTGAATCCCTACACCGTGAATCCCTACACCGCAGGAGAAGGCCCGTGTGTCGGAGAGAGGTGGCAATGTGTTCAGCGGCCCGTCCCGGAATCCTGCGAGGAAGGAAAAAATGTCATGGAATAAACAGCGGCTTTTTCGATTTCATTCCGGCTGAAGGGATCTCTTCTGAAGCGGCCCTCAACATAGAGGCCGGTCTGGTCGCAGTAATACGGACTGGCCGGAATTCCGGAAACACCCGTCGGAATGAGCGCAAAGGATGAATCCCAGTCCGAGAGATCAAAGAGGTGCCTCTCGGATGCTCCATGGTTCACCTTGAACGGATCATTGAAGCTGAAGGCATAAGGACAGACCGTGTGGTAGCTGCCGCCCACAGGGAAAGGCCCCCTGTTGAGCCGGAAGATCCGGTTGAGAAGGGAAACACCGCCCATGGGATGGTAAAGAGTCAGCGTGTGAATCCGGCCCCATTCCCATGTTTCGATGTCCGGCCCCATCGCGTTTTGCAGAGCGAGGACGGCCTCTCTGAAGCTGCCCTCAACGATAAGGGAGAAGGTTTCCTTCGGCTCCGTCCGCACATCGTCATACCAGCCGCATTCCTCCGATTTCCAGATATTTTGGACAAGGTTGCGCACCAGGATCTTGTTGTCAAACCACTCTTTGAGAAGATCCTCCCCCAGTTCATCGGATGCGGTGTTGCGGGCGAAGAGGTAATAAAAATACTCAAAAACGGCGGCCGCCGCGCTTTTCACTTCCCATTCGCCGTTCCAGCGCCGCAGGCTGTCCAGCGCTTTTTCTTCCAGAGGACCGAGATCCGTTTTTTCCAGAACAGCGATGAGGTCGGGGACATAGGCCTCATAGGCGCCGGAAAAAACGTCGGTCAGCATGGCTTTAAAAAAATCGGGGGACACTAAAGTCTCCGCGTCCAGCATGGCACGGATTCGTTTGATACGGAAGGGAAGGTCAAACCAGCAGCTGACGGTGTAGGGATAACTGTCCGGGACGGTCTTGTTGTTGGCCGAGGAAATGTATCCCCTTTCCGGGTTGTACTCATGGGGGAGTTCCTCGAACGGGACAATTCCCTGCCAGTCGAAGCGGTCCGTGTCGCCCGGTGCGATCTGTGCTCTGTCCCCGTCCCGGATGGGGAGCCCCATACAGGAATAGAGGCCGATGTTCCCGTCCACATCGGCGTAGGCGACATTCTGACTGACGGAACGGAACGTTCGAAAGGCGTTTTTGAATTCCTCCCAGTTTCCCGCCCTGTTGATCAGGTAGACGGTCTGCATTTCATTGCTGTCCTCGTTTCCGATCCACCGCATGGATATCTGTCTGTCGGGAATGTTCTGAAACGCGGAAATGATGGGGCCGCGGTGAGTGAAGCGAAGGATTCGCTCCACCGTTTTCCCTTTGGATGTGCGAATGGATTCGGTCGTCACGGTCATGGGACGCCATTCCCCGTTCAGCAGGTAGCGGTCGGGTGAATCGGGGTGGAGGGTCTCCTCGTAGAAATCCATGTCGTCCACCATGACGTTGGTGAATCCCCAGGCGATGCGGTCGTTGTGACCGGCCGTGATGAAGGGTGTGCCGGGAAGAATGACGCCGGTGACGTTCAGGAGCCCGGGGATGTTCTGATGGATCTGGTACCAGATGCCGGGGGCGAAGAGGCTGAGGTGCATGTCATTGGAAAAGAGGGGTTTTCCGGTGGTGCTTTTTTCTCCTGAGACCGCCCAGTTGTTACTTCCCGAGAAAATTTCAAGTCCCAGGGAGCGCAGACGGTCGGCGGCGGCGGCGGGATTGAGGGCCAGGGCCCGGTCATCGGAAAAATCCATTCCGCCTTCTGTAAAAACAGGGATGGAGTGGCAGGCCCCATCCGGGAGCATGAGGGCGTATTTTTCCGGCGGCAGTATTCTTCGGAATCGGTCCATGCGGACTTCCGATGTCCAGGCCGTGGTCAGATCCCAGGCCATGTAGCCGATCAGATTGACGGAGTGCTCGGGAAACCATTCCTCCGGCCGGTAGCGAAGAATGGCGAATTCCGGCGGGAGTTTGCCGTCCATGTTTTCGATGCAGTTGTTCACACCCTCGGCGAAACACTCCAGGCCGCGGATGATGGAGGGGTCGGTTCCGTCCAGAACACGGCGGGATTTCTCGGGTATGCGCAGGGCCCTCATCAGGAGATCTGTCTCGATCAGGTCCTCTCCGAATATTTCCGCCAGCCGTCCCGTCGTCGCCCGCCGCAGGAGATCCATCTGCCACAACCTGTCCTGTGCCATGACATATCCCGTGGCCCTGTAGAGGTCCCCCTCGTTTTCGGCGAAAAGATGAGGCACCCCGAACGCGTCCCGAAGAACCGTCACCCGGTTTTGCAGCCCGCTCAGATAAATGTCCCGGTCATAGTCCGGAAGGGCGCGCCGGGAAATGCGGTTGATCAGGATCAGGCCGGCCACAGCCGCACAGACAAGTAAGATAAGCAGAATGAGAAGAATACGCTTGAACCACTTCATTTTAATGTTCCTTTTTTAATCAATCGAGATATGCCTCGGAAGGGCTTCTCAGGGCTCTTTTTTCCGCTCTGATCCCGTCCAGAATCACCGGGAGAAAACGTCCGATTTCTTCCCTGCTGAAGGACAGGTTCTCGAGGACGACGGCTTCCCCTCCCAGCAGGCATACGAGGCTTTTTGTTTCCAGGGCGTGTTTGACAAGGATGTTTCTGCCGACTTTTTCAAAAAAGGTGACCTGCAGGATCATTCTGTGCAAACCGTTCGGCAGCGCTTCGTCCAGGATGACGATGTGTTCTTCCTTGTTGCTGTCAAATCCGTCCAGTTCGAAAAAAAAATCCCGGACATGAACAACATCCATCGGCGGTTGTCCCATGGCGGCCACTTCCTGATGGATGCGGCGAAGAAGGGTTTCTTGTTTTTTGGGCAGCCGGAGAACCTGATCGGAAAAGAGAAGGGGATGGAGGCAAAAAACGAGTGCGAATATCAGGGCGATCCCTGTTCCCGATCCTTTCCTTTTGTCCATACCGCTCTTCACCGGAATCCGGTGTCTGCTTGTATTGTAAAAAACGGCCCTGTGATGTGCAAGAGATAATAATGTTTTGGAAGCGGAACAGGATGATTCATATGGAAGTGAGCGACGACGGGAGGGGGCTGCCGGAGGATCTCGATTTGAATGCGATCAGCAGCCTGGGGCTCACTCTGGTTCGTGATCTGACCCTTCAGTCCCGTTTTTCCTTCTCCCTCTCCTCTTCCATTTTCATGAATGAATAGGTGTAGGCGTTTTCCGGAGAATCCCCACCGTTCAGGATGTCGAGGACCTGCTGCCCGCAGTTGGAGCCGATGTTGTTTTCCTCCCACTCTCCGATGCTGAGAAGGACCTCATAGCCCGCGTCTCTCAGTTCTTCCATCAGGGCAAGCTGAGGATTGTCGTGCTGAATGACGGACACGATACCGTTTTCCCCTGACTTCCGGGTGGGATTGACCGGGGTTATTTTAATGAAGAACCGGGACGGATCGAAATGCTTCAGCAGAACGGCTGGATCGACCGGAATCCCTTCAGCCAGAGCGAAGTTGAGGGTCACTTTCCGTTCGTTCGAGCGGTGGAAGCGGCGTCCGTATGACGCGATGTCGTCCAAGCGCCATTTTTTGGTGGGCATGAGCCAGTCCCGGACCGATTCATCCGTGGAATGGACGGAAAATTGAAGCTGAAACCGCTCCTTGTAGAACCGGTCCTTGATCTCACGGAGCCGCTCGAAAAACGAGTCTGCGCCCTCCGGCGCGATGGTGGACACGGTGGGCAGAAGGCCTGGTGCGGAATAGAGGGAAGGGAGCTCCTCCAAGACCTCGAGGACGGCAGGATTGAGAGCCGGTTCTCCCATGCGGGCGAACTGGATCTTGAATTTCGGCACGGGCACCCGCCCGTCGGGGTAGGATTTTCGCACCAGATAGTCGATCTGCCGCAGCATATCGGCCTTTGAAATTTTCCCCTGATAAAATCCTCCCGCATCACAGAACCGGCACCCGATCGGGCAGCCGTAAAGAGAGGAAACGATCAGCACCCACTTTTTGTCCTTCGGGATGGGCGGCTGCAGAGATTCCACAAATTCCAGGTGCCGTCCCTTTTCGGTTTCGGCCACGTACACGGTGGCGATGTCGCTGTATTCCGTTCGAGCGTAGACTTTCACTGTCGCTGTCCCATTTGTTCAAGGATTTTCATGGCGGCTTTGATTCCGTCCCCGGTGCTGATGGACGTCTGGCGGAAGCGCCGGTTTTTAACGTCTCCGATGAGATGGAGTCGTCCGTTCTTCCGGAGTTGACGGATCTCATCGGCGGTCATTCTCTCCAGGAGTTCCAGACGCGGTTCCCGGCCGAGTGCGAGAAGAAGGAAATCCAGCTCCATCGTTTTTATCTGATTGGTTTGACGGTGGATAAAATCGATGGACAGCCTGTTATTGCGGACATCCATTCCCTTCAGCGTGTAGCTGCAGGCACGATCGATGCCTCCCTGAGCGGAGCTGCGTTCGACAAGCAGGGGTAGACCGCGCACAAAATCCCCCCGCTGAATGATGGTCACGCGGTTGCGGCGGCTCAGGTTGAGGGCGTAGTCGAAAGCGGCGTCTCCTGCTCCGACGACGGCGATTGTTTTGTCTTCGATGTTCAGGAGCGGGTGGACCTCGTAAAAGATGAAAGGCTTGGCTGCGGGAGGGATGTCGAAGTCCTCAAGGGTTTTGGGTTTGGTCCCGGTGGCGAGGATGACGATTTTTGCGGTGAGATCGGCTCGGGAGGTGGACAACAAGAAACGGCCCTTTTCCACCGTTATTCGCTGCGCGTTCTCTATGTGAACGGGAATGGACAGCTGTTCCAGGTGGGCGGACAGCTTTCGGCAGAGATCAGGACCGCTGATGCCCTCGGGATATCCGGGGTAGTTTTCGACCAGGTTGGCGTTGTGAAGCAGGCCGCCGACTTCATTTTTTTCAAGGAGAATAAAATCAATGCCCGACCGCTTCAGCTGAATGGCGGCGGCTGTCCCGGCCGGCCCGGCCCCGATAATAGCGACCTGTTTATTCATCGGGGGTCCACCGCTCGAGCGACTGACGAAGGGTCCGGATCAGTGAAAGATGGGCGAATCCGTGGGACAGGTTGCGGAGGGTGGCCTGATGAAAATGTTCATTGTAGGTGGCGCAGCCGTCCACTGGAAAAAAAACGTGAAAATCATGCATGAAAGCCGAGCGGGCGGTCGTTTCGCAGCACAGATGAGTCAGGACGCCGGTCACGACGACCTGCCGGACATTGTGCCGGTGAAGAAAGGCTTCCAGATCCGTCTGGAAAAAGGCGTCGTAGCGGGATTTGATCACGATATGGGCCCGATCCTGGGGGAGTTCGGAGGTGATCCGGCTCAGTGGACTGTCGGGCCGAATGAGGTCATTCCACCAGGAGGCCATGATGCCGGCGTTCTCGGGAGTATTGATGTGACGGGTGAGAATGACCGGCCGATTTTTTTCGATAAATGCGGCACAGAGCGCACGGACACGGAGGAGGATCTCCTCAGAGCCCGGGACAAAAGCATGGGATTGGGGATCCAGAAAATACCGCTGCATATCCAGAACCACCAGCGCGGCCTCACCCGGATCGAAGACGGCGCAAGTCTTATGTTCCTCTTCACCGAACTGTTCCATCCAATTCCCGGCAAGAGAATCGATGGTCCGGCGGGAAAAATAGGATTCTTTCATTTGAGTATTGGACATTTATAGCAGATTCTCCCTCCTTATTCCATAAGAAGAGAGGGGTCGGACCAACTTATTTCATAACAAATAAACAAATTAATCTTGAAATCGGCTTGATATTTCCCCTTATTTGCTTGCTTTTAAGCCCAAAAAAGATATTTCATCCTAGAGACTCTTTTTAGAGCCTCCCTTCATTTATTCATGTAAATTTTTGTTAATGTCTTTTTTTTTGAAAACAGGTATAGTGATTTTTTTAGCCCGGAGAAGCAACCGAATGAAATCAAAAAAAATTGTTTTTGCGGCGTTTTGTTTTCTTTCGGTGAGTCTTACTGCGATGCCCCAGGTCAAGCAGACTCGGGCCATTCGAACGGACTCTCCACCGACAGTGGATGGGAGTCTCGATGAGCCGGCCTGGCTGTCCGCTCCCATAGTCGGCGGTTTTATTCAGTTTGAACCCTCACGGGGAAACCCGGTCTCCCTGAAAACGGAAGTCAAGATTCTCTATGACGGAGAGTTTGTATATTT
>JAHIPL010000164.1 GCA_018894615.1 Acidobacteriota bacterium | reverse complement strand
TGTTCATGTTCTCACATTATACCAAAACCGGATTGCATATTCCGCCCGCATTATGTATAAAAAGCGGGATAGACCCAAGAGGAGTAAGTGATGAATTTTTTTTCCGAAGCCTATACCTTCATGGTCAGCAATGTTTATCTGAAATTTCTGTTCATCGTTCTTGTTTCGCTGGTCGCCGCCTGGATTGGACGGCAGATCCTGAGAAGAGTGCTCAAGCCCCTGGCGAAAAAGACTAAGACAAATATCGATGATCTCATCTTCAAGAGCATGACATCGATTTTTTTCTACATCATTCTTGTCATCGGCCTTCGCATCGCCGTCAACAGTCTTGATATGGGGATCTCCATCGGCACCCATCTTGTCGACACAGCTCTCATCGTCATCATCTGCATCCTGCTCATCCGCATCATCAACAATTTTGCCCAGCACTGGCTTGCGGACTGGAAAGACCGGACAAGGACTTCGGCGGATGAACGGGTGATTCCCCTGCTTCGAAAAATCCTCTCGGCGGTGGTCATCATTCTGGGCGGATTTTTTATTTTTGATACCTGGGGTGTCAACATCAGCCCCCTGCTGGCGACGGCCGGCGTAGCCGGGCTGGCCTTTGGTCTGGCCATCAAGGATGCCCTGAGCAATATTTTCGGCGGTCTTCAGCTCGTTCTGGACAAAACCTTCAAGGTCGGCGACCGCATTCAGCTCGACTCGGGTGAAATATGTGTTGTGCTCGACATCGGCCTTCGCAGCACAAAGCTCAGGACCTTCGACAATGAGGTGATTTTTATCCCCAACGGGATTCTGGCCAATGCTAAAATCATCAACATCACCCAGCCCGATATGAGCGTGCGCGTCAATGTCAGCTTCGGCGTCGTATACGGCTCCGATACGGATCGGGTGAGAGAGGTGGTTATCGAAGCCATCAAATCCATCGAGCTTGTCGAAGAGACTCCCGAACCGGCCGTACATTTCATGAAGATGGGGGATTCTTCTCTCGATTTAATCGCCCGCGTCTGGGTCAAGGACTACAACGACGCCTACAACACCAAACTTGAAGTGACGGACCGGATCTACAAGGCCCTCAACAAGGCCGGAATCGGAATTCCCTTTCCGACGCGGACGGTGTATACAAAATCTCTGGATAAACGGGAGGATGGGAAAAATGGATGAAGTCAAACAAGCGATACGTGAAGTTATGGATTTTCCCAAGCCGGGAATCGGATTCAAGGATATCACGCCGGTCCTTCAGGACGCCCGGCTGTTTTCCCGGGTGATCGACGCCCTGACGACGTGGGCCGCAGCGCTCGACCCTGATATTTTCGTCGGCATCGAATCCCGCGGATTCCTTTTCGCCTCTCCCGTCGCGATCGGTTTAAAAAAGGGAATGGCTCTCATTCGGAAAAAAGGCAAACTGCCTTATGAGACCGTCGAAGTCAAAGCGCCCAACGAGTACGCCGAGGAGATTTTTCAAATCCATGTCGATGCCGTAAAAAAAGGGGAGAGGGTGGTCATCATCGACGACTTGATCGCCACGGGGTGGTCCTCCATCAGCGCCATCGATCTTGTCAAAAAGCTGGACGGCCGCGTCGTTGGATTCGGGGCGCTTGTGGATCTGAGCTTTTTGAACGGGGTTCCGAACATCAAACAAAAACATCCCGATGTCGAGGTGAAAACACTGATTCAGTTCGAATAAGCGGAGGGGTTGACATGAAGGGACTGCTCGAACGTCTGTTTCATATCGAGGAGAAGGGTTCAACGATCCGGACCGAGCTTCTGGGTGGAATGACCACCTTTATGACCATGTCCTACATCATTTTTGTCCAGCCGGCCATCCTCTCCGGTGCGGGGATGGACAGAGGGGCTGTGATGACGGCCACCTGCCTGTCTGCGGCCCTGGCCACCGTTTTGATGGGGTTCCTGGCCAATTATCCCATCGCCCTGGCGCCCGGAATGGGGCTCAATGTGTTTTTTGCCGTGACGGTCTGCGCCGGAATGGGGTATTCCTGGCAGACGGCGCTGGGGGCGGTTTTTATTTCGGGCTGCCTGTTTGTCCTTTTGAGCCTGTTCGGGATCTGGAAGACGCTCGTCAACTCGGTGCCCGATTCCCTGA
The DNA here is from genome assembly GCA_018894615.1 of Acidobacteriota bacterium. Taxonomy (GTDB): domain Bacteria; phylum Acidobacteriota; class Aminicenantia; order Aminicenantales; family Aminicenantaceae; genus JAHIPL01. Next base: position 569 of record JAHIPL010000164.1, on the reverse strand, counting down.
AGCACGCCATCGCCGTCGGCATCGGGCTGTTCATCACCCTGATCGGACTGGAATACGGTGGTGTGGTCGTTGCCTCTCCCGGAACCTTCATCGGGCTCGGCGACTTGACAAGCAAACCCGTCGCTCTGGTTCTGGCCGGTGTCGCCGTCACAGCGGTTCTGATGGCTTTGAAGGTCAGGAGCGCCATCCTGGCCGGCATCCTGTTTACCGCCCTGGCGGGGATTCCCCTCGGTATCGTCCAGTACGGAGGCGTTATCGCCGCTCCTCCCTCAATGGCTGCCACGTTCTTTCAACTCGATATCGCCGGTGCGCTTCAAACCGGCCTTGTCACCGTTGTTTTTACATTCTTTTTTATCGATCTCTTTGACACTATGGGGACACTCATCGGTGTCAGCAGTCAGGCGGGGCTTTTAAAGGACGGAAAGCTGCCGAATGCCAACAAGGCCATGATGGCCGACGCGGTGGGAACGGTCAGCGGTGCATTGTTCGGGACGTCCACCGTCACCAGTTACATCGAGAGCTCCACGGGAATCGCCCAAGGCGCCCGGACGGGCCTGTCAAACCTTTCG
>JAHIPL010000163.1 GCA_018894615.1 Acidobacteriota bacterium | reverse complement strand
TATTCTTGTTTTTTGCATTTGTATTTTGTAGCAAAAAATATACGTTCAGTTGTGATAACTAAACTTATTGTAATTATAGGAAAGATAAGATTTATCTTATAATTACATTGTATTCTATGTGGGAAATGGCTGTTTGTCAATAGAAAAACAAACCAGAAGTTCCCCCAAAAATTATGGATCGAATAGTTGGAGTTGAGGATTATGGGAGATTGGATTAGGAAGAAAGCCCTCTAAGCCCATCTGACGACCGAAAAGCAGATCACGAATGCCATCATCGGGGAAAAGAATCAGCCTCACCGGATCGTCAGCACTCCCTTCGGCGAAGAGTCGGAAGCCTGTATCGGATGTGCGGCCTGCGCCATTTTCTGCCCGACCCAGGCCATCACGGTCGAGGATCTGCACGGCCGGAAGGTCATTCACAGCGAACTCCATCTCGGGCCCGAGACCGCGGTCCGGGTTCCCATCCGCCAGGCTGTTCCCATGGTGCCCTTCATCGACGAGGACCTCTGCGCCGGATGCCAGATCTGTGTTGGCCTGTGTCTCGGCCTGTCCCAGCGCCGCCGCTCAACAGAAACACTTCCGGGATGAACAGATTTTCGCTGAAATCGAAGGGATATTTGTTGAATAAAAAATTCATTGGTATCTCGATTTTTTATCGGGTATAATATCAGGTTTCATTTGACAGGAGTTAAAAAAATGAACATATACAAGGATGATAGGAATGGGTAAGGGGAGTTTTGAACCCAAACCCCAGTTTGTCCTTAAAGCATTCAAGGAGGGCGCAGACGGCGTCCTGATCTCCGGCTGCCATCCGGGAGATTGTCATTAGCAAGAGGGTAATTATAAAGCCTTGAGACGGCATAAACTTTTAAGTAAAATGCTTGATCAGTTCGGGATTGAAAGAGACCGGTTCCGGTTGGAATGGGTGTCCGCCGCCGAAGGTGCGAAATTTCAAAAAGTCTGCGACGAATTTACCGAACAAATGAGAGCATTGGGACCATTAAACCTGAATGGAGGCATTAATGAGCACAGGGAAGCCTAAAGTCGCATTTTATTGGTGCGCATCCTGCGGTGGATGTGAGGAGGCCATTGTAGACCTTGCCGAAGACATCCTGAAAGTGACAGCAGCGGTTGATATTGTTTTCTGGCCCGTTGCTTTGGATTTCAAGAAAAAAGATGTGGAAGCGATGGAGGACGGATCGATCGCCGTCAGTTTCATCAACGGAGCGGTCCGGCTGAGCGAACAGGAGGAGATGGTCAACCTCCTGAGGCGAAAATCCGGTCTGGTCGTAGCCTTCGGAAGCTGTGCTCATCTCGGCGGAATTCCAGGTCTGGGGAATTTCTGGAATAAAGAAACCATTTTTAACTACGCCTATCACGCGTCCCCCTCGACGGAAAATCCCAACGGCACGGTTCCTCTGGAAAAGACGACCCTCGATGACGGGAAGGAACTGACTCTTCCCAAATTTTACGACACTGTTTACGCCCTTCATCAAGTGATCGATGTCGACTACTATCTTCCCGGATGCGCTCCGCCCAAACATCTGATCATGAACGCGGTCACAGCCATTTTGGAAGGGAAGCTCCCCCCGAAAGGATCCGTCCTTTCTCCGAACAAATCACTCTGCGACGACTGCGATCGCAACGACAGCAAACCTGAAAAGTTGGCCATCACTGTAATCAAACGCCCCTGGGAAGTGGAAATGGACAACGAAACCTGTTTCCTCGCCCAGGGCATCATCTGCATGGGTCCGGCCACACGAACCGGATGTGACGAACGGTGCATCAAGGGAAACATGCCCTGCCGCGGCTGCTTTGGCCCGACCGACCAGGTCTACGACCAGGGAGCCAAATTTCTGGCGGCTTTTGCGTCCATTCTGGATACGGACGATGAAGCGGAAATGGACAAAATCATCGACACCATTCACGATCCCGCCGGCACGTTTTACCGGTTCAGCCTGCCGACCTCTATTTTAAGACGTAAAAGATTGGAGACGGTAAAATGAGTCAACGAATCACCATTGACCCGATAACACGATTGGAAGGGCACGGAAAAATCGAGATCTTCCTGGATGACAAAGGTGATGTCGACCGCGCCATTTTGCAGATTCCCGAACTCCGCGGATTCGAACAGTTCGCCGTCGGCCGCCCGGCCGAGGAAATGCCCCGAATCACACCGAGGATCTGCGGGGTCTGCCCCACGGCCCACCACATGGCCTCTACCAAGGCCTGTGACGCAGTCTGGCATGTAACTCCTCCTCCGGCCGGACGAATGATCCGGGAACTGATCTACAACACCTTTCAGTTCGAGGACCACACCCTTCACTTCTTCTTCCTCGGCGGACCCGACTTCGTCGTCGGCCCCACCGCCCCTAAGGCGGAACGCAACATTCTCGGCGTGATCGGAAAAGTCGGTCTCGAGATCGGGGGGCAGGTCATCAAAATCCGCCGGCTGGCACGCGAGATCATCAATCATCTCGGCGGAAAGATCATTCACCCGGTCTGCGGCCTCCCCGGAGGCGTTTCCAAGGGCCTGACTGAGGAGAAACGGCAGGAATTTTTGGGCGTGGCCAAAGAATGTGTGGAATTCGCCCAGTTTGCCCTTAAGATCTTTGATGATGTCGTCCTCAAGAATAAGGAATACGTCGACATCGTTGTCGGTCCCGCCTATCAGCTGGAAACCTATTACATGGGAATGGTCACCGATGACAACAAGGTCGAGTTCTACGACGGTGATGTGCGCGTCGTCGACACGGAAGGGAAGGAATTCGTCCGTTTCAAACCGGCCGACTACCTGGACCACATTGCCGAGCACGTCGAATCCTGGTCCTACATCAAATTTCCCTTCCTGAAAAAAATCGGCTGGAAGGGATTCACGGAAGGCAAGGACACGAGCATTTACAGAGTTGCGCCTCTGGCCCGGCTCAACGTTTCAGACGGCATGCGGACGCCTCTGGCCCAGGAGCACTACGAAAGAATGTTCGCCACTCTGGGCGGCAAACCGTCCCACCACACCCTGGCCTTTCACTGGGCCCGGCTGATTGAGGCCCTGCAGGCGACCGAATTGATGGTGGAACTCCTCTCCAACAAAGACATCTGTGATCCCAACATCCGGACCATTCCCACCGCCACCCCGGATGAGGGAGTCGGAATCGTCGAGGCACCCCGCGGGACTCTGATCCACCATTACAAAACGGACAAAAACGGTATCATCGAGGAAGCCAACCTGATCGTTGCCACCATTCACAATGCCCCCGCCATCAACATGTCCATCGAGAAGGCGGCAAAGACTTTCATCAAAGGTGGGAAGGTGGATGACGGGCTGCTTAACCTGGCTGAGATGGCCTTCCGGCCTTACGACCCCTGCCATGCCTGCGGCACCCACTGCCTCCCCGGTGACATGCCCCTGGAGATCAACATATACGACAGGGACGGAGATCTCGTCAAACAGCTCAAGCGGTGAATAACCGACCCGCCCGTTGATCCAGCGGATGGTAAAACAAACAGAAAGGCCCGCCGTAAAAAGCGGGCCTTTTTTTTCAAACACAATTGAAATAGAGGGACCGACATTAAATCATATCATCGTGCCCGGGCGGTTGGTTCTTGCACCACTGCAATGAAAAATAATATAATAGCCTCGAGAAGAAAGAGTCCTCATTTCCCCGGACAATAACATGTTGTTTCCACATTTTTCGCTCCGCAAAAAAATCATCCTGAGCTTTCTCGTGATCATCCTTTTCGGAGGGCTGATCACTCTCTATTTCGGCTCCCGCCTGGTAAAAAACACCCTGATCGATCAAGCCCAGGACAAAGTCCGTCATGACTTGGATTCCGCCCGAATGGTCTTTGACACCAAATTGAAGGAAATCCAGGACATCGTCCGCCTGACAGCGGGGAAGGAACAGTTTCAAGACTACCTCTCAAAAGAAAATTTTGACTTTCTCAAGCGGGAGCTCAACAGGGTCCGAAGCGAGTACGGATTGGATTTTTTAACACTGACCGACCATCTCGGACATGTCATTCTGCGCACACGAAGGATCGAAAACATAGGGGACGATCAATCAACGGATGAGATGATCCGGAGAGCACTGCAGGGGCAGCATTCGGCCGGGACACAGGTTCTGTCCCGGGACAAACTCCTTCTGGAAGGCGAGGACCTGGCCGACCGAGCTTATATGGAGTTTATCCCCACCCCCAAGGCCGCCGTCCGGCTGGAGAATTTGGAAACAAGCGGAATGGTCATCAAGTCCGCCTCTCCCGTCATGGACGAAAACGGAACGCTCCTCGGTGTGCTCTACGGAGGTTTTCTGCTCAATCGGAACTACGAGATTGTCGACAGAATCAAGGAACTGGTCTACAAGGACGAGAAATACAAAGGCCGGGAAATCGGCACGGCTACTATTTTTCAAAACGATCTCCGCATATCCACAAACGTCAAAAACATGGAAGGAAAGCGGGCCATCGGGACCCGCGTGTCGAAGGAAGTCAATAACTTCGTCCTTCAGGAAGGAAAAACCTGGATCGACCGCGCTTTTGTTGTAACCGACTGGTATATCACGGCCTACGAACCCATTTGCGACATCCAGGACAGCATTATCGGGATTCTTTATGTCGGTATCCTGGAACAGCCCTACATCGATAAAACCAACCAGGTCATGCTGACCTTCATATTTCTCGCCGCCCTGTCCGTCATTCTTCTTCTCATTATGCTCTATTTTTCAACCTCCAGCATCATCAAACCCCTGACAAAAATGGTCGTCGCCACCCAGGAAATCGCCAAAGGCGACCTGTCCCACAAGGTGGAAGTGGGCTCCAAGGACGAGCTGGGATACCTGGCCATTTCGTTCAATCAGATGACGGCCAACCTTCGGGCCGCGAATAAAAAACTG
>JAHIPL010000162.1 GCA_018894615.1 Acidobacteriota bacterium | reverse complement strand
GGCCTGATGCAACATTCGTCTTGTAATGTCAGGTGATGGATATGTATTGTTGGCCAAATTCGCCCCAAAGTCAAATTTGTCCCCAATATATATATTTCAGGAAACGAAAGAAATTGCTTGACATGCGTGGAGCTCTGGAACGCCTCACTCCCTTCTTTTAAGCCGAAAAACAGCCGACAAATATTTCGGCAGCGAGAATCCTGTCGGAAAAACGATACGCGTCGAAAACAGGGATGACTATTCCGTCGCCGGCGTTTATGAAGACATGCCGTCCAATTCCCACTTTCATTTCGATCTTCTTCTGTCCCTCTCGACACTGGACGAGAGCCGTTCTCCCTCATGGGTGACCCTCAATTTTCCAACCTATCTGCTCATCCGCGAAGGTGTGGATGTTCAGGCGCTCGAAAAGAAATTTGAACCGCTTGTGTTCAAGCACGTCGGTGAACAGCAATATCAAATACATCTGGAGTTCCAGTCCATCAGTATGTTCACGGTTTCTTCCACTCTGTCGGGGGAACCGGAATAAGATTTATTTTCCCGCCGCCATGCCGCCCTTTATCGGAGTTGTCGCTGATGAGGAAGGACGGCTCTTTTATCACTACCGGAGATCTAACGCTTATGAGAGCTGAGATATTCCCCCGTTGAGATGACCTGGCCGTAATAGCGGTCGAATCCGTAATCACCGGCCGCCCTCAGAAAAGGATGTTTGTCAGGACGGCGGAGAGAAGAAGGGCCAGTATCATTCCGGGCCGGGGGGACATGCGAAAAAAAACTCGGGGAAATTTTATGGACCGGTGAAGATGGAGCACTCCGAAAATGAGAAGGAGGTTGACCAGGCTGTCGAAGAGAAAAAACCGCAGGATGGCGGCGTTTCCCAATTGGAGAAAACCTGTCGTTTCCAGGAGAACGGCTGCGAGGATTATCTGGAATGCGCCGTAGATGAGACGCCATCCGAGCGTGACGGAGAGAATGTTCCGAGGGCGGAAAAGGCCGACCGGATGTTTGAGAAACTTCATGATGAAAAGGAGAGCCAGAGATTCGGCCAGAATGGCCAGGGCGGGATTGACGGCCTGGAAAAGCTGGGTCCCGGGCAGGAAAAGATCAACCAGTTTGAGAGAGGCGGCGATCGCTGCTACGGCCGGGATGGCTGAGGTCTTGCCGACGGTTCTGAAGGCGCGGATCATGAAATAAAGACCGATGGGAAACATGAAAAAACCCGCCAGGCCGGGCACCTTCAACAGATGAAGAAGATGCCCCAGGGTTGCTTCGGTCAAACCCCACAGCGATCCCCAGAACAACACCTGGAAGAACGGGTGATTTTTCTGAAACTTGACTTGGCGCATCGATTTTCTATTGTCAGCGGAATCTTCGAAAATGTCAAATTTCACAATTAAATCTATACGACAGCGTGGTCCAACCCGAAAAGGCGAAGTATAATTTATCGGAATAATAGGAAAAGGAAAGAGCATTTGATATAATTTCTCTTTTCACAATAGGATGATAATTGATTAAGAGGGAAGGAGAGGACATGTATAAAGCCGTCTGGAAAGACACCATCATCGCCAAAAGCGACAAAACCATCGAAATCGAACGCAATCATTATTTTCCGCCTGATTCCGTGAAGTGGGAACATCTACGACCCAGCCTGGCCACATCGGTTTGTCCCTGGAAAGGGCTCGCTCACTATTATGATGTGACTCTGGGGGACGACATGAGCAAGGATGCCGCCTGGACATATCCCGAGCCGAAAGCCGCGGCCTTACAGATCAAAGACTATGTGGCTTTCTGGCAGGACGTAAAAGTGATCGCGGAGTAGTACTCAAAACTCCCATTCTTCTGGATGCTTTTTCCAAGCGGGAGAACGTCTAATCGTTCGGATATCAGTCCGAGGTCATGATGAAGAGCGGTTTCTGGTTGAAGCTTTTGTACTTGGGCCGAAGCCGCTCCGTGTTGTAGTATTTGTCCACATCCACCACTTTTTTCGTGCTGGTGACGATATCCACCGGAACGTCGTCATACTGCCCTTTTCGCAGACAGACCATACGGCCGGATCGTTTCTCCAGGATGAGATCCAAGGCCAGATTGCCGAAGGCCATGGGCACGATGGAATCGATGGCGTCGGGATCCCCGCACCGAACCAGGTAGCTCAGACGCTGATTGATGACGTTGATCTGCCGGCCGTTGTTGTACCTGGGCGAGCACTCCTTGAGCTGGTTGGAGACAATATCTCCGATTCCGCCCAGCTTCATATGGCCGAACATGTCCTTTTCCTTGTTTTCGAAGACCATTTCCATTCCCTCATAGGATGCGCCTTCGGAGACCAGGACAACAGCGTAGTGACTGGGATTGGTGCTGCGGTCGCGGGCGAGCAGTTCGCACAGTCGATCGATATCGAACTTGTGTTCCGGGATGACGCAGCGGTTGGCCGCCCCCGCCATGGTCGGCATCAGGGCCGTGAATCCGGCATAACGCCCGAACACCTCGATGACGAGGAAGCGCTCATGGGAACCGGCCGTTGTTCGTAGGGCGTGGGTCATGGAGATCGTCCGGGTGATGCATGTGCTGAAGCCGATGCAGTAATCCGTTCCGGGGACATCGTTGTCCATGGTTTTGGGAACACAGATCACCCGGGCTCCCTCCTTGTGAAGGCGCACCCCGTAACTGAGAGTGTCGTCACCGCCGACGGGGATGATGTAGTCGATGCCGAGGAAATCGAGATTCTTGAGGACCTCCGGAGTCAAATCGTTGACGTCTTCCCTGTATTTATCCTGCAGAAAATCGGGGAGGTTGATCCTCGGAATGTGACTAGGCCGGGTGCGGGAGGTGTGCAGAAAGGTTCCGCCGGTGCGGCCGATCCGATTGACCGTCAGTTCGGTCAGTGTTTCGTAATGGTCATGGTTGTCCGCGTCTTTGTCCCGGCTGAGTTCCACCAGACCGGCCCAGCCGCGTTTGATGCCGATGACCTTGTATCCCTCCCGGATCGCCCGGATGGTGATGGCCCGGATGGCCGGATTGAGCCCGGGAACGTCTCCTCCGCCTGTCAGGATGCCGATGACTCCTTTCGTTTTTTTGATCTGTGCCATTGTTCTTCTCGTTTAAAGTATAGTTGATGAATCTATAGACATCGTAGACCCAAAAGTCTACACACATCGTAGACCTTAATGCAAATATGTTCACACACATCGTAGACTCTACAGATCGATATTTGATAGATCCAAAGATGTTTGTGGAACTGGATAAGGAATCTG
>JAHIPL010000025.1 GCA_018894615.1 Acidobacteriota bacterium | reverse complement strand
TGACCGTTCGATTTTCTACACGACACCTTATGTGTTCGATCAGGAGACGAGATCGGAGTTCAGGCGGGTTGTTAAAAAACAGGAAGAGGACTTCAGTCGGAGTTCGAAGGCAGGCCTTTTTCCAGCGGATCGTCATTTTGCAGAATCCCAGAAAGAGGCCGCGCGCTTTTGGGCCTGGTACATCCTGGAAGGGTGGCGGGAGGATTCGTCGCACATAAAGGATGACGCTGTTGACCTCGAAGACAATTTAGACCAAGGTCCGTTTCCCCTTTTGGTCACCACGGATGGAGAGAAACTCATCCTGACGGAAATCCATTTCCGCGTCCGGGATGAGGCGGCCGTGCGTAAACGCCTCTCCTCTCTTCGAAGCTTCCAATACGACAAAAATGACGACTCATGGACCTGGTTGAAGGCGAAAAGCCGTAAATATCCAGAAAAACCCAGAACCGTCCTCGGTCATTTTCGGATCGAGGGCGGCCGCCTCATCGCGGAAACAAACTCGCGGGAGAGGGCTTCCCGCCTGCGTTCCAAACTCAAAGGACATCTCGACAACCTTATCGCTTATGAGAAAACACTTTACAGGGAACCCACGGACTTTCCCGAGCTTTCCCCGGAAGAAATCGAGGAGCAGAGAAAAAAATCCGCAGAATTGAGTGCCAATCCAAAAATTCAGGAAGCGATCAGGGAACAACTGGAGCACCATTACTTCGAAGAGTGGCCTTTGGCGAAACTTCCCGCCTTAAGGGGCAAGACGCCGCTTCAGGCTGTCAAAAAGGAAGAGGGGCGCAGGAAGGTCATAGCCCTCATCGATGACTTCGATAGGATGCAGGTTGTTTCGAAATCAGCGATGCCGAAAATCGATCTTGATATCCTGCGACGACGGCTCGGTCTTCCGCCCAAGGCGAACTAGCGGACTATCAAATTTTAAACGTAATCGTTATACCAATCCCCCCAGAAAACAATCAGCCGATATAATGGGTGTCCCATGGATAAGCCGGTTGATCCCGCTTTCCTTTACAACCTGATACACAAAAGGGATGCTGAGCCGTTCCTTGAAATAGAGAAGATTTTTTGAGGGAGCTTTCCCCGCCAGCTTGGTCTCAACGGCAAACCATGGTTTCTGATCGACGGCGACAAGAAAATCCACCTCCTTCTTATCCACATTTCGCAGGAAATAGAGATCCGTTTTGTATCCTTCAAAATCGTATAGAAAGTGACAGAATTTCTGCAAGTGAACTGCTACCATGTTTTCAAACCGGGCGGCTGGATCCGACACCTCGGACCAGTCCCACAAATAGAGTTTTGGCTCCTTCTTGATGGTGCGCAGGGAGCTTTTCTGATAGGGAGGGATGCGGAACTGGTAATAGAACGTGTCCAGCACATCCAGCCAGTGGGAGACGGCCCGGTGGCTGACATCGAGGTCCTCTCGGAGGGAATTGATGGAGAGGAGCGATCCCACTCTGTCTGGGAGGAGATCGCTCAAAAGTTTCATGCTGCCGAGGTCGCGAATGTGTTCGATATCGGAGATGTCCTCGCGAAAGAGGCGCTCCAATTTTTCATTGTGCCACCGCCTAGAAAAACGGGGGCTGGCTTTAAAAAGAGGCTCCGGAAAACCTCCGAACTGAAAGAGCGCGTCAAATTCGGTGGGGGCTGGTGTTTGGCCGATGTCGAGAGGCTCGAAGATGCGGAAGGAATTATGACGCTGCAGGACTTCCCCCAGGGAAAAAGGATGCAGTCTGTAGTAGTGATAGCGGCCCTGGAGGGAATCGCCGCCCCGGCGGAACACATCGAGTCGGGAGCTTCCCGTGACCAGAAAACGGGATGTCGATTTCAGTTTGTCGTACTCCCCTTTGATCAGGCTTTTCCACTTCATGTATTTGTGGATTTCGTCCAAAATAATGAGCTCCGCGTCGCCCGGCCAGTCGGAATTCATGATACGGCGGCGGTCGGTGCGGTTGTCCCAGTTGTAATAGGCGGATTTTTGAAAGCTGCGGCCGATGATGTCGGTGGCGAAGGTTGTTTTTCCGACCTGCCGGGCCCCGCCGACAAAGACCATTTTTTCTTTTAGGTCTTCCAGGATAGGATTGGTTAAGTATCTGTTATAAATCATATTATGAATATAAGGCGGCGATGGGAGAATGTCAAGAATATTTGCGTGTAAGCAAATAAAATAGCAAATATATTTGCTTATAGGCAAATATGCTAACGTTCCACCGACAGCCTGATCTGGGATGGGTAGAGCGATGCCGGTGTTGAGGTTTCGGGCATACCTGGGAAAGTTGCTGCTTGAAACTTCAATGCGGATGCGGTGCCCGGGAGCAAAATAGTTGCTGGTCGACATGGAACTGACAGGGAGCTTGTAGCCCTAGCGTGCACGCTGAATGGTGTCACTCAAATTATAGGCCCTGCCGTCAGGATAAACGTCTAAAAGCTTGACGGTGAAGTCCGTGTCTTTGACATCTGATGAGACATAAAGCGTCATCTCGACAGGCCCGCTGACTTCAACGCCTTCCATTAATGGATCGGTTGAGTAAACGAGGATATCATGACGGATTTCCAGCTGCCGTTGATCAAAAGCACCCGCCTGGTATTTGGGGCCCAGGCAGCAGAAGCCGCCGCCATTCATGGGTACGGGATACTTGGGATCATTAAGCTGCGGAATATTTGTGGGAGTCTTTTGAGAGTTTATGAAAAGCTAAGTCGTCTAGAGATCAGGAAATATAGACTTCCAACTATATTGCTGAACGTTTAATATATTATTGAAAGATAGATCGATCTATGATATAAAAATAATGATCAAAAGCTTTGCTAACAAACTCACACGGGACATCTACGATGGAACAGACAGTCGTTATTCACGTAAACTTCAACCATCCCTTCATGCCAAGGTTCAGAGATTACTTGACCAGATCAATGCATCTCCTTCCCTCGAATTTCTTCGAATCCCTCCTAGCAACCGCTTTGAAAAGTTGTCAGGAAATCTCAGTGGTTTTTGGAGCCTTCGAATCAATATTCAATGGCGGATCATATTCCAGTGGGAAGATGATGATGCCTATAATGTCCAAATCATCGATTATCATTAGGAGTCATTCATGATACCAAAACACAGGTCTCCTACTCATCCCGGAGAGATGCTTCTCAAGGAATTTCTGGAACCGCTCGGTATCACGCAACTTGAGCTTTCCCGTCACCTTGGCTGGCCTTATGCTAGGCTTAACGAGATTGTTAACGGCAGGCGGGGGATTTCGGCTGACTCCGCGTTGGCCATCAGCGATGCCCTCGGAACAGGCCCTGAATTCTGGCTCAAACTCCAGTACGACTGGAATCTCTGGAACAGTCGCAAACAGCACAAGAAAATTCCTCTTCTGAAGAAAGCAGCGTCATCTGAGCAGGCGGCAGGTATTTAAAAGGAGAGTTTTTGAACGTCATCCCCTGTCTCTCCCGGCGCGCCACTCCTAGTCGTTTATCACAAAGTGGTCAGGATCATCCTTCAGAAATTTCCAGAGTGGTATGGCTTGGATCCGTGTTTGGCCCTCTGTGAATTCCCTTTCTACGTTTTTGGTTACGATCAAGGCGTTTTTGGTATGGGGGTGGCGTTTGAAAAACAGGCGCATCCCTGCAAATATCCTGTCGTCCCAATCCAAAGCCGATAAATATTTGACTTCGATAGGATAGGGTGTGCCCGGCTTGCCCAAAACAAAGTCCACTTCCCTTTCGCTTTCCGCAAAGTAACCTGGTGTCCGCTCGCCCCGGAGCAAATTTACAAAAACCGCATTTTCAGCCTTCGCCCCCAAGTCTCCTTCGCCGGTCAGGAGGGATTTTATTCCCGTGTCGATAAAATAGATCTTTTTTGAGGCATAGACTTTTTCCGTGTGGGAAGGGGTCCACTTGGTCATGGTTTTAACAAGGAAGGACTGCTCGAGATAGTAGATATAATCGCGGACGGTATCGACCGAGATGTCGAGAACGCGAGCGAATTTATTGAAGCTTGTGCGCGAGCCCACAGAGGAGGCGAGAAGGAGCACAATGTCCTTCAGCGGAGCAGGCTTCCGGACGGGAAAGGTGCGGAGGATGTCTCGGGCCAGAATGTCACTGAGGAGATTTTTCAAATACTCGGGCGAAGGATGTAAAACATTCTCCGGGTAACCTCCGAGCTGCAAGTACTTTTCGGCTTCGCTTTCTGACTTGTAGGGTTCGGATGGGGAAATGGCGAGGCTGCGGAACTTTAGGAATTCGCTGAAGCTGAGAGGATAGAGTGTTGTGACGATCTGACGTCCAGTCAATTTGCCGCCTTGGGATTGGATGAGAGAAGCCGTTGAGCCTGTGCAGAAAATTTTGACATTGTCGAGATCATATACAGCTTTGAGCTCGGCCTCCCAATTCGGGCTTTCCTGCACCTCATCGAAAAACAGGTACAGCTTTGTCCGGCGGTCGAGGTTGTGGAGTTTGCGGAACGAGGTGAGATGTTGGGAGATCGGTGTGGAGGCGAGGCGGGGATGGTCCAGTGTCAAGTAGAGGATGTGGTGAGGGGAGATGGATTCTTTCAGCAGGGCATGGACGAGCTGTTTGAGCAGGGTTGTTTTGCCGGTGCGCCGGCTGCCGATTAAAATTTCTATCTGTTTGCGGCCGAAATCGATTTGAGAGAGATAGTCGGGCCGTGAGATGCCGGAGTCAAAGGGTTGATTGTCCCACCAGGGATTAAATGAATAGAAGAGATCTTCCATGTTATAGCTCCTAAATACACAATTATGGCTATAGTTTAGATTATAATCGAAGATTATGTCAAATAGTTTCGATTATGATCGAATAATTTGGTTGATTCCGGCGCATTCCAGCCGCTTTTTGGCCGGGAACGGAATCTATATTCATTGAAGCGATGCTGGATAACTTGAAAGAAAAAAGCTGAGAGCGGAGGTTTCTATCCTATCTCCGTTATCCAGTCCTCTGTACATTTTCTTGTATTTTTGAGTACAATCGATTAATCCACTTCCAAAGGTGAACAAAAATGACTGTCTCGTCGAAAGAGTTGGGAATTCCCCTGGGCGAGCCCATTGAGCTTGTGGCGCTGGCGGTCAAAGAATTGGCTATCCGCTGCCGGATCTTGGATTCACACATTCCAATCACCTTCCGGAAGGTCCGAGGGGAGGTCGAGGGTGAGATCATCACGGTCAGGCCGGAGAAGTTATGGCAGTTCAAGAACACCAATTACATGTCGGGCAAGGTCGAATCGGTTCGTATCGATATCCCTGCGTTAAACCTGGAACCGCTTTCCCTCAAAGATCCCTGGCCGTGGAAACCCAAGGAAGAATACTGGGGTGAACCGGACGACATGACCTTAAAATATTTTAAGGGAATCAAAAAATTTGGACAGAGGATATCCTATGAGATGGAGCAAATCCTGCCCTTTGACGATCCCGAGGAACCCTTCGATGACCCAATTACGGTGGCTAATGACTTATTCCAGGGAGGGCAGTTTGACGAAGCCTACCGGATGATGGAAAAGCTTCTGGTGGAGGACCTCCGCTGCCTGGATGCCCATGCCCATCTGGGAAACTGGCTTTTTAACCGTGCGAAGGGCCCTCAATCCTTTTCACTGGAGAAGTCGAGGAAACACTATGAGGTCGGTGTGAGGATCGGGGAATTGTCTTTTCCGGGAGATGAAAATATCGTGCTGCCCTGGGGTCGGATCGACAACCGGCCGTATCTCCGCTGCCTTCATGGGTATGGGCTGGCGCTGTGGCGGATGGGGGAGGCGGAGGAGGCGCGCCGGCAGTTCGAGCGGATGTTGTGGTTCAATCCGTCCGATAACCAGGGGGCGCGGTTTCTCCTCATGGACATGGATGAAGGAAAAACCTGGGATGAAGTGGAGTGGTGAAAGGGGATCGAAGAAGAGGAGGCCATGAGTTCGAATCTTTCCCGGCGTACCATTCTTTATTTCAATTTATTTAAATACTCGAATTCCCCTATACAGCTTTTTAGCCGGATTCATGGAACAGGTCAATGTAGCTTTGATAGATGAATTTTCGGTTTCTGGAATAACCGGTATACTCCCGTAAAACATTGGTATCAACCAGCCGGGCGACCAGATTATTGGCAGCCGGATTTGATACCTCTATCAATTTACGAACGTCGCTGACCGAGACAATCGGATGCTGGTAAAGATGGTCGAGGACGCGGTGTCCGTTGCCTGCAGCACGACCCAAATGTTCAGTGATTGTGTGACGGTGATCCTCCCGAAGAGTGAGTATCCTTCGGGCTGTTTCCGTTGCCTGCCCACTCACTTCTACGATGCCCCGCAAGAAGAATATGAGCCATTGTTCCCAATCTCCTGTATCGCGCACAGATTGTAAACGTTCATAATACTGCTGTCTGTTCTGTTTGAAAAAATGGGATAAGTATAGAATCGGCTTCATCAACAGCTGTTTTTCACAGAGAAGGAAGGTGATCAGCAATCGGCCGATACGCCCATTTCCGTCAAGGAACGGGTGAATCGTTTCAAACTGAGCGTGTGCCAATCCGATTTTTATAAGCAGCGGCATTCCCTTTTCCGAATGGAGGAATCTTTCCAACTCCGTCATCCGCTGTGGAACCTCATGAGGTGGAGGTGGAATAAAAGTTGCCTCATTCAGCGTACAACCGGCGGGTCCTATCCAGTTTTGACTGGTTCTTAAATCACCAGGCCTCAGATGAGAACCCCGTACGCCTTTGAGCAGTTCGGCATGAATTTCACGAATCAGTCGGACTGAAACCGGGAGATGCTGCAAACGTTTGATACCGTGATTCATGGCTCGGACATAATTCACAACTTCATCTACATCCTTAGGACGATCAGGGGCGAAAATTTTCGCTTCCGCCGCCAGAACATCCTGGAGTGAACTCTGTGTCCCTTCAATCTGGCTTGACAGCACCGCTTCCTTACGAACATACATATAAACGAATAAATCAGGGTGGGGAAGCGTGTGAATGGATCCATCGAGACGGCCTAAGGCGAGATCAGCTTGAGAGAGAGCTCTTTGCAGTTCCCCTCTGATCCGGATTGGAGGATCCGGTGGCAGGGGGGCGGGAATAAAAGCTCGATAACCACCCGTTTGGGTTATATATTTTCCTGCCCGATTTGAGTTAGGGGGAAGGCCATGTGGAGATTTCATGTCAAACGCTCCTTTAGTATGGCTACACTTCGCTGTTTATAATAAAGGCTGACTTTATTATAGAGTATTTTAGTTTACTTATACAATACTGCCTTTATTATGGAGGACATCTGCTGATTTTCATCTCACATCAGAAGGTCTGGAGTTCGAATCTCTCCTGGCGTACCTTCGACACTCTGATCTGGGATGGGTAGAGTGATTTATAGCATATCTACAGTCAGGGGGTGATTACAAAATCCTTCTGACTCGATATTTTGCTGCCGTTCTTTTCGATATAAACGGGATAGCTCCCATTCGGAAGGCTGGGAACCTGGACCACAATCATGCTGTTGCTCCATGAGGATACCACCGCTTCGACCGATCCGAATTTCACTTTATTGATTCCCTGTGTGTTTCCGAATACGATGCCTCCAACGTTGACCGTTATCCCGGATGCGCCTGTGGTCGGATTAAGTTGGGTGACATCCATCATCAGAAATATGCTCTTCTTATTCGATACCCTTGTCCCGTTTTGCTCAAAATATACCTCATGGGATTGGCCGTAATCGAGGCTTCCCGGAAGAGGCATTATGACATGGGTGGGGGTCCACATTTCGATACCCGTGGTCGAATCAAGCGAAACGCTGCCGACACGAATGATCTTGCTGCCTATAGCGCTTCCATATCCCCAGCCTATAATATTCAATTCCTCGCGGCCGCTCCCGCTCGACCAGAAGAATGTCTGGCTGAGTGATGAAATCATGATCGGGTACACAAGTCCTGGATCCTTCATTTTGGAAAAATCGATAACTTCATAGGCATAATTGTTATTTTCATTTGCTTCGGCTATCAATTGATTGGGATCAACATAAACGCCGAAATAGTATATTCTTGACGTCATTTTTTGGGGAATTTCACTGGGGAGGCTGAATCTCAGCCTCTGCGATTGACCTGCTCCAAGCATATCAAGCGTCTCCGTTTGGATCCAGAGAGTATCACTTGACGAAGCGGGAAATGTGCCACCGCCTCGAAAATCCGGTTTGGTTTCGGTGATGAACAAGTTCACTTCTATATTCGAAGCCGCTGCTTTGCCGATGTTCCGGACCGTAACGGTAGGAGAAATCCCCGTTTCTCTGCCGGCAGCTAAACGGGCTGGGGCTTTGGCTGTTGTCGCGGTCAAATCAGGCAATAGTATTGGTTTTAGGACAGCTTTTCTTTGCCTTTCAGAATATCCGCTTAGCAACAGAAAAAACACACCCAGAAGAATTAGAACAAATTTTTGCTTCTTCATCGGACCCT
>JAHIPL010000161.1 GCA_018894615.1 Acidobacteriota bacterium | reverse complement strand
GTGAGTCCATTCGGAGAAATCAGAGCACCCTGATCGTGCCCGGGCTGCATCTGGGCTGTGAAGGATTTCTTCGCATTTGGATGGGAGCGGAGGAGACATATCTTGAGGAAGGGCTGGAGCGGATAAAAAAAGGATTGCTGGTTGACGGAAGAACCGGGAGGGAATGATGAAAAATATCGTAAAACTGCTCATTTTTCCTGTTTTTGTGTATTTATTGCTTTTTTGTACCCCAGGCTGCGGAAACGGGGGAAAAGGCGGAGGCGTACGATTTGAAATCTTATTTTCGAACGATGTGAGCGCGGAACCTCTGGACGGACGGATGCTTCTCTTCATTTCCAGAGATCCCGGACAGGAACCCCGTTTTCAGGTCGGAGACGGGCCGGACAGCCAGCAAGTATTCGGAATCGATGTCGACGGGCTTCGGCCAAATACTCCGGCCGTAATCGACGGCACGGTTTTTGGTTATCCGCTGGAAAGTCTGTCCGCTGTACCGACGGGGGAATACTTTGTTCAGGCTTTTCTCAACCGGTATGAAACTTTCACCCGGGCTGACGGCCACACCGTCAAACTTCCACCCGACAAGGGAGAGGGACAGCAGTGGAGCAGAAAACCGGGGAATCTCTACAGCACGCCCGTTCAGGTGCGGATTGATCCAGGGAAAAAAAAGGTGATTGCCCTCACCCTTGATCAAATAATTCCTCCCATCGAGCCTCCCGCCGACACGAAATACATCAAGCACATCAGGATTCAAAGCAAAAAGCTTTCGGAATTTTGGGGCCGCCCCATGTACCTGGGAGCCGTCGTCCTGCTTCCGGAGGGATTTGACGAACATCCGGAGGCCCGCTATCCGCTGGTGATCGACCACGGTCATTTTCCCCGAACATTCGACGGGTTCCGTGAGGAGCCCCCCGATCCGGATCTTGAACCGCAATACAGCGACCGATTCAAGCTGGACGGATACAACCGGATCGTTCAGGAGCAGGCACACGCCTTTTTCAAAGAGTGGACGGGACCTGATTATCCACGAATGGTCCTCATCAAGGTCCAGCACGCCAATCCATTCTACGACGATTCCTACGCCGTCAATTCGGCCAACCTCGGCCCCTACGGCGATGCCATCATCTACGAGCTCGTTCCCCACGTCGAGAAGGAATTCAGATGCATCGGGGAAGGATGGGCCCGCTTCACTTACGGCGGTTCGACAGGAGGCTGGGAAGCCCTGGCCGTTCAGGTCCTTTATCCGGAAGAATACAACGGCTGCTTCGCCGCCTGTCCCGACCCCATCGATTTCAGGGCCTACACCGTCGTCGATATCTATGAGGACAAAAACGCCTATTTTCTTGACGGCCCGTGGAAAAAAACGCCGCGGCCGGGCCAGAGAGACTTTCTGGGCCATATCAAATGCACATTAAGGGATATGAACCATCTGGAACTCGTTCTCGGCTCTATGGGACGCTCAGGCGGTCAGTGGGACATCTGGCAGGCCGTCTTCAGTCCTGTGGACGAAAACGGCTACCCCAAACCCATCTGGAACAAGTACTCGGGTGAAATCGATCCCGCTGTGGCCGCCTATTGGAAAGAGAATTACGATCTTCGCTACATAATGGAGAGAGACTGGGACGGCATCGGTCCGTCGCTTCAGGGAAAGATTCACATCTACTGCGGAGACATGGACAATTACTACCTCAATAATGCGGTTTATCTGACCGAGGAATTCCTGATTAACGTCAAAAATCCAACGTTCGACGGACATGTGGATTACGGTGACCGGGCCGAGCACTGCTGGAACGGCGATCACGACCTCCCGAACGCTTTGTCGCGCCTTCGGTATGCGCAGATGTTTATGCCCAAAATGGTGGAACGGATGCGGAAAACCGCCCCGCCCGGAGCAGATCTGACGAGCTGGAGATATTGAAATGTGTTTTTCTTGACCGTTTGAAGCGGATGCATTACATTTATATTCAAATGCAAACCCATTCCATGGCCCTCCGCGGAGCCACGGCCCCGGACTGGATGAGCAACGGTATCAAAGCCTGGGAGAAGGAAAAAAAATAAAATGCAAAAAAGAATTGAAGACCAGACGGCCAAACGGATCGCCCTCCTCATCGACGGCGACAACGCCCAACCGTCTCTATTGAACAAAATCCTGACCGAATCGAGCAAGTACGGCTCGGTCACCATTCGCCGGATATACGGCGATTGGACCACATCCAACATGAAAGGCTGGAAAGAATCTCTCAACAACAACGCCATTCAGCCCATCCAACAGTTTAGGTATACGGTGGGAAAAAACGCCACGGACAGTGCCATGATCATCGACACCATGGACATCCTGCACGGCAATCAGGTGGACGGGTTTTGCCTCGTGTCCAGCGACAGCGACTACACGCGGCTGGCCACCCGCATTCGGGAGCATGGATATTTTGTCCTCGGTATCGGAAAGCAGACAACACCCAAAGCGTTCGTCAACGCCTGCAACATCTTCATTTACACCGAGATTCTAATGCCCCGGGAGGCGCCCAGCCCTCAACCCACGTCTAAAGGGAGAAAACCTCAAAAGAAAATCGAACCAAAAGAGAGTGGTGAGACCCGCAGGATCGATCCAGTCCCGCTGCTCAAGGCGGCCCTGGACATGGCTATGCAGGAGGACCAGTGGGCCAATCTGGCGACCATCGGATTTTACCTGCATCAGCTCGACCCCGGTTTCGATCCCCGGAACTATGGTTTCAAACAGCTCACGCTTCTGCTCAAGAATTACCCCGACACGTTTGAACTGCGGTTTCATGATGAGGGAGGGCAGACCACGGTCTACGCCCGCACCAAGGAGAAGGCGGACAGGATATAACCGGACGGGACTCGATAAATAAACGGAGACGGACATGCCGCGTATCAGTTTCAAGATCGATGATTTTTCCATTAAACTCTATGCCGTGGACAATAAAGGGACTCGAAAGCGGTGGGGAGACAGGATCATTCAGATGTATTCCGGAGGGAAAGAGGTGGCCCAGGCCGTATTCGGATCGCCGCTGAAGGACATTCCGGAACCCCATTTATCTGGCGGGATTATTCACTACTTCGCCTCCACCGATCAGTTCGAGGCCGTGGCAGAGCTTCTGCGGGGCGGCCGGATTGTGTACATCGCCTGGGAGCCGGTCAGGGATACTAAGGAAAAGAATGACGGAGATGCCTATTTTTACACGGAACGGGAGGACTGACATGACACTCATCAATCGAACCATCTACGAATCGGTGATCGGGCCGCTTGAGATCAGGGGATCGGACAATGGGATCAGGTCTATCCGTTTTTTGAAAAACGCCGATTCGTCGGAAGACGGTTCCGTCCCTGCCGTTCTGACCGAATGTGTTCAGCAGCTTGGTGAATATTTCAGGGGAGAGCGTACGGAATTCACGTTTCCGTTGGACGAGAGCGGCGCAACTTTTCAGAAAATGGTCTGGGGGGTGCTCCGGAAAATTCCATTCGGCGAAACCCGGTCCTACAAGGATGTCGGAGAGGAAATCAGCAATCCAGGAGCTGTTCGTGCGGTCGGCGGCGCCAACAACCGGAACGACATCGTCATCGCCGTTCCCTGTCACCGGGTGATCGGAACCGGCGGCCGCCTTGTCGGATTTGGAGGAGGCCTCTGGCGGAAAAAATGGCTCCTTGAACACGAACGACAGATCAGGAAAGCACAAACCGGCTGATCATCAACTGAATGACTGCTGAAATCGTCTTCAGCGCAATCTTTTCTTCTCTACATCTCCCATAATTCCCGAAAGGAGGATAATGGTGGTGAGGAAACAGGCCCCGACCCCAAGAAAAAGTGCGCCTCCCAGCTGGCCGAATCCACGATATACCGAAAACAAGAGGGATCCGAAAGCCAGCATAGTGGTCAGAGAGGATAGCAAAATGGCCTTTCCAGTGCTGGAGAAGATGGTTTGAAGCTTGCCGTGTCCCTCGGCAATCCAGCGGTGAACGATGTGAACCCCGTAGTCTATCCCGATACCGATGATGAGAGGAAGCGCCATGACGTTCATAACAGTGAACTGCATTCCCGCCAATTTCATGAATCCGACCATCCAGAACACACCGACAGCCAGCGGGATCATAGCCATGAGGGCGTGGTTTTTTGAAATCAAACCAGAGAAGCAAAAAAACAATTACGATGGTCAGAAGGGCGGCATTGCGGCCGTCCCTGCCGATGACTTCGATCAGGGCGTGAAAAATTGGAGCCATACCAGTGGCCTTCTCGCTGCGGCTCTCAAGGTCCGATACAAACCTGTCAAGAAATTCAGCGTTTGTCCAGCAGTTACCGGAGGGAATGACCGTTACAAGGAATCTGTCGCGGTTTTTGTTGGCGTACCGATCCCAGATGGAGTCCGGCAGATCCTTTTCGGAAATGGATTCAGCGGAGGCCATTCTAATAACGGAGGAGCGGAAAGCTAGGGAAAAATTCTCCTGGAAAGGTTGGAGATGTTTTGGTCGTTCAAGGAGGAGTACAGGTCTGTTTCGCTCATAGATGACTTGATGTCGCGGAGATAGGGGAGCCTATTTTTCTGCTGTTCGGGAGACGGGACGTACAGGGAGATATCCTCAACGGCGGCAGCGGATCCGAGATCCTTGTAGGTATCGGATAGAGCGCGGGATTCCTCGATGGAGTCGGCGATGGTGAACCAATAGCGCCGGCCAAGCCAACTGTATATTCCCCAGAAAATGAAAAGTCATACCCCGTTTGACGACAGTTTTTCCGGACTTCTGAAATTTTTTGTCCACCCTTTTTTCCCTCCGAATGAGCAGAACGGGCAGCACAAGAAAAGTTGCCAGCATGATGGCCAGCAGGCCGAATCCTGTGACAAGTCCCATCTCCTTCATCCCGCGTGAGCTGCTGATGCAGAGGGTAATAAAGGTAAAGGCCGTCGTAAAACCACCTGTGATAATTCCTTTGCCGCTTTTGAGGAAAGTTGTCTCGAGGGAGAGTTGTATGGATTCACCGGCCGAGGAGAATGACCGCCATCATAGAGGTCATGATATTCAACTGCCCGACGACGAGGGTGGCTGTGCCGACGGCCCACAGGACGCCGATCAGCAGATTGATTAGGGCCAGGAGGGGAGCGCTCCACATCCGAAAGGAGAATACCAGCAAAAACAGAATGGCGATTACGGCGATAAGTGAGGTGTAGCCGAGACTCTGCTCGGAATAAACCATTTCATCTCCATCAGCTTCAGAATATTCTCAATCCCGTCGAGAAACATGTAAGCTCCATCCTCTTTTTCTCTGGTGGAAATGGATTCGCTCTGCCCGACATATTCCTTTTCCAGGCTGTTGTTGATGTTTTTAATAAAAGCTGGGACGTTGGCATCGGTGTAGATGTCAATCATGTTCTTGAGGTCGCTCTCCTTGATCATAAGAAAGCCTTTGGTGCGTATAAATTCGATTTCCGTTTTGTAATCGACACGGAGGACGACGGGACGGTCGATTTCCTCCAGCATGGCGGCTTTTTCTTTTCTGAGAGCATCGGTCTCATCCGTTAAATTTTTATTATCCAGTTTCTCAATTTTTTCATCAATTTGATTTATTTTTTTTCATATTTGGCATTTAGTGAGTCATCCCGGGCACTGAGTAGAAGGGGAGCGAGTTCATCTGCAAAAATTTTAATTTGTTCCTCCGGACCTTCCACAACAACTATAATATTAGTGGCGGTGACAAATTCATCGATGATCTGATTGAACTGTCTATTTTTTAACTGCTTGTTATTAAAGAAGATACAAAATGTTGAACGGTAAAAAAGAAGAATATATTTGAGAAGAATCAGACGGCCTGTCTGATGGACAGTCCGATGCGTTTGAGTTCCTTTTCGACAGAGAGAATTTTGACCCGCACAACCTGCCCGACTTTGACAATATCCAATGGATCCTTGACAAAAATATCAGCCATTTCAGAAATATGAACAAGTCCGTCCTGATGAATGCCGATATCCACAAAAGCGCCGAATTTGGTCACATTGGTGATATAGCCCTCAAGGATCATGTCCGGAGATAAATCATCGATCGTGTGGACGGTATCGGAAAACCGGGCATATTGAAATGTGGCTCTTGGGTCACGGCCCGGCTTTTCAAGTTCTGCTATAATATCGTTGATGGTGGACAGTCCGATGGAATCAGAGATAAAAACAGATTTATCAATCGACTTGAGCACTGAGCGGTTGCCTATGAGATTCTTCACAGTCAGTCCGAGCTTTCCCGCCATCCCTTCGACAAAAGCATATCGTTCCGGGTGAACGGCTGAATTATCAAGAGGATTAAAGCATCCTGGAATTCTAAGAAATCCGGCGGCCTGTTCAAATGTCTTGGCGCCGAATGATGGCACCTGCAGCAGATCTGAACGGGATTTAAAAGGCCCGTTTTTGGCACGGTATTGAAACACTTTTTCGGCCAGGTTTTTGTTCATACCGGACACATAACGAAGAAGTTCAGGAGATGCGATATTGACGTCGACACCAACCCGGTTGACGCAGTGCTCGACAACTTCTTCAAGGTGTTCCTTCAGGTCGGTCTGGTTTATATCGTGCTGATACTGTCCCACACCGATGGACTTAGGATCGATCTTGACAAGCTCCGACAGCGGATCCTGAAGCCGGCGGCCGATGGAAACGGCTCCTCTCACCGTGATATCAAAGTCCGAAAATTCCCGTTTTGCCGCTTCTGAGGCGGAATACACACTAGCGCCGGCTTCGCTGACGACAAGGCACTTGGGGCGAATGTTTGATTCGATTCCGTCCAGGCAGGACTTTACGAACACTTCCGTTTCCCGGCTGGCTGTCCCATTGCCGATGGCGATCAGTTCGATTCCGTGCTGAATCACCATATCCAGAAGGATCTTAGCCGCTTCCTCTTTTTTATTCTGAGGCTCATTTGGAAAAATCGCTCTGTATTCTAGAAAATTTCCAATGGCGTCCAGGGCCGTCAGCTTGCATCCTGTCCGGAATCCCGGATCGACTCCCAACACGGGGCGGTGGCCGGCAGGGGAGGAGAGAAGGAGTTCCTTCAGGTTTTTTCCAAAAACAGAAAAGGCCTCCTTTTCCGCATCTTCTTTAAGCGCTTTCCTAATTTCCGTTTCAATAGAGGGGAAAAGCAGCCTGTCAAAGCAATCTTCAACCATCGACAGAAGGTACGGGCGTGCGGGGCTGCGATGACGAACAAAGCGCATCTGTAGATCGGAGACCATGTCCTCCCTTGGAATTTCCATAGTCAGCGTCAGGATTTTTTCCTTTTCGCCGCGGAGCATGGCCATCAGGCGGTGGGAAGGGACGGAATCGATCCGCTCGGAATAGTCGTAATACATCTCGAATTTTGTTTTTTCCCCGGCATGGTTCTTTTTAACGGCAGAGACAAACAGTCCTTTTTCCCGGGTGAAAAGGCGAACGAGCTTGCGGACATTGGCGTGAGATGCGATATCTTCGGCCAGAATATCACAGGCGCCCTGTATAACCTTATCAGTTGAATCGAATTCTTTTTCCACATTCAAGTATTTTTCCGCTTCAGCCATGATATTGGATTCAGGATTGGAGAGGATGAACAGCCAGCGTGAGAAAGGCTCCAAACCGGCAGCCTTGGCTTTTGAGGCTCGGGTCGTTCTCTTGGGGCGGTAGGGGAGATACAGATCTTCCAGTTCGGTTTTTACGGATACGTTTCTGATTTTTTGTTCCAGATCCGGGGTCAGCTTCCCTTGAGAACGAATGGATTCAAGAACGGTCTGCCTTCTCTCTTCCAACTCCAGATAGTATTTGTGCAGGTGCCGGATCTCCCGAATATGAGTCTCATCGAGATCACCGGTCTGTTCCTTCCGGTAGCGAGCGATGAAGGGAACGGTTGCCTTGTCGTTGAGAAGCAGAATCGTCTGTTCAACCTGACTGAGTTTTAGCTGAAGTTCATCACTGATCCGGGATGTGATATTCATTCCATAATCCTCATTATTAAAAGATAGAGTATACAAAAAATAACTGTATTGGGGAATATGATATTTTATAAATACGCGTCGGACATCAGGAGTGAATAATGGAGGCCATTTTTTTAATGTAATCGGGATTTGTTCCGCAGCAGCCTCCAATAATCCGGGCACCGTTTTGAAGAAGACGGGGGATATGTTTCACATATTCGTCGAATCCCTGATCGTAGGAGACATTTCCCTCATCATCCATGATGGGCTGCCCCGCATTGGCCTGGGCGATGAGAGGAATATCCGTCAATTGGTGTAATTCCAGTATGAGATCCGCTATTTGCGAACTGTTCAGGGTGCAGTTGGCGCCCAGGGCAGCAACTTCAACTGATGAGAAGGATTCGACAAAATCCTTGAGGCTGTGACCCATCATGGTAAAAAAGCCCTTTGGCGTTTGATTGAAGGTCAACGTGACACATATGGGATGATTTGAGGATTTACGTGCGGCCTCGTAAGCGCATAAGGCTTCGTCAAGGGAATACTGGGTTTCAATCAGGAAAAAATCGACACCTCCCGCAGCCAGGCCTTCGCATTGTTCGCTGTAAGACGAAATGAAATCTTCTTTTTTAGCGGTTCCAAGAGGTTCAAGAAAATGACCGGTGGGGCCCAGGCTGCCGCCTACAAAACGACCGTCCGGCCTAGCTGAGTTGACCAGACGCGCGGCCTTTTCGTTGAGCTCAAAACATCGTTCGGCTAAACCATAAGACTGCAGCTTAATCCGGCTGCCTCCGAAACTGTTCGTTAAAACGGCATCGGCACCGGCGTCAAAATAGGCCTGGTGAATGGAACGAACCCTGTCAGGATGCATGTCATTCCAGAGCTCAGGACACTCTCCCTGCGAGAACCCGAGTCGCATGAGCTCAGTGCCCATGCCTCCATCAAACAAAACATTTCGTTTTTTGATCAAATCAAGGATGGTTTGGCTCACTATGACCGCCTTTTAAAGATTAAAAAATGATACTCTGATTAAGAAATAATGTCAAAAGGTGAAAATGAAAACTTGAAGTGTGATAAGAAAAATCCATATATTGCGATGTCGGCATGCCGACATGACTAAATCTAGTTGTTATTTTTATTTGAGAGATAATACCTAAGGCATTCTGATATATTCTTTGCTAATATTTGATAACCAACAGATAATAAACAAGATATCATAAACGGAAGATCAGAATAAATGAATTTAATTTAAGTGTTATCAGTGTGTTATGTCGGCATGCCGACATATATTTAAAAATGAGCTTGCAATTTTGAAGAAATTCCATTATTTATTTTACATATTCAATCAGCACATCAATCGGAGTTCATCTTGATCATTGCGGTAACCAATCAGAAAGGTGGGGTCGGAAAAACGACCACGGCGTTTAATGTTGCTGCGGGGTTGGCTTTGATGGGGAAGAGTGTGCTTCTTGTGGATACAGATCCTCAGGGACACAGCACGGTTTCATGTGTTGTGGACGCATCGGTATTGCAATATTCCTTGTATGACGCCATGACGGATGCCAAAGTCGGGATCGAACAGGTCATAATCCCATCGACGGTACCAGGGCTGGACATCATCAATTCCCGGATATCTATGGCCAAGCTGGAGCCCATGCTGGTGGGGGAGATCGATGGTCATTTTCGCATGAGAGATGTGCTTGACCCTGTCAAGAAAAAATATGATTTTATATTCCTTGATACGCCTCCAACCCTAGGCTTGATCACAATCAATGCTCTTGTAGCGGCTGATCGAATCCTTATTCCTATTCAAGCTTCTTATTTGAGCCTGGAAGGAACAGATGATCTGCTGGAAACAATAGAGAAAATAAGAAAAATCGCAAATACGGAGCTCAGTATAATCGGCGTCATTATTACATTGTATGACAAGCGTACAAATATTTCGAAAGATGTTGTGAAGCAAATTATAGGTGTGTTCGGCGATAATGTTTTTGAAACGGTGGTGTCAAAAAGCGTAAAATTAGAAGAAAGCCCTGCCTATAAAGAATCGATTTTTACATATGCGCCCAATTCCGTGGGGGCGGCTCAGTATCAGCAAATAGCTGAGGAGATATTGAAACGTGCAAAAAAGTAAAAAAACCGGATTGCCTGAAAATTTTGGAATGAGGCATGACGATCATTTTGTCGATCTGATTTCTACACGTGCGAAAGGTCCTCAGATCCGTATGATCAATCTGGATAAAATTGATCCCAATCCACAGAATGCACGCACAGAAATTGGTGATATTACTGCACTTGCCCATTCTATCAAAGAAAAAGGCGTACTTGAGCCCATCCTTGTACGGCCAAAAAATGGCAGATATCAAATAATCGCCGGAGAAAGAAGATTCAAGGCATCCAAAAAAGCAGGCCTGAGTGATATTCCTTGCATTGAAATGAACGTGAAGGACAATGAAGCGATGGAGATCGCTCTTATTGAAAATCTTCAGAGAAAAGACCTGGATGTTTTTGAGGAAGCGGACGGGTTGAAGACGCTGGCGGAAATGTATGGGTACAACCATCAGAAGATATCGGAAAAAATAGGAAAGGCACGCTCGACCATAACGGAAATTATAAACATCAGCCGCATCCCTCAGGAAATACGTCGATTGTGCGGTGAATTCAATATTAAAAGCAGAAGCACTCTGTTAGAGATAGCCAAACAAAAAGACAAAGAAAAAATGATGCAGCTTTTTTATGCCATCAGAGACCGTGACCTGAGACGCGACGACACGAGGGATTTAAGCAAAGTTATCAAAGGCCAACCCGTAAGTAATAAAATAAAGCGATATGTCTACAATTACAAACCGGAAGGTTCTGACAGCTATAGATTAAGGCTCGAATTCAAGCAGGAAAAGGTCTCCAAAAATGAAGTCATCGCTATCCTGGAAGAAATATTAAATAAACTCAAGGACTGAAAAACAACTTTTTTTAATATTATTGATGCAGCGTTGTTATGATCAGTGTTATAAGTTTACATAATATACCTTATGCGACACAATAATGACGGCAATCTAAACTCATAGAAAACAAAAGGATTACAATTTCCACACCCCTGTGGATAACGTGAATGCACAGATATTGTGCTTATTGTGGATATAAATTATGAATTATCTGTTATTTTGTTTGTGTATTGAATTTATCTAAGTAAAACTTTCACAATCCTATCCTCATTCAACAATCCATCTTTCAACAATAGCTTCACTGGAAATTCCTCTAATCTGGATTCTTTGAAGCCTTCCAGGATCTGAATTAAGCCTTTAGACGTGATGAGGGAAAGATTCAATTCATAATCGTATTCGCATTCACTAACGAATTCATCCGAGAAGTCATTTGCCACCAGCAAAATCTTAGAAATTAGATATCCCTGTTTCTCGCACAAGTTCTCGTACGATTTCAACTGCCTGGATAAGGCCGTGTACTGGTTGTAATCTGAATCTTTCTTTGTTTTACATTCAGCAATGATAACGTTTTTATTCCCAAGATTTATGATAAGATCTATTTTGTTTCGGCTTGTGTTGAGTGTTTCCTTCAGTTTTTCATCGACATTTTTGAGCTGCCCATCCCCTACTGAAAGGATTTGGTCGACTTTTGGGTCGGATTTTCGAATTTCGCTGCAGAATCCGTCGAGGATTTTAAGGAAGGAACTTTTTTCGATCTGATTGACCGTATCTAAAACATCAATGAGGCGCATATCAACCCCCAAATATCATATGCCTAAACTTATTAAATGTGGTTCTTCTCCCATTTAGTTGGTAAAAGCTTGAATAATTTTCAGTGAGAAGTATCGGAGATCATGATAGCCATAGGCTTTCCTTTTGATCACTTTAATTTTATTGTTCACACCTTCCAGCTTTCCGGTGTGGATGGGATAGTCGCAGTGATTGAGGATACCGTAGCTGTATCTATCAAGGGTGTCGGCGAACTTCTGGACTGCTGGATGATTGGTGCACCGGGCCAGAGCGCACCATTCGTCAATCGCTTTTCTCGCCCAGGTTCGAAACTTGTATGACCAGATGTGTTTCAATTTGTCTCGCAGAATCATTACGGTGCTAATCACTTCGTTCAACTCCAAAAGTTCTCTGAGATGCTCCCTGTCTTTGATTCGTCTCAGGTTGGAGCGATTCCTGAGAAGCAGGTACCGGGCTCCCTTGAAAACGGATTTGTTTTCCTCTGATGCTTTTCGATATTCGGCTCGCCGGACTTTGTCGATCACTCGAGAGAACTGGGCGACGACATGAAAAAGATCGAAGACGATTTTGACATGAGGGACTTTCTTCTGGACGGCTTTGATGTAAGGATCCCACATGTCCATGACTATGGCTTTCAGCCTTTTTCTGTCGCGGTTGGGCATCTTGTTGAAGAAACCACTCAAAGTTTTGGCTCTCCGGTGCTTCCCCACCCAGATCACACGTCCTCTTTCGTAATCCAGGACCACGGTCAAGTAACAGTGGCCTTTGCGGATGGCGATCTCGTCGACCGCCAAGATCCGGACTCCACAGGTATCGGTCTTCCCATATTGGAGTTCCAGAAAGTGTTTGTCGATCCGTCGAACAGTCTTCCAGTCCAATCCCAGATGATCGGCCACATCCTTGACCGTCAACATCTTGCAGAGTTCGTGGATGTAAAGAGCCAGCCGTTTTGTGACCCTCTGGCAGGGGGAGAAAAGCTCCAGGTCTTCGACTACAACCCGCCGGCAGTGCATACAGACAACCTTTCGGTAATGGCACTCCAGCCAGACTCGAAAGGAACCAAGATTCAAGTCTCGGACCCGCCTCTGGACATGGCTGTGGATCCGTCGAGATGGATGTCCACAGCGACTGCAAACAGGGAGAAAACGTTTGTCGGGACTGATATCGATCCGAGTTGTTCTTGTGTCTTGAGCGACGGATTGATGGACAATCTTGATTCGACGAAAAGGAAAATAATATGCTATACTCATTCCGGACATCGAAGGCCTCCTTGGGTGAATTGTTTGGTTCAAAACTTATTCTACCCATTGGAGTTACCCGATGTCCATTTCCTTTTTTCCACTCAAAACGAATGGATCATTACCAACTAATCGGGAGATGATCCTTAAATGTTTAGGAGAATGTCAATCTTTGTGATCTTGAGCAAAAGCCTCTCCTCTCACATGTTTTATCCGATTAGAGGAGGATGTCGAGGGATAGAATGTTCCTGAATATGTGATAAAAGGCCCTCAGAGCCGTTTTAAGCGACAATTAAGATGGCAATATCACTTTGTCTTATACTCCGACAGTTCCTCGCGTATGACCTGTCTGAGGGTATGTTCGAAAGACGATGGGTCTGATTCAATGTATTCACGGAGCGCTTTATTGATCAT